>DDQZ01000024.1:0-183 GCA_002343505.1 Verrucomicrobiaceae bacterium UBA2429 | reverse complement strand
TTCCCGCGCGAGGACTACGAGCGGTTGCTCGATGCCCAGGAGCGCGCGGACGCCGACGCGGTCAGACAGGCCGGCGACGCGCTGGAGCGCGCGGTGCGGCTGCAGGCGAAGGAGATCCGCAAGTACATCGCGGTGCCGCATACCACCGAGTTCGCGATCATGTTCCTGCCCACTGAAGGCTTC
>DDQZ01000077.1 GCA_002343505.1 Verrucomicrobiaceae bacterium UBA2429 | reverse complement strand
TCACCGCAGGCCGCGACTGCGCCCAGTGATACGCGCCCTCACTCGTGAGCACGGTGCTGTTTTCGACGCGGAAGTCGGCGGCTTTGAGACAACCACCGAGGACATAGAGGAACACAGGGAGGGATTTCAGTAACGCCACTCTGCTTCCCGCATGGGCAGCCCGGCAAACCGCGATGTCGAACGGCGCAAAGGCGCGGTCGAGTCTGGCATTTCCAGCAGGAGTTCTCACGGGCTGGCTGGTTTGCGAATCGGCGTGGGCAGGCATGACAATGAGAAGACGCTGTTCAAGACGCGCCCTGCGAGCCGGATTATCTGGTCTTGTGATTTGACCAATGGAATGCACCCGCGCGGACAACGCTTAAGGCGCCTTAGTGATCTCATGCTCCAGGACGATGCGGAAGCCGAAATTCGGCAGACGCAGGTTCATCGGCGAAGGGCGGCGGTGGCGGAAGCTGGCCACGTCGGCGCTGCCGTCGTGAAAGTCCGGACCGAGCAGCAGGGCGTCGGTTTCCCAGGACGGCTTGATGATGTCCGCCTCGGAGCGCAGCACCCACTCGCTGACGTTTCCCGAGATGTCGAACAAGCCGTGCAACTCCGCCGGGAACGATCCCACCGGTGCCATGCGGGGAAACGCATCCGCCTTGTCGAACGTGGGCCAGCGCGGGTTCCAAAATTCATCCCGCGCCTCGGGGCCGGCGACGTTGCCGGCGCGCGGCGGCGTGTCCTCGCCACCGGCGGCGATGAGCCATTCCTCAGCCGTGGGCAGGCGATAACACTGGCCCGGCAGCAGACGGCCTTCCGCCTGTTCCTTCCATGTGAGCCACTGGCAGAAGCGCGCGCCATCACGCGGCAGCATGAAGCACGCGGGATGATCGTCCGTGACAGGGAAGCCCGGCTCCGCCCAGCTCCCGGCGGCGATGAGCCGTCCGCCCGGTCCAAGCGTCTGGATGTTGAAACTCTTGCGGCTTCGTTCCGCCTCGACCTCCCGGTAGCTGGTGGCGACGGTGGCTTTCTCCACCGCGATGAAGGGTTCCACATCCCTGCGGCGCGTCTCCCAGATTGAAAACAGCACGCGCGTGCCGGGCACGGGCACGAACCTCATGCCAAGGCTGTTCTCCCAATGAGAACCGGCTTTGACCGCGGAGGGTGGTGTGAAGACGGGCCGCTCCGGCACTCTGGATCGCTGCCATGCTGCTCCGCTGAGCAACAAACCCGCGCCCAGCGCACCAGCAGCGGCAACCAGCAGCAGCCGCCGTGCGTTTTGTCTTCGCTGGCCGCTGTTCTCGTGCGCGCGCCATGCTTTGGCGATGGCCTGGCCGAGTGCGTCGGCGCTTTCGATGCGCCGGGCGGGATCGGCTTCGAGGGCTTTGGCAATCAGCGCATCGAACGCCGCCGGCACTGGCGCCAGACGCGAGACGGGTGTGTAGTTGCCGATCGGCATGCGCCCGGCAAGCAGGTGATACAACAGCACGCCCAGCGCATACACGTCCTGCGGCGGTCCGTCCGGGGAACGCGAGATCATGCGCTCCGGGGCGAGATAGTAGGCGGTGCCAAACTGGTCGGTGGTCGCCGTCAGCGCGCCGATGGTTCCCTCCGTGCATTCCTTGGCGAGGCCGAAGTCGGCCAGCTTCACCCCGTCATCGCCCGTCACGAGGATGTTCGCCGGCTTGATGTCGCGATGCGAAAATCCGCGCGCATGGGCGAAGACGACGGCGGCGCAGACCTTCTGAAAAATTTCCAGGGATCGGGCCGTGCCGAGCGGACCCGCACGCAACAGCCTGCCGAGGTCGCAACCGTCCACCAGCTCCATGACGATGCACAGTCTTCCGTCGTGCGCTTCGCAGGTCTCCAGCACGCGGACGATGTTTGGATGCTCCAGCCGCTTGAGGGCGTCCGCCTCCGCTTCAAAGCGCGCGCTCATCAGCGGGTCGCGCGACCAGCGGCCGTCGAGCACCTTGAGCGCGGCGATGATCCCGTCGGCGCGGCGTTGCGCGCGGAAGACCGTGCCCATGCCGCCGGCGCCCAGCACGCCGAGTATCTGCCAGTCCGGCAGCTCGGGCCAAGGTTGGGCTTCCTCATCACCGGCTTGCAGGGATTGCAGCCAGCCTCCCTCGGGCAGCAGCGCGCCGCGCGCGAAGCAGGCCGCGCAGACGCCGCCCAGCACGTCCTTGCCGAGCGGCGCACCGCAGCCCGCGCAGGTGGTGTCAGCTTGCGGGTTCATAGGCGAGCGCCCGGATGAGATGGCGGGTTTCATCCTCCACGGCCGCCGCACCCTGGCCGGACTGCATCGTCGCAGCCACCTCCGCGCGCAGGAATTCGGCGAGGCGGCGTCTCAGGCGGAAGACTTCGATGCGGATCTGCTGCTCGGTCACACCGAACAGAGAACCGATTTCGGCGTAAGGTTTCACTTCCTCGCCGAGCGTCAGCGTGGGTTTCAAGGCGTGAAACAGCGGTCCCTTGCCGCGGCGTGCGCAACTGGCTTCCAGCGCGCTCATCGCGCGTTCGCACAGGGCCAGCGCCCACGCCTTGTCGAAGAGCGCGTCGCACGCGGACTCGCTGACCGGCACAGGCGGCATCTCATCCAGCGACAGCGTGGGCGCGCCGCCGCCGCGCTTCCGTGTGTTCGCGTCCCTGCGATGGTTGAAGAAATAATGCCGCGCCGCCGACTTGAGGTAGTGGCGCATCCGCCCCTGCTCGCGTGAGAACGGCTTCAAGCCCTCGCTTCCGAAAACCTGGGCCATGATTTCCTGCGCGCCGTCCTCGGCGTCCGGCTCGCTCAAGCCGAGCGACTGAAGAAAGAGCGCCACCGGCTTCCAGTAAGTCTTGCAGAGTTCCTCGCGCGCATGATCTGGCGCAGCGCCTCCGGCCTCCAGCACCAGCGTCCAGGCCGTTGGTGGAAAAAATCGGTCAGCGGAGATGGAAGAGGTGCCGGGCAAGCGGGCGAAGATTCCGACATCGGCCGGGGGGCGGCAACTTTTTTGAGATTCTCTGCAACATCCGCCCTGAATTCGTTCACTGCCGGATGAATGCAACTGCGCATCGCTCTCCTCGGCCTCAGCCTGCTGGCCACCGGTTTCAATGGCCTGCTGGCCGCGCCGGCGGATTACAATGCCATCTCCGGTTACGGCACGGAGATCCCGCGCCTGACGCAGGCCGCGAACGACGTCAGCATCGTGAACATCCAGCTCGCCGGGGAGACGACCGAGCCCGACGGGCGCATCCGGCTGTCGTTCACGGCAAGCCTGCAAAACTCCGGCGACAGCTACTACGAGAGCGCGCGCATCGCCTTCGATCCGCCCGGGCCGGGCTGGCCGGTGGAGATCGTGGATGACACGCACATGTTTGCGGACATCGCGCCTCAAAGCACAGTCGCGATGCCCGAGACCATCGTGCTGCTCGCGCCTGCGGCGGACGCTTTGGCGGTGAAGAACGCCGTGCTGGCCGGCCAGCGCCTGCGGGCCACGGCCACGGAGCTTTTTCAGTTCCGCCTGCCGCCCGTCGCCGTGGATGAGGCCACGGGCGAGGCCTATGACAGCGCGACGGAAAACCTTCTCACGCGGGGGGTCACCCTGATCTTCTCCGAGTCCACGCCGCTGCTCGCCGGTCTTCAGCCCGGCACGCTGCTCATGGAGGTGCCGTTTCTTCATACCCTGCCGCGGGTCTTTGACATGCCACCGCCGGGCGAGAAGGCAAAGCTGATCGGGTTGGCGAAGCATGTGTCCTCCTCCCAATACGTGATGGGCGCGGGGCACTCGATCCGGACCGATCGTATGGTCGAGGTCACTTCGGTCACCTTCGAGGGCGACGGCAGCGTGCGCGTGCACGGCCAGCAGTTCGGAGGGCCGCCGCCGGACTGGTTGTTCAATCCGCTTGTCAACTTCTGGCACTCACAGACGGACCCCGACCTGCGCGGCTTCGTGGACAACCTGCGCCACGGCACGCTGAGCGTGGAGGCGATCGACGCCTTTGATCCGCCGGCGGACGGCGATCCGGCGGCCCGCGACCCCTTCGACCCGCCTGCGGGGAACACCGCCTTCACGTACTTGGAAAACCTCCAGCTCGAGATTGAGCGCAACGCCCTGCTCAACGCGGACCAGGTGCGACACCCCAGGCTTTCGGAACTGAACGGCTTCTTCGCCCTGCACATGCCCATCAACGATCTGAAGATCACGCGCGGCATCACGGTGGACGGCCAGGTGCTGTTGCAGGGGATGAAAGTCGGCATCGACGTCCGCTACTCCGGGCTGCTGCCGGTGCGCGTCACCGTCCGGCTCGGCAGCGAACTGGAGCTGAACCTGCGCGTCACCGTCAACCCCGGCACCGACAACAACGGCCTTGCCGAGATCGAGCGCGAGAAGCAGATCGTGGATTTCGGGCTGCCGACGATCTACTTCTCTATCGCCGGAGTCCCGGTGAAGGTGCAGCCGCGCTTTTCCGCCAAGGTCGGCGTCACCGCCAGCGTGCCGACGCAGGTGGTGCTGCCCTTTACCGGCTCCTACGAGGCCGGCGTGGAGTGGATCTGGGACCTCACGAAACCACCGGGCATGCAGGTCAGCTCGGAGCCGTTCTCCGAACACCGCCCGCTCACGCTGAGCAAGCCGCAGATCGCCGACTCGCTGGCGCTGAACGTCACCGCTTGGGCCGAGGCACGGGCCTCGCTCATCATCAACGACATCGCCGGCCCCTACATCGGCCCTCGGGCGAACTTCAACTTCAGTGTCACGCCCTTCGCCTCGGACTGGTGGGAGGCCGATGCGGACGTGGACATCCTCAGCGGCTTCAGCATCCGCCTGCTCGGCTTCGAACTCGCCGACCCGGTCATCGCCACCTTCAACGGCCCAAACTTGTTCAGCACCGATTCCGATGGCCCCGCCACGCGCGGCAGCGCCGTGGGCCAGCCGCCACCCGGCCCGCTCGATCCGGCAGAGGGAGGCGACGTGCGCTGGGCCAAGACGCTGCAATGGAACAACGACGGCCCCGCGCCCTACACCGCGCAGATCATTCGATCGAAGCTGCCCGGCGTCAACGGCGAGACCTTTCTCATCGCACCCAACGCCTTCGAGGTCGCGCCGCCGGTCGTGAGCCTCGACAAGCGCGGCAATCCGCTCTGGGCCAGGGGCGTCAACTTCCTGTTCCCCCGGAAAATCGCCGCCACCCCGGATGGCGGCGTCATCGCCTACTGCGAGACCACCGCGAGTGCGCAGGTCATCGCGCGCTTCTCCCAGAGCGGCACCGTGCTGTGGGTGAAAGGCGCGGTCGCCGTCAATGACGACCCCGGACAGACCGCCAAGCTCACCAAGATCGCCAGCGTCATCATCCGGCCCACCACGCCAGGCGATTTCGAGATCCTCCTTGTCGGCGATGTGAACAACGACGCGACCATTTTCGACAACGACCCGGTCGTGATGCGTTTCGACGACGACGGCAATGCGCTCGCCAGCCATCGCTTCGCCTCCACCAACATGCTTGAAAGCGTGCGCGATGCCATACTGCTACAGGACGGCGGGCTGCTGCTGGCGGGCGAGGCGCGCGGCAATTCCGACGGCACTCCGATCAACGCCGGCGCCGAGTGGGGAGGTTGGCTGATGAAAGTGGATCCAACGGATTGGGACGTCGTCTGGTCCGTGCGGAGCAAGCCCGCCATCACCTGGACTCGTGTCGTCGAGAACCCGGACGGGGTCATCTTCACCGCCGGAAACTTCGCGCCCATCATCACCGCGGACATTCCGGCGATGGCGGTCGGGCGTTACCTGCCCGACGGGACCATTGATCGCATGATCAGCCTCTGTGAACCCACGGTGGACAGCACCGCCTTCATCGACGGGCCGGACAAGGGCGTGCGCAACTACCCAAACGCCACCGAATGGCTCGAAGACTCCGGCTACACGCCGCACGACCTGCTCCACACGCTAGCGTGGACTCCCAACGGACTCGCCATCGGCGGTGTCACCGGCAACGGCGACAACACCGCGCCCATCAGCGCTCTGCTGACGGAGAAACTCAGCGTGCGCTGGATGGTCACGCACGAGGGAGACGGTTCCCCCGACGCCACCGTGGACATGCTTCTGGAGGACGAGGGCATTTACTACCTCACTCTGTCAAAGTCGTTCGGCAACTCCGGCGGGCTGCCCATCCTGACCCTCGCCAAGCAGCCCTACGAAGGCACGGTGCCCTATCATCTTTCCACCCATGCCCTCGTGAAATACCTCCAGCCCAGCGTCTATGATCTGCTCGGTGGCAACTGGACGATTGACGTCCCCTCGCCGCCGCAGGGCTACGAGGAAACCGAGGACTTCACCTCCCGCTACACGCTTCAGTCCCTCACCACCTTGCCCGCGCCGCCCCTGCCGGAACCGTCGGCGTTCCAGGACATCTCCGGCTTCCTCGTGCGCGATCTCCATCTCGGCAATCCCCACGCGCCGATGAACTATGCCCAATGGCGGGACTACATGCAGCTCGCCCCAAACGCCGCCCCGGACGCAGACTCCGACGGCGACCTCGTCAGCGACTGGATCGAATATCTGCTCGCCGGCAACCCGCACACGCCCGACATGTTTCCTCCCGCCATCCTTGGCATCAGTCGACGCCCCGATGGCGGCATACGCCTTCACACCCTGCGCAGCCACGCCGTCGGCATGGAGTACACACCGATGCAGTATGTGACCCATCTTGGCTCCGAAATGTGGCAGCCGCTGGGTGAACTGCCGGAGGACTGGCAGCCCGAACCGTCCCTTCCGTCCGACCCCGCCAACACGCGCCGCCTGCACCTCGACCTCAACCCCGACACATCACCACGCCGCTTTTTCCGCATGTTGCTGGAGCCGTGATTCACAGGCTTGCCCTCGGGTTTGGCACCGCAGGGCTGAAAGGAGCCGGACCCCTGCGTCTTGCTTGCGCGGATGCGTCTTCTAATGATATGGCGTTAAATTCGATCCATGAAGCCCACTCCCGCCCTTCTCGCCTTCGTCATTCCGCTTTCATCACTGGTCATTCACGCCGCACCGCCGGCCGAACTCACCGCCCTGCGCGGACAGTATGACAAGGTCCTCGGCGAACGTGTGACCGCTCCCTTCGACGCCGCGCTGGAGGTGCTGAACACGAAATTTTCGTCCGCGCTCGACAGCGCCGCCACCGCCGCGCAGCAGACCGGGAAACTCGATGACGTGCTCGCCATCCAGGACGATAAAAAGCGCCTCGCCGAAAAACTTCCCATCCCTGATGACGGGGAAAAAACACCGGACGCGCTCAAAAGCCTCCGCGGCATTTATCGCGGGCAGTTGAAGAAGCTCGAAGACACCCGCGCGGCGGCATTTGCCGGCGTACTGCCCGCCTACCAGTCCCGATTGCAGGACCTGGAGACCACCCTGACCAAAGCCGGACGCATTGACGAAGCCAAAGAGGTCCGCTCCTATCGCGAAAGCCTCCGCAGCAGCGCAGCCCCCTACCCTGACGCCACTCCCGGCCCTGACGCCACTCCCGGCCTTGACGCCACTCCCGGCCCTGCCGCCCCCGCGCCTCCTGCAACCACAGGCAGCCAGGCGAAAAGTGATGATCGTTCCGCGGCGGAAACCGCCCTCCGCCTGGGCGGCCAGGTCAGGATGACTTGGGAAAGTCCCTTGATCAATGACGCCGCCGGTCTGCCCAAGGGCCGTTTGTCCGTTCTCGAACTGCGATTCGCCTCCCTTCCAACCGCGCTTGACGCAACCGCCACGGCCGCCTTTGCGGGCATGCAGAGCCTCCAGAGCTTTTACACCAACCGGGCCGTCAACACGGATGAAGCCCTGGCCTTCCTGGCCACCTGTCCCGAGTTGCGGGTGGTGCATGTCGAGAACGGCGGGCCGCAAATGAAGGGCGCCTGGCTTCAACATCTCCTGAGCCTGAAAAATCTCGTCAGCATCACCAGCATCGCGAGCTCGCAAAAGGACGCTTCTGCGGTCACGCAGATTCAGGGGGCGGAGATGGAGCGCGTCACCTTTCGTGACAGCGCGCTGGACGATGCCGCGCTGGCCGTCTTTGCCACCTGGCCCAAACTCAGCAGGCTCAGTTTGCGCAGGACCAGGATCACCGATGAGGGCACCGCCAAGCTGGCCGCGCTCAAAAAACTCGACTTCCTGGACGTGACCGAAACTCCCGTGACCGTCGCCGGGGTCCGTCCGCTGGCAAAACTGCCTCTGAAGGAGCTTGGATTCGGTCCGAATCCATCGGTCCTCGAGGCAGCCTTGCCGGAATTGAAGCTGGTCTTTCCAGGCATCCTCCAGTTCAACTACCCGCCGGGCGGCGGCAAAGTTCCGGTCACAGAAAGCCAGTTGCGCGCCCTCCATGAGGCATGGCCCAGGATCAACAACCTCAATTTCCCCACCTTCTCCCGCATTGAGGATCAGGCCCTCGCCGCTCTCGCCGCGTTCACCGCGCTGGAGGAACTCCACCTTACCCAGTGCCAGGTCACCGACGCCCAGCTCACCGCTCTCCTGGCTGTGAAACAACTGCGGGAACTCAAACTGGATAACACGACGCTCGGCGACCAGGGACTGGAGCAACTGCAAGGTCTGAAGCCCTTGAGAAAGCTCTACATCAGCAAGACGAGCGTCACCGACGCCGGCGTCGCCGCCTTCAAAAAGAAGCGCCCGGATGTGGAACTGGTGCGCTGACACCGCCTTTGCCCGGACCTGGGCCTTCGGCATGGCCTGGAGCAATGATCCGCGCGCTCACTGCCCGGCCTGCCCGGCTGGCGGGGCGCTTGCCGCAAAGGGCGAGGCAGGCAGGCCGGCGGCGTTGACGAGGTTGTCTTTGGGGTTGGCGGCGAAGGCATAGTGGACGGTTTGCGGATCGGGGACTTTGCCGTGCCAGACGATGACTTCGCGATTTTCAATCCGCGCATTCGCCCAGTGGAACTTGCCATCGGCTCCGGCGATGGCGAAGCCCTCAAGTTTGCCGTCTCGAGCCATCAAGCCTTCCGCATGATCGAAGGAGAGAATCATCCGTCCATCAGCGACAGTCGCGGCTTTGAACAGCGGGCCGGTGGGCAAAGCGATGTCTTTTTGATACACGTCGTGCAGCAGCACGGTGGAGAGACGGCGGGCGTAGTCAGCTTTGTTGGCCGGGTGCCCGGATTTCTCACCGCCGAGATCCATTGTGATCGCCATGCTCGTGCGCGGCACGCGCAAGGCGCGGCGCTGGCCCTCGCGCACCGCCACTCCCCAGCCGTTCGGTTCGGAGGGCAGCTTCTGCGCGCCGCCAAAAGCGGGAAGCTGCACCCACGCGAAGTGCAGCTCGTCCTGCCAGCGCGCGCGCCAGTCGGCGATCATGGTTTCGAGCTGCCTGCCATACAAACCGGTGAACGGACCCGCCGCGTTGCGCTCGCCCTGATACCAGAGCACGCCGCGCATCGTGTAAGGTGCCAGCGGCGCGATCATGCCGGCGAAGAGTCCGCCCGGCTTCATGACCTGGATGTTTTTGAAGGGGGCGGGGGCTTTCGGCGCGGGCTGCCCGGCCTTCAGCGCCTTCGCGCGCTCCTTCAGCCACGCCCCCTTCGCGTCGAGAAACTTTGCCTGCTCCACCGCCGGCACAAAGCCGTCGAGGCGCTTTGTCCAGTCCGCCAGCAACGGTTTGAGCTCCGGCACGACTTCCTGCGCCTCGCGGCTCGTCCAGGCCTCAATCGGCGTGCCACCCACTGCCGCTGTCACGATGCCGATGGGCTGCTTCAACTCCCTGTGCAGGTCACGCGCCACGAAGTAGCCCATCGCCGAAAAATCCGCCACGGTCTCTGGCGAGCACACGCGCCAGCGTCCCGGACGATCTTGAGCGTGCTCGTCAGCAGGCACTGGCAGTTCGTAAATGGCAAAAGGCGTGTCATGCGCGAAGACGCGGATTTCAGGGAACTTCGCCGCCGCGACTTCGGCATCGGCGTTGTCCACCTTGCCATGCAGTTGGCCGTTGATTTGCATGGCCATGTTCGACTGGCCGGAGGCAAGCCACACCTCGCCCACGAGCACATCCCGAATGACCCTGTCATTGACACGCAGCGCGCGCGGCTGCGCGCTCGCAGTGAGCGGCTCAAGCCGCAAGCTCCACCTGCCGTCCACTCCAGCGGCGGCGGTTTTCGTTTGCCCCGCGAATTCGACCGTGATCGCGTCTCCCGCGTCCGCCCAGCCCCAGATGGCCGCCGGTTTGCCCGCCTGCAGCACCATGTGATCGGAGATGACCGCGGGCAGACGCAGCTCCGCTTGCGCCAGGGAAACGCTCAGGGCCAGGATCAAAAATGGAAGTCTCATTGCCATGATCAAGACGAAATCCTGAGCCCTTTGTTTCTGGTCAATGAGCGTGACCAGCATGAAGCCGCGCCTTGTGATCACAGGGACGATGGCATGCTCTGCGCATCATGATATTGCCAGCATCACATCACGCCTGTTTCAGACGCCGTGATGTGATGAAAGCCCCTCCATCTGCTTTGGCAGGCGCCGTGCCGGGTTCCTTGGCTGCGGCTGGCTTTGCTCACACCCGCAGCAAACCGCGGAAGCTGTAGTAGGATTCGGCGCCGTTGTGGTAGAAGAAGACGCGGCCGTAGCGTGAGTCGCCAAAGAGGGCGCCGCCGAGTTTTCTCATTTCGGGCGGGGTGAGCAGCCAGCTTGACGTCTTCGTGTCGAAAGGGCCTAGCTTCTGGAGTTCGCGATACTGCTCCTCGGACAGCATCTCCACGCCCATCGCGCTGGCGAGGTCCATGGCGCTGCCCGCCGGTTTGTGCTCCTTGCGCGCGTCCAGCGCCGCGCGGTCGTAGCACAGGCTGCGCCGGCCCTTGGGCGTTTCAGGGGCGCAATCGCAGAAGTGGAATTCTCCCGATTCGGGATCGTGCCCGACCACGTCGGGTTCGCCGCCGGTTTTCTCCATCTCGCCCAGCGACCACAGCTTGCCCTGCTGCGTCTCCAGCCTTGCCAGGACCTGCGCCCATTCGATGCCCTGATGACGATGGGGATTCTTGCCGAAGCGCGCGCGCAAAACCTCGGCCAACTCATCCCGCTGCTTTTTGGATAACTCCTTCTTCATGGGGTGACATAATCCGGCCCAGCGAAGATCGCGTCCATTTTTCAGCGCCTGCTCGCGCCAGATGCTCCGGCTTCGGACTCATGATGGATGATCTTTCCGGCTCCTGTGCGCGCCTCCTCGATGAGTCGGCGGTCGGTTTCATCGCGGTCCCAGGGGCGCGCGCCTGCGGTGGCGAGCACCCATTCCGCGGTTTCACTGGCTGGCCTGGCCTTCAGGCGCGCAGGCCAGAGCGGCGGCTCGCTCACGATGCGCAGCTCCTTGTTCGTGCCGCTGGCTTTCACTGATAATTCCTCGCCGCTGGCGCCGGTGTAGGTGTTGTCGTGCAGATGCAGGTCCCATGGGCCTTTGGAGGAGATGAATGGCACCGAAGCGCGCGTGCTCGGGCCTTGTCTGGCGACGTTGCCGATGACGGCCATCTGGCCCCGCTGCCACTCCTTGCCTTTCCACTCGCTCTCAACGAGCGAGCACTGCATGACGCGGCTTCCGGGGTTCTGAATCACATTGTTCACCACCACGCCGCGCGCGCCGCCCTTGAACAGCGGATTGCGGTCATCGTTGCTGATGTAAAGATTGCCCAGAATGGCGATGTCTGATGTGTTGTCGTGAATGAGCGAGCCTTTTGAATGCGGGCCTTTGCTGTGCGTGGAGTCATGCAGCCCCTCGCCGATGATGCAGTGGCTGAAGGTGATGCGGCGGGAGGTGTTTTTCCGCCACTCGTCCGGCGTCGCGCCCTCAAAGCGCGGTCCCGAGGCGCTGAGGTTTTCATCGGTGCCCCAGGTGACCGAGCAATGGTCCACGATGACATCATGGGCGGAATTCGTCGCCAGACTGTCCACCTCCCAGCCGCTCTTCTTCGCCCTCTTGCCCGCGCCCGGACGGATGCGGAGGTGCCGGATGATCACGTCATGGGTGCTCACGCTCAGGCCGCCATGAATGAGCGTGATGCCTGCGCTGGGCGCGGTCTCGCCCGAAATCGTGACCTGCGGGTTTGAGATCTTCAAAGAACGCCCGCCGAGGTCAATGACACCCGCCACGTCGAACTCGATGATGCGCGGCCCCTTCGCCAGCAGAGCCTCCGCGAAGGAGCCCGCGCCGCTGGCGGCCAGCGTGGTGACGCGCAAAACCTTTCCGCCCTCGCCGCCGCGTGTCTCCGTCCATCCAGGCGGTGTTTCCCACGCGGACCCCGCATCAGCAGCGGATGCCGCGGACATGACGGAAATGGCAGCCAGGAGGACCGCGCCCAACGGCGCGTGGAAATGCGGGAGATGTCTCATGATGGATGGGAGGGGAACGTCACGGCTGCTCAAGCCATTCCAGATTAAAACGCGCGAAGTGCAGCTCGTCCCAGTAGTGCGTGGTGCCTTTGCCGCCGCGCTCATAGACCACCGCGATGCTGCCGTCATCCAGCACGGCGATGTCGGAATACGAGCCAGGATGCGGCCAGAGCGTGCGCCCGGCGCTCCAGGTGGCGCCTTCGTCCCGGCTGATGCGCATGGTGAGGTTGTAGCGTCCTTAGGGATGCTCCGCCTGGCGGATGGGAGACGCGGGCGCGGAAAAGAGCAGAGTCTTCGCGTCATGGCGCTCCACCGCGCCGTGGCAGCGCGGAGTGATGAGCTGCTCCAGACGCTGCGGCGCGCTCCACGTCACGCCGCCGTCTTGGGAGAGGCTGGTGAAATGGCGGAGATTGTCCGGGGCATCCTCGGCGCTTTCATTGCGGCTGATCACGCGCACGCTGCCATCGTTGAGCTCGATGAACTGGCACTCGCTGGTGTGCAGGCCGATGTTGCCGCCCAGTTTCCACGTCGCGCCATGGTCATCGCTGTAAAAGCTGTGGGCAAAGCTGCGCAGGCGGCCCTGCCCGATGTCCTCGCGATGCCGCGCGGGCACCAGCAGACGGCCCGACTTGAGCTGCACCATCGCATTGCCCGGGCCGCATCCGTAGCGCTGGTGCCAGTCCTTCTCCCAGCGCTGGGCGCGGCTCTTCGGGTTGTGGGGCTTGGTGTCCGGCCTGCCCCTGAGCGTCTCCCACTCCGGCTTGACGACCTGCTCATGAATCACCACCGGCCCGGCCCACGTCAGGCCGTTGTCCGTGCTGGTCAGATGGGCAAACTGCTTTTTTGTCCTTCAGGAAAAACAGCCACAGCGTCTTTGTGTCCCGGTCCAGGCCCGCGGTGATGTCCGTGCAGACGCGGTCTTCATCATCCAGGATCAGGATCTCCTCGCTCCACGTCCGTCCTTTGTCCCCGCTGCGCTTCATCACGATGTCATGGTTGCCGATGTCTCCCGGCCCGTCATTCCGCCGCTCGCAGATGACCAGCAGATCACCATTTGGGGCGACGATGATGGATGGGATGCGGCAGTTCGGCCTGTTGTCCGGGGTGAGGGCAAAGAGGCATTGCGTTTCGAAAAGCGGGGCGGCGCGAAGTTGCTGGGTCAGCAAGTTGATCGAAAAGAGCATGAGAGCCCAAAAAATAAACCCGGGAATTGTGGTGCCTCTGCCTTGTTTGCCGAGTCGCTGGGTCATGTGGGATTGCATGTTCGAGATGATCATTGTGATTCACCAGAACGACGTTCAGCCCCCCACGTGCCGACCGCACCGCCATCGCGATGCCGCCGGGCGTGGCTTCATAGCACAGAGGTCGGCCTGGATCGTTTCGGGCGGGCCAGGCTGGCGAGGAAAGAGATGCTGAGGGCGAGCAGATGCGATTTCATGAGGCGCGAAATTGTGCGGTTGTCGGGCGGAGCCTTTTTTCAGCGGCACCGGACTTCATCAACGCCCAGACACACAGAATTCATCTGATCTTCCGCATTGACCACCGATGCCGGAATTACAGCGCCGCCATGAGCTGCATCTTCAGGCCCATGCCCATCTGATAGATCGTGCGGTAATCGCCCTTCTGGAGCGCGTCGCCGCCTTTGTTGCTCTGCGCGGCTCCGGCGAGAAGGCCGTCGGGTGTGAGGTGCCTCGTCAGGCCGGTGAGCGTGCGTTGCGCGGCCTGTTTCGCGTTTTCACCGAGCCATCCGCTCGTGTGGGCACGCGCCAGCGCGGCGGCGAGTCCGGCGGAGCCGGAGGTGTCGGCGGCGGAGGCGGGATCGTGGATGAAGTTGCCCCACAGGCCGTCCTCGCGCTGCTGTTTCATCAGCAAATCGGCCACTCGCCGGATCTCGGTCTGCCACGCCTTCGCGGCGGCGGGATCATCCAGCGCCTGGAGTGTGCGCACGATGCCGTTGTAATACCAGCAGGCGCCACGCGCCCAGTTGCGCAGGCGTTTGGAGCCTTCCAAGGCGGCTCTTTGATAAATGTCTCCGTCATGCACATTCGCCTTTTTGCGTGCTTCAAGGTGACGCAGCGCCAGCTCCGCGAGTTCCGGGCGCTTCAAGACGCGGGCGAGCTCGGCCATCGGATACGCGACGGTGTAGCAGCCTTCGGTGGTGAGTTCCTTGGCGGGGGATTCGAGGTCTTTCGAGATGCCGGACGAACTCAGAAACTTCCGCCCGATCTCCAGCGCTGGATGATCCGGCCTGCGCCTTGCCAGCGTGGCCCAGGGCAGCGGCTCCTCGATGCCGCCCACCTTGTCTTTGACCCGTGCGCTGCGCGGGCTTTGAAATTCCACGCCATCGCCAGTGAAATACATGCCGAGGTAGCGATCCACCGCCTCGAAGAGTGCCGCGTCCTGCCGCTTCTCCGCGAGATCGAGCAGGCCCTCGGACACGCAGCCGCTCTGCCAGCCGCAGCCTTGCAGCATGACGAGTCCTCGCATCCGCTGCTCAAACTGCGCCGCCGCGTCGGCCACCGTCGCCACCAGCACATGCGGGAGCTGCAAGGCATCAGGCGATGGATTGGCCTCCGGCGATGGCGCGAAGAACCACACCGGGCGCGAGCCTTTCACCATCTTCAAGACAATGCCTTGTCTCAAAACCGCCCGCGCCTGCTCCACGGTGAGCCGCATCTCCTGCACCTGAAACAACGCCGCATAGCGCACGATGAGGGTGCCAAGGCTCCGCCCGTCCGGCGTGGCAGCCTCAAAGGCGTGATCATCGCGCACATCCACGGCGTTCGTGAGCCGCAGGCGGCAGTCAGCACCATCGGGGATGCTCGTTTCGCCCACGAATCCCTTCAAAACCACCGGCTCACCGCCCACGCCGAAGCTCCTCCATCCAAAACGGCCAAAGCCCGTGACCAGGCCCTCTGGCAGCGGCAGTTCCGGCGCGTTGCCGATGGAAAGCGGCAGATGCCGCACAACTTCAGCCGTGTTTTGCGCGCGCAAGGCACGCGGGACAAGCAACGGCATGACACAAGCGCCCGCAGTTTTCATGAGTTGGCGGCGGGTTAGGGTGGAAAGGGTGCGCATGGATGGTTGGTCAGGGATGCGGACTGTTCAGCCAGAGTTCGAGATGAGTCCAGCCTTCAGAGCTTGCGGCGTGTGCGGCATCCGTGCCGTCGTCAGGATCAAGGCCGTGCGTCCGCTCCCAGGCGTCTGGCAGGCCGTCGCCATCGCGGTCAGTCCAAGGAGCGGCGCTGCGCAGCTCGGGCCAGGCATTGACTGGGATCGTGGCGATCTGCCTGCCGCTGCCGTCTTTCACTCCGGCAATGATGCGCGTGTCCACGGCATCGCGGCGGGGCAGCGTGGCGCCGGCGTTTTGAAGCACCGATGCATAAGCCTCGGCGGCGGTCAGAGTCCTCTCCAAGGGCTCGTGAGGCACGGGTGTCTCGCGCAGCGTGAGGTTCACGCCGGGCTTGATCCGCAGCATATCCGCCTGCGCGGCTGAGGGCGCGGCCTCGTTCACATTGCCCGCCAGATAGGCTTCCACCGTTGCCCCTTCATGAAGGGTGAAAATGAGGCCGCGCTGCGAGGCCAGCGTGTCGGGTCCCGGCTTGTAATGATTGCCCACGAGATTGAAGGCCACGCGCTCCGGCGCATCGGGCTTGGCTGTGCCCGTGTAGCCGGGGCCGGAGTACCAGTTGAAGATGACATTGTGCCGGAAGTCCACGCGCGGCCCGGCAGTGCCCCCGCGTCCGGCCTCCGCCTGATAGCCGCTCAGCCGCGGATTGCGCCCGCGATTGCTGGCAAAGAGGTTGTGCAAAAAGGAGATGGAGCCTTCATAGGAGCCGATGATCGAGCCGAGGGAATGGCTGGTGAGCGCCTCGGCGATGAGGCAATGTTGCACGGTGACGCGGTCGGAGTCGCGCGTGATGGAGAGGCATTCGTCCGTGCTCCAGGTGGCGGAGCAATGATCCAGGATGACATCGCGCGCATTCGTGAGGCTAATGGCGTCCACCTCGCCGGGCTTCAAGGCTTGGTCGCCGGGCCGGCAGCGCAGATGGCGGATGATGACATCGTGCGTGTTGCTGACATACAGCCCGTGCCCTTTCAGGCAGATGCCAGCGCCCGGCGCAGTCTGCCCGGCGATGGTGATGAAGGGCTGCTTGATGCTCAGCGCGGACTTCAGCGCGATGGTGCCCGACACATCAAAGACGACCGTGCGAGGCCCCTTCGCCTCCACTGCAGCACGCAGGCTGCCCGGTCCCGCGTCGTCCAGGTTCGTCACCCGCAGCACCCGCCCGCCGCGTCCGCCCTTGGCCCACTTTCCAGCACCCTCCGCGCCTGGGAAGGCGGGGATGCGCGAGGGAGATTCGGCGGCGGCGATGAATGCGGTGGCGAGGACGAGAATGAGCACCGCTTTTGTCCGCATCTGCCGCATCATGGCAGGGTTCCTCGAAAAACTCAGGCGGCAGCACATGATCTTCCGCGTCATCTCAAAGGGAAGCCCCGCATCGCACCGAGAATGAGCGGAGCTATTCCGCGCGAAATGTAAAGAGGTCGGCATCGCGCAGGTGAAACTCCAGCCGAATGGCGCGGCCCTGGAGTTCGTTGAGTGATTTTCCCCGCCACTCGACCTCGATCGCGGTGCTGTCGCCGGTGAAGGTCTCCATGTCCTCGTAGCCGAATCCGTCCAGCGGCCTGCGCTTTTCATCGGACACGCGGACACGCATTTCGCCTTTGCTGGCGTCGGCGTTGACCTTCAGTCCGCCGCCGGGCCAGCGCAGCAGCCTCGTGCAGACCACACCGCCCCCGCGAGGTCCGCGCAGGGAGACGAATCCCTCCTTGCGCAGGGTGGCAAGTCCGATCCCCGGCGTGCGATGGGGAGTCTCATGCGGGCCGTCATGACCGGCGTAATACAGATACCAGCGGTCGCCCATTTCGACCCAGTCGGCGCTGCCATAGACCATGCCGTCGTCCCAGGCACCGTCGGGGCCGAGCGCGAGCAGCTTCGGGCGCAGGGGCAAACGCTCAAAGCGCCGCCCGTCGCGGCTCCAGGCGAGTTCGGTGGTGATGTCGGTGTTCAGTTTGAAGCAGAGCAGCGCTCCCCAGTAGATGCCCTCGTGCCAGCGCGCCGACATCCCGTAGAAGCGGTTGAAGCCGCGCTGCATGTCGAGTTCGTCGGGAATGAGGATGGTCTCCGCCGGGCCCGTCCACGGCTTCCATAAGTCGGCCCCGCTCATTCGCGCGATGCGGCGGGACTCTCCGGTTTCGAGGAAATTGCCGGTGGCGCCTCCCACGAGGTAGCGGTCCTTCGGGCGGCAGAACATCACATACTGGCCGCGATCTCCGTCGTGGACGATGGAATTGATCGTGTCGCTGTGCAGCTCGGTGATGAGCGAGTCGCTGCCGGCGTCCCAGTGGATGCCATCGTGGGAGCCGACCACCCGGATGCCGTTCATGCCTTTGCCCGCGCCGCCGGTGTGATAGGTGAGGAGGTAGCGGAAACCGCGCTTGTCCCGCTCCGGCGCCTGGACGATCTGCGCCCCGCTGGCGCGCCTTCCCGAGGGGCCGCGCCAGACGACGTTGTTGGCCTTTGTGCCCTGCCATTCGACGAGGTTGAACTCGGGCCTCTCGAAGGTCACGCCGTCCTTGGACTCGGCATAAGCGATGGCATAGTCCGCGCCCTTGCCGGCCTCGCCGGTCCAGCGGGCGATCTGATACCACAAGCGCACCAGCCCGGTGTCCGGCTCGCGAACCGCGCTGACGTAGCCGCCTTGTCCGGCGATCACGGGATTGGCCGCGTGCTTTTCCGGCGCGTGAAAAGCGCGCACCACTTCCTCGGTCTTCGGCTTCAGCGACCAGCGGTTGTCCACGATGTGATCATCCATGAAGAACTGGACGCGCCGACCGATCTCGACGGGTTCCGCCGCATGCACGACCAAGGCCGTGAAAACGCAGAGGCAAACGCAAAGACTGACGAGGACAGGCGGCTGGTTGGCGAACTGGGAGGAAGTGCTGCCGAATCGCCGCACGAAGTTCCGACGGGTGGAGTGTTGAGAGTTCATGGCATGGGGTGGTTCGGGTTGGCAGGATTATTGAGTTTGAAAAAACTGGAACGATCCCGGCAGGCCATGCATCACGAGACTTACCGCGTTTCGCTGTGCATGCTGATGAACTCCATCAGCGCGGCACGGGCGGGATCGTCCGGCTCGGCGATGCGGTGGCCGACGCTGCCGTGCTCGCGATCGGCGATTTTGCGCACGGTGATTTGCTCGTTGCCCGTGGCGCGCAGCACGGCGGCGAGGTATTCGTTTTCCTCGGCGCGTGAGGCCATGTCGTTGTCGGCAAAAATCAGGAGCACGGGCGCGGTGTCCTTGCGGGCATAGTGAATGGGCGCGGCATCGTCGGCAGTCACGTCGTAGCGACCGCCCTGCCCGCGTTCGCCGCGCACGGTGTAATGCGTCATGGTCTGGCCGCTGACCGGGATGAGGCCGGCGATGGCATCCTGGCCGATGCCGTGCTTCTTCAAATAGCGCAGGTCCATGCCGAGCATGAGCGTGAGATATGCGCCCGCCGAATGGCCGCCGATGAAGAGTTTGCGCGGGTCACCGCCATGTTCGCCGATGTGCTGACGCGCCCAGGCCACCGCTGCAGCGGCGTCCTCGACATAAGCGGGAAACGCGGCCTTCGGACTTAGCCGATAATCAGGCACAACCACGGCGATGCCCGCCGCCGCGAGGCTTTGAGCAATTTTAGTCGTGTCCTTGCCCGACTTGCTGCCGCCGGTCAGCCCGCCCCCATGAAACCAGACGAGCGTGGGAAAGCCTTTTTTCTCCGCAGGCAGATAGAGGTCGAGCTTGCAGCGCTCGCGCTCGTAGTCGCTCAAATCAGAGCCGCTTTTATAGGCGATGTCGGCCCGCATGTCAGGCAACGTCCGGGCAGCCTCGGCGCATGCCGCCAGGACCAGGATGAAGGAAAACAAAGCCGTGCAAACATCACGGAACATGAATTGGAGGGCTGTGCGGTGACTCATGGCTGGCGGCATCGAGAAACGTGAGCGTGTAGCCGTGTGTGTCACGACTTT
Source organism: Verrucomicrobiaceae bacterium UBA2429 (assembly GCA_002343505.1). Taxonomy (GTDB): domain Bacteria; phylum Verrucomicrobiota; class Verrucomicrobiia; order Verrucomicrobiales; family Verrucomicrobiaceae; genus Prosthecobacter. The sequence continues at coordinate 59,407 of DDQZ01000077.1, read as the reverse complement.
CATCCTCAAGCTCCATCGGGCGCAACGCCTCAGGCGTGGAATCGCGACCTGTGGCAATGAAGTCCGTTGGTTTAATGGCGAGATCTTTCCAAAGCCGGCCATCGCGATGAATGCGGATGGCCCGCAGACCTCCGGTGAGATCGGGAACGACGCGCCATGTGAGTTTGATTCTGCCGTCACCCGCACGCTTCGCCTGGAGTTCGGCTGCCTGCGCAGGTGCCTTGGCAGGAACGAGCGTGCCATTTTCCGAAAACTCAGACCATAGCGCGGCGAAGGTGTCGTTGGGCAGCCAGGGCGCGGATGCATCGTTGGAGGGCTTGGCGTTGGCCTGACCTGAAAGCACGGCGTCGAAGAAGTTGATGCTCATGAAGCGCGAGTCATCGCAGCCATGTTCGGAGCGTGGGTCAATGACGCGGCAGACCTTGCCGCCCTGCCCGCGCAGTTCGCGATACATCGTGTTCATCGGCTCCCAGGAGACGAAATGACTGGAGCCGGGCACGGACTCGCGTTTCCCCCACACAAACAGCAGCGGCAGATCGCGGGCGATGGGGCCGAACTTGGCGCGAAACTCCGGCACGCCAAACTGCTTGTGGCAGCCGCCGCGAAACGAGGCCGCGAGCACGCGCTTCGGATGCCGCGTGATCATCTGCGCGGACCAGCTTGAGCCGCCGGAGTGGCCCCACAGCACCCAAGGCGCGTCTTTGAGTCCAGGCCGCTTCGACCTCTGCGCAAAGTCTTCCAAAGCGGTGAAAAGAGCGCTTTCGGAGCCGCTGTCGGGGTCGTTCCACTCATCGCAGTTCTTCGCGACGTGATACATCGGCACCAGCAGCGCCGCGTCGTGCTTCCGCGCCAGCGCCCGCCAATGCCAGTCGCCTGTGATCGGCGGATGCTTGTCCGGTGAGGCATTGGTGCAGCCGTGCTGATGAATGATGACCGCTTTGACTGGCTTTGCAGCGTCCGCGATCCAGAAGGAAAACTCCGCATGTTGAAATCGGTCCTTCTCACCCGGCGGCACGACGAGATCGAGCAGCAGACCGTCGGCGGCGATGGCCCGCGCGGCCGTCAAGAACAACAATATGAACGACAAGTTCGTTTTCATGGCTGCCTCAGTCTCCCAGTTTCTGACTATGCAAAACGAGCTGCGATGGGGCTTCCTTGATCCGTGATCGGCACGGGGCGGTCGCCGTCGTAAAGGTTCTTGCGGTAGTCAACGCCCAAGGCGGCGCAGATGGTGGCGAAGAAGTCGGGCACGCTGACGGGGTTGGCGACGATCTCTTTGGAGAGCTCGTCGGTCTCGCCCCAGGCACCGCAGTGGCGCAGGCCACCACCGGCCAGCACGCAGGTGAAGGCGCTGCCCTGGTGGCAGTGCCCGCCGCCGCTGTCGAACTCCGGTGGCCGGCCGAACTCGGTGGTGATGACGATGAGCGTCTTGTCGAGGAGCTTCTTCGCCTCCAGATCGCGGATCTCCGCCCCCGTCTTGCAAAGTTTGCGAGCCTCTCCCGCCGCCGCTGCGGGAAACGCGCGCTCCAGCACCAGCTCCGCAGCGCGGTAATAACGATCCACATGCGAAGGCGACAGCTCCGATCCGATGCGCTCAAAGCCATGCCAGAGCGTGTCCTCATTCAGTTCGCCCGGCTTCGCGGGATCGTAGCGCACGCCGAGCAGGTCATAGACCGTGTTTTGATACTCCTTCCGGCTCAGCCGGTAGTGCGCCACTGCTGGGCGAGCCGCCATGCGGGCCGCGCGACCTTCCTTGATGCGCGCATCCAGGCTCGTCACAAACGCCGCGATCTCCTCCTGCGCGGGCTTCTTCTCCTTCTTCGGCGGCATCTCGCCCGAGTTCACCTGCTCGATCACCTCCGCCCAATGATGCGTGTCCGCGCCCACTTTGAAATCGCGCGAGAGTTGGTCGATCCGCAAGTCTCCCTTCTCCTTCTCCGGACCATGGCATTTAATGCAATGCGTCTCCAGGAAAGTGTCATACGGTTCAGCAGCAAAGCCAGCACCGGCAAAGGCAAGACTAGCGGTGAGCGCGGCGGCGAATGAGGATCGAAAACGAAACCAGAAAGTCATGGTGGAGTGAGAAGCATACGCCTCGGTGGCGACAGACTTAGCCGTTCACCCCCCGAAAACTAGGGGGCGGCAAAAAATGCGGCAAACGCTCCCGTGCTCGGCAGTGTCCCTGCAAAATGCCCGATCCCAACTTCCAGCAACACGCAAACTTCCTCCGCCTTTATGTGGAGCATGAGCCGTCGATCCGCGGCTTTGTGCGCTCGCTCGTGCAGACGCTGGTGGATGCGGATGATGTGATGCAGGAGGTGGCGATGGCGCTTTGGAAGCGCTTTCACACGCTCTCCGCGCCGGAGGATTTCCGGCGCTGGGCCTTCGGCGTCGCACGGCTGGAGTCGCTGGAGTTTCGGCGGAAGATGAGCCGTGACCGGCATGTGTTTGGCGATGAATTATTCGCCACGCTCGCGGATGAGGCGGAGGAGATGGCGGATCAGTTCACCGATGAGCGAAAGGCGCTCGACACCTGCCTGCAAAAGCTGCCCACCGACCAGCGCTCCCTCGTGGAGGCGGCGTATGCGCCGGGCTCGCGCATGGATGAGCTGGCGGCGCGGCTCGGGCGCACGGCGATGGCAGTGTATAAATCGCTGCACCGCATCCGCATGATGCTCACCGAGTGCGCGAAGCGTGAACTCGCGAAGGAGGGCGTGGCATGAGCACGGAACGCGAAAAGGATTTCCGTTGGATCGAGAGCTATCTCAGCGGTCGTGCGACGGCGGAGGAAGTGAAGGCCCTGGATGCCCGTCTGAGTGCCGATGCGGAGCTACGACGCGAATTTTTGCGCTACGCGCATGTCGATGCCGCTCTGAAGACGATGGTACGTCCGGTGGCGCAGCAGCCGCTGAGTGCGCCGAAGGCCAAAACGACCGTCTGGCGCTCGCAAACCGTTCGTTGGGCCGCAGCGGCCGTTTTTTTGCTCGCGGGCGTTTTGGCGTTGTGGATGCCGCGCGGCGTGGAAGTGCATGTGACGGCCGTTTCGGACGATGCGGCTTCGATTTGGCCAAAAAACAGCACGCGGCGGATGAGCGAGGTGCGGCTGGATCACGGTAGCGTGCAGTTGCAGCTCGATTCCGGTGTGACGCTCGATTTGAGCGCACCTGTGCATTTGCAACTCGCCGACGCGATGCATGCCACGCTGCTCGCGGGCAGTGTGACAGCGGATGTGGGTGATTTGGGCAAAGGTTTCGTCATCGAGACCGCCAACGCACGCGTGGTGGACCTCGGCACGCGCTTTGGTGTGTCGCTCAGCAGCGCGGGTGAGACGGATGTGGCGGTGTTTCAGGGCAAAGTGGAGGTCTATGGCAAAGCGCAGCCGAAGCAGCTCGCCTCGCTCATGGCGGGTGAAGCGGTGCGAGTGCATCCGAGCGCCACAGCGCGTCGTCTCGTGTGCATCAACACGCGCGGCGATTCCTTTGCGACGCTCGCGCCACCGCCGCGTGATGCGCTCGTGACGAATGTGGCCGACAACGTCAATGACGGCGGCACCTACGCCTTCTACACGCTGCAAGCCGGCCAGGTGCGAGCCGGTGCGCGGCCTTACTCCACGCTCGGCAAGCCACGCTGGCAGCCAATGCCCGGCGAGGCGTTTCCGTCCGAGTTGATCGGCGCGGACATCGTCGGCACCTTCTCGCCGGATCGCCACGATCCTGATTTGGAACTCACGCTCACGGTTTCGCGACCCTGCACCGTCTATTTGATGCTCGATGCGCGTGCTGAGGTGCCGGAGTGGGTGCGGCGTGACTTTGTGGAGGCCGCTTTCGGTCTCCGCAGCGGCCCGTGGGCAGACAATCCCGTCGTCCAAGGCATGACCGCCGATGCCAGCGGCGAAATCTTCGTCATCTACCAAGTCTGGAAACGCGCGATGCCAACGGCAGGCCAAGTGAAGCTCGGTCCGCCGTATACCGAGAAGGATGGACGGCATCGCGCCATGTATGGCATCGCGGTGAAGTAGTGTGGTTGAGTCCTCTTGACTCATCTGACGCAGTCCGGAGGACTGCACCGCACTTTTCCAGGCAAACGCTGCCGTCACCGGCAGTGCTCCCTCACACCACCATGCGCTCGTTTCTCATCCTCTTTGCCCTCTGCTCTTCGCTCTACGCTCAGACGAAGCCCAACATCCTCTTCATCCTCGTCGATGACTTCGGCTCGCGTGATTTGAGCTGCTACGGCTCCACGCTGTATGAAACGCCGAACATGGACCGGCTGGCGGCGAGCGGGGCGAAGTTCACGCAGGCGTATGTGACGTATCCGCGCTGCGTGCCCTCGCGTTTTGCCATTCTCACCGGGAAGCATCCCGCACGCGTGCAGGGCGAGAAAGACAGCCCGCATGTCGAGCCGGATCGCGATGCGACCATCGGCCAGGCGTTCAAAGCGGCGGGCTACAACACGTTTTACTGCGGCAAATGGCATCTCGGCGAAGGCGCTTCGAATCCGGACAAGGTCGGCTTTGACACCATCGTCGCTGCGGGAGCCGCTGGGGCCACACGATCGTTTTTTGCGCCTTACACCGTGTCGAAAGCCAAGGGGCACGATGAGAAGGATGCCATCGTCGGGCTGGATGACGCTCCCGAGGGCGAATACCTCACGGATCGCCTCACGCAGGAGACGATGAAGTTCATCGAGGCCAACAAGGACAAACCCTTCTGCGCCGTGCTCGCGCACTACGCCGTCCATACTCCGATTGAAGCGAAAAAACATCTCACGAAGCGCTATGAGGAAAAACTCGCGACGATGCCGAAGCCCGCTGTCGAGTGGGAAAAAGAGAGCGCCGGAGAAAACCAGCTCGTGCAGAACAACGCCACCTACGCCGCGATGATCGAGAGCGTGGACAACGGTATCGGCCGACTGCTCGGGCAGCTCAAAAAACTCGGCATCGAGGACAACACCATCATCGTCCTCGCCAGCGATCACGGAGGGCTCAGCGCCCGGGACAACAATCGCGGCGTCGCCACCTCGAATCGCCCGCTGCGTGCCGGCAAAGGCCATCTTTACGAAGGCGGCCTGCGAATCCCCTTGCTCGTCCGCTGGCCCGGCAGCGTGAAGCCGGGCACAGAGATCGCCACGCCCGTCAGCACACTGGACCTCATGCCAACGCTTACCGACATGGCAGGCATCGCATTACCAAAACTCGCAGGCACCGATGGTCAGAACCTCGTGCCCCTGATGCAAAACGGCACCGCACTCGCCCGCGACACCTTCTACTGGCACAACCCCGCACCACGCCCTGCCAGCACCGGCGACATCTTCTCCTCCGCCATCCGCGTGGGCGATTTGAAGCTCCTCGACTTCCCCGGCGAAAAACGCCTCGAACTCTACGACCTCGTCAACGACCCCGGTGAATCGAAAAACCTCGCTGAAGAACGTTCCGCCGATCGCGACCGTCTTCTCGCCAAACTCAACACCTGGCGCCAGGAAGTCGGTGCGAGCATGGTAGAGAAGGTGAAGAAGAAAAAGTGATCGTTCGGAGTGTGGTTGAGTCCTCTGGACTCATCTGGGCGGTCCGGAGGACCTCACGACACTTTCACGGCAAATCGAGGATGTGGCGGCTGTGGATGGCACAGGCTCGTTGGAGCGATGCGGAAACCAACTCAATGAATCCGGATCGGCGGCGGAACCTTGTCCACATCGGCCTCCCACTCGGCGAGTTTCGCCTTGAGCTCCTTCACCTTGTCGAGGCGTTCGTAGTAGAGGTCGTGGCGCTCGCCGATGTCGTCGCGGAGGTTGAAGAGCATTTCGACCATGTCGTCCTGCACATACTTCCAGTCGCCGTGGCGGATGGCTTTCATCTTTCGGCCGGTGCGGTCCACGCGCCAGCAGAGCGTGCGCTCGACGGGCGGCTGCTTGCCGCGGAGAACGGGCAGCAGGTCGATGCCGTCCATCGTCTTCGGCACCGGCACGCCGACGGCGGCGAGAATGGTGGCCGCGAGATCCATCGTGATCGCCGGCTGCACCGAGACCGCACCCTTCGGCAGTCCGCCGTCCGGCCAGCGCAGCAGGCAGGGCACGCGGATGCCGCCCTCCCACAGCGTCGTCTTGTGATTGAAGAGCGGCCGGTTGTCGGAGAAGCGCTCGCCGCCGTTGTCGCTGGTGAAAATGATCAGCGTGTTGTCGAGGATGCCCTTCGCCTCCAGCGCGGCAAAGATGTCGCCCACGCCCTGGTCGATGCGCTCCAGCATCTTCGCGTAACCGGCGCGCGTGCCGTCATTCTTGTTCGCGTCCGTGTAGAACTGCGTCGGATCATCCGGCACTTGGTAGGGATGATGCACCGCGTTGTAGGGCACGTAGATGAAGAAGGGCTGCCTGGACTGCTCGCGGATGTAGCGGACGGTGCGCTGGTTGATGAGATCAGTGATGTAGCCCTCGGCGGTGGCCGGCTCGGTCTTCTCGTAGAGCTGCTTCATGCCGTCGATGTAGTGGTAGCGGTAGTAGTCGCACTGGCCGCCGAGGATGCCCCAAAACTCGTCGAAGCCGTGCTTCACGGGGTTGTGCTCCGGCTTGAATCCGAGGTGCCATTTGCCGTAGCAGGCGGTGCCGTAGCCATTTTTCTTCAAAAGAGGCACGAGGAAGCTGTCCTCGGGCATGAGGCCCATCGTGAAGCGTTCCTTCACGGGCACGAGTGCTCCATTCACTCGCTTTTCCTCCTCCGAAGTGAGGCCGATGGCCCACTCGATGCCGCAACGATGCTGCCAGCGACCGGTGATGAAGGCAGCGCGTGTGGGAGAGCAAACCGGCGCGTTCGCGTAGAAGTCCGTCATGCGAACGCCTTCTGAGGCAATGCGATCAATGTTCGGCGTGCGGATGTCCTTGGCACCCATGCAACCGAGGTCCGCATAGCCCATGTCATCCACGAGCAGCATGATGACGTTGGGAGGAGCGGCGTGGCTTTGAACCACGAGGCCGAGCGCGGCGAGCAGAGCATGCAAAGAGCGGCTGGGCATGGCGATGAGAGTGTGGCGGCTCACTCCGCAGCGCGCTCCACCTTGCGATAGAGAAACGCATCCGAGGTCACGAGCGAGGTGATGAGGGCCTTCATGCTGCCGCCGTTGTCGCGGTAGGCGCGGTGGGCGGCTTGGAGGAGGGGGGCGTCGTTGAGAGTTTCGTTGCGGCCCATCCAGAAGCGGAAGGCGTGGCGGACGAAGACCTGCTCCACGCGCTCGCTTTGCGCGAGTTTCGCGATCATATCGAGCGCGTTGTTCACGGGGCCGTCTAGCGTGGGATCGCCGCTGTCGATGATCTCGCCTCTGGTGACGACGGGCTTGTCCAGCTCGGTGGTGCGGAAGAAGCCGACGTGGTTATACATTTCAAAGGGCAGGCCGAGCGGGTCCATCTTTTGATGGCAGGTCCAGCAGTAGGTTTCGCGGGTGACAAGCATGCGCTGGCGCAAGGTGCTCTCTGGCTCGACGGGCAGCATCGCATCGACGGTGATGGGCACGTCGGGAATGCCGCCGCCGAGCAATCGCTCGCGAATCCAGCGCCCGCGATGGATGGCGTGGTTGTCCATCGCATCCGAGTGCGAGACGAGCCATGCAGGATGGGTGAGGATGCCGAGGCGCTCGCCTTCGGGCGCGGTGGCGAGCACGCGCTCGGGGGTGAGCGATTGATCACCGAATGAGCGACGTGTGACCCGCGCAAAAATCTCGGGGCCGGTGAGTTCGGCGTAGGTCACTTTCACGTTTTCGCCGTCGCCGCGTTTCCGTGCGGCCCTGGCTTCTTGGAACCGAGTTTCCATGGCCGTTAACGACTTTTTCTTCAGCGCCAGCGTTCGCAGGGCCGTCTTGTCAGCAGGCACGGCTTTCACCGCCGCAGTCAGTTTGGCAATCTCCGCCTTCAACGCCGCGATTTGGGCCTTCTCCTTCGCTTCCTGTGCCTCGTCGGCCTTTTTCTTGGCTTCGGTGGCCGCCTTCACCTCTTCCGCGCTGTTGAAGCGGCCAAAGTAAAACTTGTCCCTCGGCGTGGCGACGACCTTCTGCGTGGTGAGCAGTTGTTTGAGCACATCCTTGTCCTCGGTGAGGACGAGTTCGATGAGGCGATCGGTGCTGGCCGTGGCATCGAACATGTCATGGTAGTAGATGGAGGCGCGGTTCGAGAGGCCGGTGGCCGCGAGCGCCCGGGCGTCTTTGCAAACGTAGCCGGCCATGTCGTGATCGAAGTATTCGCGGAAGAAGCGCAGCACGCGCGGCTTGCGAATGCGGTCGTCATCCAGCATGCGCGTGACTTCACGCCGCACGTCGTCGCGCGTTTTCATGCGCCCTTCAGTGATGGCGGAGCGCAGCGTGGCATCGGGCTTGATGAAACACAGCGCATGATTCAGCGCGAGGCCCAGCTCCCAGTCCTGCAGCATGACGCGGCCATGCGCGTCGGGTTTGCCAGCCTCGGCAAGCTCAGGCCGGAACAGCGCATCGCGATCAAGAAACAGCGATGACAGCCCCATGAACACGCCTTCCTCTTTTCCGACCTTCTGGATCGAGTCTTTGACGATCGCGAGGTAATTGCCGGATTCTTCCTCGGTCGGCGGACGAAACGTGAGCGCTTCAAAAAGCCAGTTCACCGCTGCGAGGAGTTTTTCATCGGACAAGGTCGCTTCCTTCATCAAGTCAGCGACGGGAGTCATGGGGCGGAGCACCTTCGTGCTATAGACGATGGAGTTCGGCAGGCCGCGGATGTCGCCCTTAGGCTTCACTTTGTCGTAGGTTTTCGGATCGTCGGTGATCTGCTCCGGGAAGGTGACGAGACTCCGAGGCCCGTAGGCCATGAAGCGCAGGATGTCCTCCGCCATGCCGAGGATCTGCGTCGATTCCGCGCTGTTGACCGAGTAGAGGTCCGGGTAGTTTTCCAGCCCGGTGTTGCGCAGCGAGGAGAGGACTTCGGGCACGCTCTTCACCGCAGTCGCATACGCGACGGTGCCGCCCACCCATTGGAGGATGTTGTCCGTGCCAAAGTAGAGCTTCAACTCGCCGCCGTGATTCGTGGGCACCGCATCGCCATGCGTGCGCAGGCCGGGCTTCTTCGGATCTAACGGCGGCTCGATGTTGATGAGTTCATTCAGCCGCGTGATGTGCTCCTGCGGAGTCACGCGCCAAAGTCGCGCGGGCGAAGACGTGGGCACGAGTCGGATGCCTTCCGGCAATGGACCAAACAGCAGCTCATGGCGCACGAAGTTGCCCTTCTGCGGATCGGACGGTTCATGAAAGCCGCCCTTGTCCTTCATCACGCGCCCGAGCTGGCCGACGATCCAGTCCGAGAACTGCAACCGGTCGATGATCTGCGGCTGCGACTTTTTCTTCTTCGGTGGCATTTCACCGAGCGCGACCTGCGCCCACACGGATTTCCAAGTCGCAGCGTTGGTTTCATCCACGGGGCCGAGTTCGAGCAGATTGAGATCGCCCTTCGTGGTCTCGTCGTCGTGGCACTCGAAGCAGTTCTGCTGGAGAAAGCCATGCGCGAAGTCCTTGAAACCCCCGTGCACCGGCTCGCCGGGCGTGTAGGTTTCGGCGGCGATTGCAGTCGTGGAAAGCAGTGCTGCGGCCAGCAAAAGGAACGTCAGCGTGTGCATGATGGCGATGAAACCTTGATCGCGGCTGAGCCAGAGACTATGCTTGGCACGACCCGATGAACCGTATCGCCGTGCCAGAAAACCATGAGTCCCTGAAACCTCGCGCCAGCGCATGCGCGAAGGCTTCTTTGAATGCGGAGTTGGTACGCTCGCGGCTGACGACGGTGGAAGAACGAATCCTGGCTGCACTTGGCCTGAAGACGAAGTTCGGCTGGCTGCAGCCTTCACCGAAGAAATAGCCGGAGCATGAATCCTAATCCTGAATCGATTCTCCCTGCGGCTGAAAGTGTCGTGGCCGTGCTGAAGGAGTTTCAGACGGAGGCTGTGGTCATCGGTGCGCTCGCTCTTGCAGCCCATCACTATGTCCGTTTCACGGAGGACCTCGATCTCGGAATGAACGCGAGTGCGCAAAAGTTTCGCGCGATTGCCGAGGCTCTTCGCGCCAGGGGTTTTCATGTGGAACTGCGCGAGCCGGACGCGGACGATCCGCTCTCCGGCGTCATGGATGTGATGTGCCCTGGTGGCTTGATCCAGCTCGTCAACTTCGGTCAGACCTTTCCTGCCGTTATTGAGGACGCGCTCCAAGCGCCCCCCCTGACCGTCCGCCCGGAGAGCGCCTTGCGCGTGGTGCCACTGCCGCATCTTGTCGCCCTGAAACTCTACGCCGGGGGATTCAAGTCCAAAGCCGACGTGGTGGAGCTGCTGCGGAGGAACACCGACGCTGATCGCGACGAGATCCTTGCGCTGTGCAAGCGCTATCGTCTTCGTGGATTGCCCGAGCTTCTGGAAGAGGCTGGGAAATAGGGCTTGCCTTCCAGCCGGCATGGCGATTTTTCCTCTGGAAACTGAGAAACTCAGGCCAAGCCAGTTGCGACAGACTGTTGCAAGAATACTCACGCCAGAAGTTTTTTGAGTGGCCCGGTGCCGGAGTCGAACTTCGCGGCCATCTTGCCGCTCATGTTGTAGCGGTCGCGGTCCACGCCGACGGTTTTGAGGAGCGTGGCGTAGAGCGCGTTGATGGGGCGGGTGCCGTCGAGCTGGGTAAAGCAGCCGGTTTTGAAGACGCCGTTGCAATTGCCCAGCAGCATCACGGGCCACGTGGCACCGGCGGTGTGCTGTTTGTCGGCGTTGTTGCTGGTGTAAACGATGAGCGTGTTGTCCATCATCGTGCCGCTGCCTTCGGGCACGCTTTCGAGCTGCTCCATGAGCTTCACCAGCATGCGGCAGTTGTATTGGCGGATCTTGATCCAGATGGGGTTATCCGGCTGCTCCATGTGGCCCAGATTGTGCCCCTGCTCGGTGATGCCGAGGCCGCTCCAAGCGCCGAAGATCTCGCCACGCCCGGAGCCGATGGTCAGCACGCTGGTGATGCCGGACTTCAGCGCGGAGATGCCGAGGTCGAGCAGCACGTCATGCCAGTCGGTCTCGAACTTCGGCTTCGTGTAGCGCTCGTCCACCTTCGGCGCGAACTGGCGCAAGTGATCGGAGACGCCGCCGAGGCGCTGACGCAGGCCATTGATGTCGTGGAAGCCCTGCACGAACTGCCCGTAGCGCTGCTGCTCGCCGGTGGGCAGCGCACCGCCTTTCGCGGATGCCATTTGCTCGATGCGGTCGAACAAACCGGAGCGCGCCTCGTGCTGCTTGCGAATGTCGCCCTGCGAGATGCCGCCGTAGAGCATCTGGTAGAGGTGATTCGGGTTCGAGTGCATGAAGATCGGCTCGCCCGCGCCGCTGGCGGACAAGGTGGCGATGGTGGGCTTCGCCCGCATGTTTTCGATGGAGTCCATGCCGATGCACAGATGCGGCAGCAGCGTCTCGGGCAGGATCTGGCTCAGTTCGTAGTCAATGGTGGGAGCGAGCGGCGGCGTGCCGTCGTCACCGCGATAACCGCCCAGCGCACCGAAGAACGCGCTGTGCGAGGGACTGGTGTGCAGACCGTGCAGGCCATTGATGATGTGCAGACGCTCTTTGAAGGGCTCCAACGCCTGAATCGGCTCCGGCAGCTTTGCCTTCGCCAGCGAGCCGCTATTTTTCATGCCCGCGGGGATGCAGGTCTTCGGATCAAAGCCCTGGTTTTGCAGGAAGAAAATCACGCGCTTCGGCCCGCCGCTCGATGAACGCGCCGCCTGTGCGATGCCAGGAAACAACGAGGTGCCAAACGCCGCGCCTGCGCTGGCGGCGAACTGGCGGAGGAGGTTTCTGCGGTCGATCATACGACGCCTTCAACGCGCAGCGGGAGGCAATCTTACTCCGCCGACTTCATCCACCCGCGCAGCATGTCGCGGAGCAGGGCAAACTCCTTGAACTGCTGCTCCAAGTCCTGATGGAAATGCTCAAAGCACCACGGCCCGCGAAATCCCGACTTCCAGCCGATTTCAAAGCAGCGCTTCAAATCATACTCCGTGTGGCTGCCGCCGGGTCCGAGCGCTCGCGATTTGAAATCGCAGGACACGGCGAATGGAAAGGCTTTCTCGAGTCCAGGGTAACGCACGTCGTTGCCGGTCCAGTTCCCGGTGTCGGGTTGCGATTTCAAATCATCACCCACCGCCGCGATGAGGCGCGGGATGGCATCGGGATCGCCCTGCATCCAGCCAAAGTTCTCCACGAGCACGCCGATGCCCTTCGCTTTGGCGTAGTCGATGAGTGAACGGTAGCTGTCCTTGTAAACTGAGAGGTCCGGCCTTTGCAGCAGTGGCAGCGGCCGCACCCAGCGCACGCCGAGGATGGCGGCGAGGTCGATGGTCTCTTTGTAAACACGCAGCGCCTCATCGCGCACGGCCTTGTCGGGACTGCCGAGGTCGAGGCCCTTTTGATTCATTTTGAGATTGGTCAAAACGCAGCCGCATCGCCCGGCCTCCGCGCGGAGTTTTTCGCAGTAAGCAGGAGTCAGCTCCGCCAGCGTGGCCGTCATGAGATCGATCACACGCAGGCCAAGCTCGCCGCTCATGCGTCGAGGAAGGTCCAGCAGGCGCAGCTTTCCAGGTGCCGCATCCGGACTGAGGTGACGCATGAACGAACCGGTGGTGATGCCGATTTCCCCCGCCAGCTCCGGCACCGCCGAGGCCCGCGAAGGAAGACTGGTGGCGGCAAGGGAGGCGACAAAGACGCGGCGTTTCATGGGAGCAAGACTCAAACGCATGGGCAAGTCCTCTCAACCAAACTTTCCCGGCAAACAGCCATTTTGACGGGTTTGAGGCCGGACACGATGAAGGTCTGGAACCTCGACACGCACTTCCGCGATGCGCAGATCGGCCGTGTGCTCGATGCGCTTGACAAAGAAGGTCTTGCCGACAGCACGGTCATCGTGCTGTGGGGCGATCACGGCTGGCAGCTCGGCGATCACGGCCTGTGGCACAAGCACACGAACTTCGAGATCGCCGCGCGTTCGCCGCTGCTCATCGCCTTGCCGAAAAGCAGCACCGCGGGCAAACACTGCGCCGCGCCGGTCGAATTCGTCGATGTGTATCCCACGCTCGCCGACGTGTGCGGCCTGAAAGTGCCGCAAGGCCTCGCCGGCATGAGTTTGAAGCCCTATCTCGAAAGTCCTGACGCGCCGATGCAGAAGCCCGCGATCAGTATTTATCCCCGTTCGTCAAAGGATCACGGCGGCAGCCTCATGGGCTACAGCATCCGCACCGAGCAATGGCGCTGCACCTTCTGGCGCAAGCGCAACGCCGCCGACATCGGCTTCACCGAGCTCTACGACGAGCAAAACGACCCGAACGAGACCGTGAACCTCGCCACGAAGCCCGAGCACGCGGCTTTGATCGAATCGCTGAAAAAACATCTGCCGCCTGTGGGCAGCGATTTTGCTCCAAAGAAGATCGGCAAAGTCGCCAAGACCGTCAGCGGCAGCAAAAGCAAAGGCTACGACCCCAACGAGCCCCGCGACAAACGCTACGACCGCCTCTACCCCGGCAAACCGAAGCTCACCGAAGCCGAATACCTCGCCGGCCAAGGCGGCGACAAGGCTGAGGCCAAAGCCCGCTTCGTGAAGCTCGATGGCGACAAGGATGGCTTCGTCACGCGGGATGAGTTCATCGGCAGCGGGAAGAAGTAGGCATGGACGAGCAACATGCTGAACTTACAACTCCTGGCTTCGCCATATACACGGTTTGGGAGACATGCAGATCCCATTTCCACATCTAAGTGGCAGCGCTTTGCCGCATGAAACCGAGGCCAGGCTGATGCCTGCAGTTGTTGCCAGCCAGGGAGCGGTGCTGTTTGGTTTGGCAGTGAATGGAAGTGCAAAGAGTGCCGGGCCGGTTTGGGCCTGGAATGGATATGGGGGAGTTAAGTCGCATGATCTTGTTGCAGCCATTCGACTCATCCAAACAACGCCGCAATCGGGCTTCCTTGATCCGTGACGGGCACGGGGCGGTCGCCGTCGTAGAGGTTCTTGCGGTAATCGACACCCACGGCGGCGCAGAGGGTGGCGAAGAAATCGGGCACGCTGACGGGGTTGGCGACGATCTCTTTGGAGAGCTCGTCGGTCTCGCCCCAGGCACCGCAGTGGCGCAGGCCGCCTCCGGCCAGCACGCAGGAGAAAGCGCTGCCCTGATGACCGCGGCCGCCGCCGCTGTCGAACTCGGGAGGTCGGCCAAACTCGGTGGTGATGACGATGAGCGTCTTGTCGAGGAGCTTCTTCGCCTCCAGATCACGGATCAGTGCGGCCACAGCGGTGTCGAGTTCCTTGATCAACACATGCTGCTGGAGGATGGCCTCCTTGTGCGTGTCCCAGCCGGCGCCATTGATGAAGTTGAGATTGTGCGAGACTTCGATGAAGCGCACGCCGCGTTCGACCAGTCGGCGGCTGAGCAGGCAGCGCTGTCCGAACTCGCCGCCGTATTGATTCCGCAAGTCCGCCGGTTCGGTGTCGAGCTGGAAGGCGCGATTGAACTCCGGCCCGCTCAGTTTCAGGCTTTGCGCGATGACGGCATCGTAGCTTTTCAACTGCTTGTCCTGGGTTTCTCCGGCGCTCGCCTGAAGGGAGGCGAGGAAGCGTTCGCGACGTGACTGGCGCTGCGCTGAGATCCCCGGAGGCAGCGACAATCCCGCCGGACCGCGACTGGTGTCGGTGAGATAGAGATAGCTGGATTGAGCGCCGAGAAATCCCGGGCCGCGGGTGACGTTCGGATAACCGATCAGGACATAGGGCGGTGCATCTTCGGTCACGGCTCCGCGCTCGTGGGCGATGATGGAGCCGATGGACGGATAGCTGATGGTGCCGCTGATGGGACGCCCGGTGTGCATGCGATTGGTGGCGGCGGCGTGCTCGTCGATGACGTTGTGGTTCACCGTGCGCACTGCCGTGACGCGATCCATGAGCGGGGCCATTTTGGACAGATGCTCGCACACACGCACGCCGGGCACCGCCGTCTCGATGGACGGGTAGTAGGAGCCGGCCTTCTTGGCTTTCGGGTCGCCCAGTCGCTTGGGGTCAAACGTGTCCGTCTGCCCCATGCCGCCGCCCAGCCAGATGGAAATGACGTGCTCCGCTTTGCCGCGAATGGGCTGCGCGCCGGACTCCGCGAACAGCAAGTGTGGCAAAGCAAGGCTGCCGCCCAGGGTGGCGCTGGTTTTGAGGAAGTGTCTCCGTTTCATGGCATGATGAGTGGTGGTGTATTGAAGATGCGAGTGCGTCACGGCACCCAGACAAAATCGCGGTCGTTGATCAGGCTCCAGATGATGTCCTCATAGACTTCCCTCCACTCCGCACGCAGTCGCGGATCAGGGCTGGGGCCGCGCTGCGCGCGGTTTTCGTTCTCCTGCTGGATGGTGTTGGCGTCGGAGGTCACATGGTTCAGCCAGGTCACGAGACGCAAGGGCGGCAGCGGCGCGGGCTCCACGATTTGATCGGCGGGCGTGAGTCTCGTGTCAAAACCTACCCGCAACGCCGTGAGAAGCGACTCTCGCTCCGCCTGCGACGGCATGCGGCTGAGAAAGCGGAGGAACAGCTCCTCCAGCAAGGCCTCCGGTGATGCCGCTTCAACCGCGAGATTGGCCAGCTCGGACTTCCACGCTGCCCGCGAGAGCGACTGCGTCAGCGTGCCGTTCGCGAGGATGCCGGGCTGGAGCATGTTTGGATCGGTGTCACGCTCAAAGATCGGTTTTTGGCGGGAGCCGCTCCATCCAAAGGCCTCCAGCACATTCACCGTGGCCTGCGCTCGCGGCAAAGCGAGGCTGGGGCGGTCACGTTCATTGTTGAGGCTCGCAAACATCCACGCACGACGCGGGCGCCCGAGGTCCTGTCGTGTTTGCAGCGTTTTGGAGCCGTCGTGAATGAAGGTCATCGGCTCGGAATCAATGACGGCTCCCGCGGCGGTGTGGAGCGAGTCCACGACCTGCTCGGCGGTGAGGCGGCGGCGTGCCGGTGCGCTGAAGAATCGCTCTTCAGCGGCGACAGACACCCATTTTTCCGCACCCGCCTCGCGCTGATACGCCTGCGATGTCACGATGAGACGGATGATGTGCCGGACATTGTAGCCGCTGGAAACCAGTTCGGCGGCTAGCCAGTCGAGCAACTCCGGATGGCTGGCGTCATGCCCTTCCCAATCCTGCACGGGCTCCACAAAACCTGCGCCCATGAGCCGCTTCCAAATCCGGTTCACCATCACGCAGGGAAAGCGACGATTCTCCGGCGCGGTGACGAGCGCGGCGAGCCGTTCGCGTGTGTCCTGCGGATTTTCGATGAGTGTGTCGAGAGCCTGGCCTTCCGCCACACCGGTCACGCTGGCGAAGGGCCACACGGGCGTCACGAGTTCGTCCGGTTTCAGCGTCACGCGGATCAGGGACTCGCGGGCCTTCTTTTCAAAAAAGGCCGCTGGCACCCGGCTGGTTTTCGGCACCGTCACGGCCTTGCGCTCCAGCATCGCGGCGAGTGAGTAGAGATCCCGCTGCAAGGTGGAGTGATACGGCGAATCATGACAGCGGGCGCACTGGAGCTCGATCCCGAGAAAGGCGGCGGCCACGATGTGCCCCTTCGCCGCGAAGGGCGCATCGTTTTCCGCCGCCTGGGCAAAGCCAGCGCTGCCTCCGTGGGCGGCGTCTCCACGCATCATGAGCAGCTCCGTGACCATGCGGTCGAGCGCTTTGTGGTCGCGCAACGCATCGTGGAGAAACCAGCGGAAGGGCCCGGTGCTGTTGAGCGAGGCATTGATCAGCGTGGGGTTCTCCGCGAGGGCGTCCAGCCAGACGCTCATCTCATGATCCGCCCAGCGTTCATCGGCCAGCAGCCTGTCGATGACCTTGCGGCGCTTGTCAGGGTCGGTGTCCGCGAGAAATGCCCTAACCTCATCGGGAGCAGGCGGCAGGCCGATGGTGTCGAGATAAATGCGGCGAAGAAATGCCGCATCGGAAGTGAGGGGCGTTTGGGCGAGCCTCGCGGCTTCCACGGGCGGCGATGGCCATGCCGCGCCATTGCGAATCCATGACTCCAGCCGCGCGATTTGCTCTTCGCTGAGGCGGTCGCCCGTCGGCGGCATGATCAAATCTTCGTCAGCGGTGCGGAGGCGCTTGATCAGTTCACTGGCCGCCGGATCACCGGGAAGGATGGCGGGAACTTCCGAATCCCCGCCACTCAGCGCAGCCTCGCGTGTGTTCAGCTTCAGCCCGCCCTTTTCTTTCTCGCCATGGCAGCGGAAACACTGCTCGCGCAGCAGCGGCAAAACCTCGCTGTTAAATGCCTTCGCCTCGTCGGTGGTGGCTGCGCTTGCCGCGCGGGCCTTCTCGATTTTCTCATCGAGAAATGCATCCACAGGATGGCCCCCGCGCGGTGGCTTGGGCGGAGGATTTTTCTTCACCCACTGTTTGGCGGCGGCATGTCGCTTTTGCCAGAACGGATCGCGGGAGCGGGCCGCCGCACGGCGGCTGGCATCGTCAAAACGGGCCAGCGAGGCTTCGATTGCAACCAGCGCCGGTTCGACCTCGGCATCCGTCAGGGCCAGCCAAGGCTTGCCTGCCGCCCGGAGAATGGAAAACGCATCACCGTTCGCCGATTCGAGCGCTACGCAGACCTCCCCGGTATCGGTGCGCATGTTTTTGCCACCGACGATCACCTCCAGCACCACGCGCGAGGTCGTCTTCTTGGCAGGCACCGTCACCGTGCCAAAAACCTCCTGCTGATGGTAACCTTTGACGCGAACTCCCGGATGCGGCGGCTGCGCCAACGGAGTCAGCGGGTCGAAGCCATTTTCACCGTTGGCGACGGCGGGGTTGGTTTCGGCGATCAACTTGCCATCGATCCACAGTCGCGACAGTCCGCGCGTGCGCAGCAGCACGCGACGCGAGCCTGCGGGCAACTCCACATCCGCCGCCATGCGCAGCAAAAGCGGCGCTTCCCAGCTCGAGCGGATGCCCCAGTCATCGTAGCGCACCGGCACACGCGGCAGCAGAAAGGCATCGCCCGTCCAACGCGCGGCCTCCTTCGGCACCTCCTGGGAGTTTGGCCAGCGATGGGAGGCGGTGGGTCCCTCGTTGAACTGCACGAGCACGGTTCCGCCCTCGATTTTTCCCAAATCGGGCATCTCTGCCAGAGCAGGCAGGACTACTTCAGGACCATCCCTTCGCGTGGCATGTTTCGCGATCTCTGCATCGGTTAGGATGCGGCGATGAATCGCAATCGCATCGAGAAAACCCACCAGACTGTTGCCCGCGTTCCCGCCCTGCGACGAGCCGATCCACACATCGTCATCATCCACCGCAGGCGCTTTCGTGGTGGCTCCGTCCACGCCCCAAGTGCCCGTCGTTGCCACGCCATCAATCCAGCCCCGCATCGAGTCCGGCTTTCCAAACTCATACGCCAGGGCCACATGATGCCAGCCGGTCGCGATCTTGAACGACGCCTCCGAGTTCCAGATGTGCCAGGTGTTGCCGCCGCCGGCTTCCGGCGCACCGGCGAAGAGAAAACTCAGATGCGCCAGGCCCGCGCTCCCGCCGATCACCCGCAGCGACCAGTTCTGATTGTTGCGGGCGAAGTGCGGCGAGTTGGTGCGCCCTTTCCCGATGATATACACCGGCTGTCCGGGACCGATTTGATCCACCTTCACCCAGGATTCCAGCGTGATGGCATCGCCCTTCGTGAAATCGAACCGGCTCTGCGGCCCCGTGTCCTTGATCTCAAAACGCGCTCCCTTACCCTTCAACTGAATCGCCGTGTTGTTCGGCTCAAAATCCGGAAAATCCGGCGGCCGCGGCCCTGCCTGATCACGCACCACATGGCCGACAGGAATCAAAGGCACCGACTCCTCCTGCCCAAAATCCAGTTGCAGCACCAGCTTGGAATCCTCCGCATGAAGCGCGGAGACACAGAAGGTGGCTAACAGGGCATAGGTGGTTCTCAATGTCATATTCATACCCGAAGAGGTTGGACGACGTTGCGATAGCTCTCGCGGAGGAGGGTGATGTCCGTTTCGATGGCAAGATGCGTGAAACCGAGGGCCTGCAACTCGGCAAAGTCGTCGGTCTGACGACAAAGCAAACCACAGGCCTTGCCCGCTGTCTTGGTGGCAGCCGCGACTTCCCGCAGGCAGTCCGTGAAAGTTAGGCTGGTGCGGCCCGGGCGAGACTCAAGATTGAGCTTCAAATCCATCGGACCAATGAAGAGCACGTCCACGCCATCCACGGCGGCGATGGCGCGCGCGTTTTCAACGGCCTCAATGGTCTCGATCTGGGCATGGAAAACGGGAGTGCGCTTTTCGGCATGAAGTCCGAAATCAAAGGCACGCACCATGCCGGCCAGCCCCCGGTCTCCCAACGGCGGATAGCGCATGGCACGGACGCAGGCCTCCGCCTTTTCCGCCGTGGACACCATCGGCACCATGATGCCTGCCGCCCCCCAGTCCAGTGCCCGCGCGATCTGCTCAGGGTGCGGCGCACCGACGCGCACGATGGCGGCGGCATGACGGATGACCTGGATTTGCGGCAGCACCATCGCCTCTGTGCCGCAGCCGTGCTCGAGGTCGATGAGCAGCCAGTCGAAGCCGCTCAAATCGGCCAGTTCGGCGATGACGGAGGAGCCGGTCTGCAGCCAGGTGCCGAGTTTGAGGTCAGGATGGCGAAGGGGAGCGCTCATTTCGGGGAATACCATTCAATCGAGTCTTTGATGTGCTGGGCCATCACTTTCGCAGCCGTGTCCGGCCGTCCGGCCGCCAGCGCCGTCAGCACCTTTCGATGTCCCTCCACGCTGAAGCGGCGGAGGTCGGGGGCCATTTTTCCCTGAAGGCGGTGGATGTGGGTCAGCGCCATCTCAAACTGCCAGCGCACGAACTGCCACAGCGTGCTCAGCCGTTCATTGCCGCCGCGCTTCATGATGTATTCGTGCATGGCGATGTCCAGCTCGCTGAACTTCACACCGCTCGCCGCCTTCTCCTGCGCGGCGATGCTTCTCTCGATCCATCGGGTGTCTTCATCGGTCCAGCGCGCCGCCGCCAGCCGTGCGCCCATGGACTCCAGGGCGATCCTGGCTTCGACGATTTCGACAACGTCCTTTTCCTCCAGAATCCTGACGCGGGTCCGCCCCGTCGTCTCAAACTGCACCAGCCCCGCGCGTTCCAGTTCGATCATCGCCTCACGCACTGGTGCGCGGCTGACCCCAAAACGCCCGGCCAGAGCCGGTTCCGCAAGCGCTTCCCCCGGCTTGAACCCGCCGGAAATGATGTCACGCCGCATCTGGGAGGCGATTTCATGGGCGAGATTGCGCCGGGGTTCAGAGCGGATTCGGATCATGCAGTGGAATGGGGTAAAGTGTCGACAATTCACAGCTACGGGCAATACTGTCGACACTTTGCAAAAAAGCCGGCCATCTTCTTTGACGAGAGCAGATGGACTCGACCGGCCATCGAGCCGGTTGGAAAGGTTCGGCTTCGACTGCTGATGGTCGCTACTGCGTGACCCACTCCACATTGAAGCGTGCGCAGTCGATGGAGGTGTCGGCCTCATACAGGCAGAGCACGGTGCCATCCGGCAGCACGGCGAGGTCCGAGTAGGCGGCTTTGCCGGGATCGAGCACTTTGTTCACGGGCCAGGTCTTGCCATCGTCTCGACTGAGCTTGATGCAGAGATTCTCGCGTTTGCCACGGCCTGCGGGGACGGGTTTGCCCTCCTTGTCGAGACCGAGCGTGTGCGGGTTGGAGAAAAGCAGCACACCTGCTGGATGCGCAGTGATGCTCGCCATGCAGATCGGTTCCCAGAGCTGGTCGTGAAACACTGGCTTCGTCCAGCCCGTGGCTCCATCCGCGCTGGTGGTGATGATCTTGCGGCTTGCCTGCGAAACGCTGCGCGCCACGAGCATCACGCGGCCATCGGACAGCGTCGTGATCATCGTTTCATTCGGATTGCCGAGTTCACCTTCATTCGGCAGGCAAAGATCGCCCGCCTTCCACGTCTTGCCATGATCATCGCTATAGATCGTGGCGGCGGCGGAGGGTTTGTGATCGCCCTCCTTGCCGTAAGCCAGCCAGATCGGCACGACGAGCCGACCGCTTTTGATCTGAATGCCGTGGCCCGGTCCGGTGGCGATGACTTTCCAATCGTAGTGCTTCCGAAATGGCTCAAACGTCGCCGTGATCTCCACCGGCGCGCTCCAGGTCACACCGTCGTCCGTGCTACGAATGGAAAAACAGCGCGCGTAGTTGATGCAGTAGAGCATTTCGATGCTCCCCGTCTCGCGATCCACGATGGCGACGGGATTGTTCACCGTCTGCTCGCGCGCTCCCTCGGGAGTGCGTTTGCGCGGGTTCCCTTCGATGCGCGCGGCCTTGTGCGCGATGTGCCGGGAAGGCTGCCACGTTTTACCGCCATCGGTGGAGCGGCGCAGATGCACCTCGATCTCGCCCCAGTCGGAGCTGCTGTTTTTGCGCGCCTCGCAATAGGCGAGCGCCGCGCCCTTCGTCGTGACGACGATGCCTGGGATGCGATAGCGGGCGATACCGTTCAGGCCCGGAGGGAAAACGGCGGTCCTTTCCAGAAGAGGTTCGGCGGCATGGAGAGCGCTGAAGGCGAAGACACAAAAAAGAAGATGGAGTTTCATGGTGGTTGAGTTCGGTGTGTGGCTGTTCGACTTCGATTGCCAATCGAAGCTACTCCTCCGGCTCCGGTGTGAGTTTCAGCGCGAGGCTTCGGAAGTTCTTCACACGATGAAACGTCGCGTGATCGGCATCGTGCTGATTCGGTGCGTTGATGCTGCTGCGGGCGATGATCGCGAGGTCGTCGCCATCAATCACAGGACGGGCATACATGAAGGACTGCGAGATCTTCGGTGCCTGCGCCACACAACCGGCCTGAAACCAGTTCAGGCCATCGACGCTGTATTGCAGCATGAGAAAACGCCGGTCGTTGCCGCCCAGGCCGCTCGCGTAACGCACGTTGCCACGCTTTTCGCCTTCGCGGAACCAGTCATACGCGCCCTGGCCGTCCACGACGATGTTCGCCGTGGCCCAGAACAGCTTCGATTTCTCATCGTAGATGATGCAGAACTTCAACTGGCCGCCGGGCATGGGATGAAACTGCGTGAACTTCAACTCGATCGGCCCGCCCTTGTCCTCAAAGTCGAGCACGGCAGCCAGCCCGGCGGTGGACTGCCTTTTCGGCTTCACGGTCATGAGCACGCGCAGCCTGCCGCGCACGTCGATGACGTTCGGCTCCAAATACTGGCTGCTGAGCTTGTCGAATTGCGGATTCGTCATCGCCTCCGGCACACCGGGAAACGGAACCGGCTCCGACAAGCGCCACGCGGCCGGATTCATGACATCGCCGCTCAAATCACCCGCGATGACACGCGGCCCGCGCTTGTTGCCGAGCGCGAGATCATCCGTGGCCCAGTAAAGCCGGTCCGCCTTCTGCACCATGCCCGTGTGGCAGTTCCAAAAGTGCCCCTGAAACAACGTCACCGGCTCCGACCACGTCTTGCCGCCATCAGGGCTCTTCAAAAGCAGCAGATCATCATTGCGCACCTTCGTGCCGCCCTTGTTCGCGAAGAGAAACAGCTCGCCTTGGTGAATCCACGGCGCGGCGGAGTAATACGGCAGCTCCGACACCTGTGCCCAGCTCTGCCCGCCGTCGCTGCTGCGCAAAATGTGCGTGCGACTCTGCGTCGCCCGCCGCTCCTTGCTCCATTCCTCTCGCGGCACCACAGGCACCACCGCGAGCAGCGATCCATCATCCATTCGCACCAAGCCCAGGCCTTCCACATAGCGCTCGGGGTCCGGATTGTGAAACACGATGCGATAGTCCTGCGCGAGCGGCTTCGCCTGCGCGTGAAGGAGCGCTGGAGTGAGCAACAGGCAGGCGAGAAGAAGCGGTTTCATGAGGCGGCGCGTGATTCGCTGATCGGTCAATCGATCACATAGCTATAGAGGTCTCCATTCAGCAGATGAAAGCGGACACGGATGGGCTTGCCTGCGGGGAGCGCGTCTGTGGTCTTCCAGCGGACGGCCAGCTTCACCGAATCCCGCTTTTCGATCATGCTGGCTTCCTTTTTGTAGCCTGGGATGACTTGTCCGGCGGCATCCAGCACCTCCACCGCGAGGCTGCCGCTTTTGACATCCGCATTGACCGTGAGCTTGCTGCCTTCAGGGACAAACTCATGCGTTTCGATGGTGCCTGGTTTGTTTTTGGCCTGCAACGAAGCCAGGCCGTCGATCCGCCACGCGGCGCGGGCGATGGACTGCTCTTTTTCCGGTGCCAGACCACCGTGCGGCGTGGTCGAGGCGGTGTAATACATCCACATCTCATCGCCGACGATCACGGGCGCGTTGCACAGGCCAAAGATGCTGCCGGCATCATAGGCATGAGGGCCCAGCGGGATCACTGGACTGCGATCCGAGCATCGGTCCCAATGCCGGCCATCGCGGCTGGTGACGAGCTGCACATCGATGATGCCGGTGGCGGATCTTTTGCGGCCATTCACCTCGTCATTGCCGAACAAGGCGGACGGCGGCTCGACGCGTCGGAAATGAGTGACGAAGCCCAGCCACTGACCCGCATAAGGAAACGCGGAGAGGTTGTAGTATTCCGAATAGGTGCCGCCCTTCAGCTTGCGCGTGGCTTTGTTGTCCACCTCATCGGCCACCACCACGGGATGTGGCTCGGACCAGTGCTTCATGTCCTTGCTGACCGAGAGAAAAATGTGGCGGATGCCGATCACCCGCGGATCGCCCTGGCGCTTGTGAAAGGCGAGGTATTCGCCCGTCACCGGGTCCTGCGAGAGCGTGATGGTGTCGCAGCCGAGCAGGATGGGCTCGGGATCTACCTTCCAACGCAGGCCATCGGCGGAATGCGCCGCGTAGTACAGACGCTGCGTTTTATCCCGATACCAATCCACCAGCTCAAACTTGTCCTTGAGCCGCTGCAGCTTGGCGTCGTCCACTCCGGTGCTCGCATTGCCGACCGCCTTGTAGCGCTTCGCCGGGTCCGTCTCAAACTTGTCCTCGATGATGCTGGGACTGTGCAGACGCAGATCTGTTTCATTCGTCTCGCCCTTCACATTCAAAATGGGGCGCTCCCATTGAATGCCATCGCTGGAGGTGGCGTAGAGCACGCTGCCAGGATCGGCATACCACATTCGGAAGGAGCCGGACTTTTCATCACGCAGCACCGTGCCGTAAATGTTCACCCGCTTGTCGATGATGCCGCCCTCGGTCCTCACTTCCCAGGGCATCTCAGCCGTGAGCACCGGGCGCTCGAGCTTCTTCGCCGGGTGGATGACGCGCGTGACGCCCTGCTTGCTGCGAATCATGACGCTGTCCACGAAGAGCTGCTTTTCACCCTTCTTCAAAACCGGCGCAGGCGGGCGCTTGAGCGCGGTGTCCTGCGAGAGCAAGGGCGCGGTCAGTGTCAATGCGCCGAGATACAGGATAGGAGTGAGAAAGTGTTGCATAGCTTGTCGGATGGCTTCTTCACTCACATGCCACTGTCGCCAGCGTGTAGCTGGTGCTGCGACCTCCCGCTTCATTCTTGATCAAAACACCACGCTCCACCAAGGCACGAATATCGCGTAGCGCCGTGTCTTCCGAGCACTTCACCAGCTTTGCATATTTTGAGGAAGTCAGTTTCCCGTCAAAACCATCTAGCAGCTTGTTGATGACCTTGCGCTGCCGTTCGTTCACCGTCTGTTGGTTCACCTTCTCCCACAGGCGGGCTTTGTGCAAAACACCCGAGAGCGTTTCATCGGCCTTCGCGATGGCGCGGCCCAGACAGCCGAGGAACCACTCCAGCCAGACCGTCACGTCGAGGCCGTTTCGTTGGCCACGCTCCAGTTGAAGGTAGTATTCCTTTCTCTCGATTTCGATCTGTGAGGACATGCTGTAGAACCGTTCTGCCGTTCCATCGGCCCTCGCCAGTTCGAGGTCAGTAATCGCACGTCCGATGCGCCCGTTGCCATCCTCAAACGGATGGATCGTCACAAACCAGAAATGCGCCACACCCGCCTTCACCACGGGATCGACTCCGCTGGCTGCCTCGAACCATTCGAGGAACATGTTCATTTCACGGTTCAGCTTTTCAGCCGAGGGCGCTTCAAAATGGACTGTCTCGCGGCCTACCGGCCACGACACCACGCGCATCGCCCCAGCCTCAGCCGGACGCCATGCTCCTACCGTGATTTTGTGCATGCCGCTTCTCCCAGTCGGGAACAACGCCGCGTGCCAGCCAAACAGTCGTGCTGCCGTGAGCGGCTGCGCGTAGTTCTGGGTCGCATCCAGCATCATCTCCACGATTCCCTCCACATCGCGGCTCGCCACGGCGGCATCTGCGTATTCCAATCCCAAGCGACGAGCGATGGATGAGCGCACTTCCTCCGCATCCAGTTTCTCCCCCTCGATCGCGCTGGATTTCACCACGTCCGCCGTCAGCGTCGAAAGCTGCGCCTCAGAGCGGAGCCGGAACCCCAAGCCCTCCATCCTGCCCAGCAAACGCCCCTGGCGATGCCGCACATCCGCCAGCAGAGCCGACAGCTTCGCAGCGTCCCAGGTGAGTTTGGGCCAATCGGCCCGTTCGTGGATGTATGTCATAATCTCCGCTCTTATTGCGGGGATTATGGCAGGCTTTCACCGCAAAGGCAATATTCTCCGCGCATGATGCGGTCAATGAGCCGCCTTTTCACCGCAAACACCGTTCGACCACCTTCGCGCCCCAGCCCTCCGCCTTTTGCGCCCGCAGAATCTCCCAGCCGATGTGCCAGTAGAGCAGGATCAACTCCCGGTTCACTGACACCGCCGCCTTCACCTGCGCAGCTCGAACGCGGGCTTTCAAATCGGCGAGCAATGGGGCGTAAGCGGAGGGCAGGAATTTTTTCACGCGTGCAAGTTTATGACCTGTTTGATGAGTTCAGACGCTTGTATTTGAACTGGTTTGCCACATCGGATGCGGTGACATATCGCCCGCGATTTAGTCGAAACGGAAGCCATATAGACCGCCGTCCTCTTTTGCATCACTCAAGCGGACCGGCATCACATAGGAATTGAGGTCAAAACCTGCGACCGTCTCCTTGAATGCGTCGTCTTGATTTAACGTGACAATATATTGGAACGGTAGTGCTGCGGCAATTCCAGCCGCAGCTTTTAAGCCACTGACTATTTGCTGGCCGTCCACGCCGTCGAATAGGTGGCTGTCGTGAACCAAAAACCCCGGCCCCATTTTGCGCTCGTGCATCCGTTGCATAAGCATCAGGTCGAAGCAGAAGATTTTCATCTTCTTGATACCGCCACTACGGCTTCCCTGAATCGGAAACTTGAACTGAGCGCCGTTGCTTGTGGCCTCGATAATCATCCTGCCAGCATCCTCATACAAAAGCTGGGAAATAGATTCGTAGGCCAGAATCGCGGCAGTGATGCGGTTCTCCTGTTCGGAGAAGTCGCGGCTCAGCCGGAGAAGCAGGCGATTACGTTCGAGGTCGAGTTCCGTTTTGCTCCCTTCGAGCTTTTCAGCAGCCTGATACCGCTGGTGCAGTGACTCCGCTTCGCTGGCTACCTTCGCCATCTCAGCCTGAAGTTTGCTGAATTGGTCTAGCGCGCCGTGACTGCTTAACGTGCTCATAATCCCACTGAGCCTGCGGTCGAGTTGTTGAAGTTCAGGTGCTCTCTGCGCCATGCGTTCTTCGGCGTGCTGGCGTTCACCACTGAGGTAATCCCGGCGATTGCGGACGACCGACGCATGGAACTCCCGGACTTCTTCGTAGCGCCGTTTCACGAGTTCCGGCAGCACAATGCCAGCGTCGCTATATAGCTCAGCCAACGATTCTGCAGCGGGTTCCGCCTCGGTGTTCAGCGCAGCATCGATATGCCGGATAGCCGCAGTATCGAGAGCATTCTGGTTCGATAGTTCAGAGAGCTTTGTTTTGAGCAAGTCGGCTTCCTTTTCGAGTTCGCGGTATTCAGGGAGCACATGGAAGGAAGCTAAATCGTCCTTCAGTCTTTTGAGGCGGGCATCTGCGATGGCATGTTGGGTTCGGAGTTCAGCGGCTGTGCCGATGATGGAGCCAAACGCACCGGCTCCTGCGGCCTTTTTCAGTTCATCCAGCGTCTTCTCGCGGTTACGAACAACCTGCCAGTCAAAGGCAATCTGCCAGTCTAGTCCGAGGAGATAACTCAGCGCGAGTTGGTAATCGCCGCTGCTTTGCATGACCGCCTGTTTGAACGGTTCTGTGAAGGCATTGCTCGACTCCCGCCTCACGAAGTAGGCGAACATAGAGCGAAAACTGGGGCTGTCACCATCCTCTTCGGAATCCTGTGCAAGTCCAAAAAACGCAGAGCCGAGGCGCTGCCTCCAATCTTCCGCAGAGATGGTCGCGCCATCTACTTTGAACTTCGCACGCTTCTTCACCTCCCGCTCCACGCACACGCGTTTTCCCTCGACGTCGAACTCCATGCCAAAAGTGTGTCCGGCCAAATCAGTCGATGAGTAGGGCGACTTCTCCGAGACATTGCCGCCAGTGAGAAAGTGAATTGTCTCCACCACGCTACTCTTGCCAGCACGATTGCGGGTGCGTCCGGTGCCGCTTTCGGCTGACTTCTCCGCGAGCAGCACGTTCAAGCCGGATTTGAACTCCAGTGTCTTGAAAGTCTGTAGACTACTGTAAATGCGGTGAATCATGCGGAGGGTGATTTCGTGAGTAAACCATCACTCAAGCGGACAGCCCCTATGAGAAACAGAAAATCGAGCGCGAGCACAAACCAGTCGTAGGACAGACGACGGTTTCTATCCTGCTTGCCGCCTCTGACTTCTTCCCAGACGGATGAAACCGTTCGAGGACGGTCAAGCAGCCCCAGAATCTCACTCCCTACGGTGAGCAGCGCGCGTCGCTCGGAGAGATGTTTTGATGGCAGAATCATAGTGCTGGGCTTGGAGCGGGTTCAAAGATGTCGCACCGTTCGAAGAAATAAGCGAGGACAGCGAGCACAGCGGCGAGCTGAGCCGAAGATTTCGGTTTTTCACCCCCAGTCCATTGCTGTAGCTCGTGGAAAATTTCGTTTGGATGCAGCGGCGGCGAACTGGATTTAAGTTCCTGGTAGTGGGTGGTGAAGGCCTTTGCCATACGTTCGCCGTAGGTCGGCGCGTGCCACTCATCGAAGAACCGTTTGACGAGTGGGGTCTTCGCCATCCCGGCAGTGAGGAGCGCTTGCACGCTGTCCGAAAGACGATTCGCGCGTAGCTTGCTAGGGTCCACGCTCATCACAGGATGGTTTGCGGGCATCACCCGCGCCGCGATGTCCTCCAGCACAATGCGAATCTCCTCGAAGCCAATGCTCGCTTGCTCGCTCATCGTCGGAGGCATGTAGTTGAACCACGACCGAAGGTCATCCAGTGAGAGTCTGCGGAAAACAACTCGCAGTTCTTCCAAACACCAAGGCTCAATTTTCACTCCTGGGTTTTTGCGTTCTGTTTCCAGTAGCAACTGATGCACATGGGGCGGCAGTCCATCGTAGGCATTGTGGACGAACGACCATTTGTCAAAATGTGCTCCCCAATGCTTCAGGGCACCAGCGAAGTCCTCAGTGATTTTATTTATCGCTTCCGCCGCAGTCATGTCGTTCGGCGCATACACTTGAAACAAACGCCGGTCGGATTTCAAGAAACCATCGTTCTTCTTGTCGCCCACGTTCCCCCATGGACGACACGCCATGAAATCCGCCCTGAAAGCCCGGCCCATCAACTGTTCGAAGAACGTTTGAAATGCATCTCCCTTCGCTCGCAGAAAAGCGATTTCGAAATCTTTCTCATACGAATGCGAGACATGAGGGTCCATCAACAGCAGGTGTTTTGCGCGAACAATTCATCGCACTGACGACGGGCGGAATGCACGGCGGTTTGTTCGCTAGTAAAAGTGAAGTGGGGATGCGGCATTTTCCTGTGATTCTTATCTTGCGAGACCAAACGAAGCAACGCCGCTTTTGCCTTGCCAACGAATTTGCAAGGGGTTGCGACTGGATTCTTCCAGCAGCCTGCCGCTGACAACAATGAGAGTGAGACAGGTGGCAGATCTGGCGACTGGCATTTAGTCTGGCGAAAAATGGCATGACGCTTCATTGAGACAAAAGCCACATCATGGGACCAGGGATTTCCACGCTGTAACAATCGCTTCACGTCTGCTCTCTTTCGTTGCTGGCGATTCCTGCGCTTCAGCCGCATTCACCGCTTTCGCGAGCTGCATCGGCTCCAGCGTGCCTTTTTGGAGTTCTGCGAAGCCTTTCTCCCACTCGACCCTTACCGCCTCGGTGAGCGGTTCGTCGAGTTTGGCATCGTAACTCGCCAAGAAGCCCTTCGTGCCGAAATACTGCGCGGCGGCTACTTGCGGATCAGTCGAGGCGACATCGACGTCGTTGAAGAACGAGAGCATCATGCGGCTCGTGGCGAGTTTGCGGATCAATACATCGGGATCGAGCTTCGTTGGCGTTGTTTGGGTTTTCACAGCGAGTGCGGCAGCGAAACCGGCGCTTTCGCCGAGTTGCATCCAGACGGGTTCGAGGCGGATGCTGCCCCAGCCGACATGGGAGGCGCTGATGGCGACCGGGACGAGCAGGTTCTCGATTTCGTTCGCGAGGATGGAGCGATAGGGCACCTGAGCGGG
Organism: Verrucomicrobiaceae bacterium UBA2429; assembly: GCA_002343505.1. Taxonomy (GTDB): domain Bacteria; phylum Verrucomicrobiota; class Verrucomicrobiia; order Verrucomicrobiales; family Verrucomicrobiaceae; genus Prosthecobacter. Next base: position 29,726 of record DDQZ01000077.1, on the reverse strand, counting down.
CCGTGATTCTTCGCCGAGGAAGAGGATGCCGTCGGTGTTGCCGCCGGGAGCTTTGCGCGGCAGGCAGGCGACGGAATCGACCGGCCAGTCGGTCATGGCGATGCTGTCGGAATGAATCGGTGTGCGGGCGATGCCTTCGGCGATGATGTTGTCCTGCTCTTTGAAGACGTAACGGCCAACGAGCCGCCGGGCTTCACGGACGTAGATTTCATACGGCGCGTGGTGGTTGTCGGGGAACTCATCGGCGGCGAGTCCATATCCGGCGAACTGTTTGCGATCCTTTTCCGGCGCTTCGGGATCGTTTTGCACCCACCAGAGGCGCATGAGCATCGCGTCGAGGTAGCGTTTTGAAATGGCCTCGCGCGTGGGCCAGTCAGCACCGGGATACTCGTTTTGCGGGCCGATGAGCCGTCCGCCGTTCCACGCGACCTTCTTGTTCGGCAGGTTTGGCACGAAGCCCCCACCGATGGCCTGCTTGGCGATGGCGGGATCGAAGTTGGCGGGCTTCGTCACCATGATTCGATTCGCTGGATCGCGTGTGAGGACGAGGCGGTAGTTGTAGGCCATCACGCTGCCATCGGCCTCCCCGCTCTGCGGGCCTTCGACAATGTCGGCGGTGGCGTGGCTGTTGTAGCGGATGTTCAGCGTGCCTTCGTCGGCAGCTTTGGGGAAACCGCGCTGGCCGGGTTCCTTGTGGCGTTCCTGCGTGTAGATGACGCCGGCGTGCTTCTCGCCGTATTGCGCGCGGGATTCGCGACCGATTTGCGTCTTCACGCCTGCTGCGGCCATGAGATCGCCCTCATACATGCCGTCTGCGAAGACTTTGGCGGAGACGGTGATGGGGGACTCATCACTCGGAGAGTGATGACTACTTTGGAGCGTGACGCTTTTCAGCAAGGCTCCATCGCGTTTCGCTTTCGTGACGATGTGGCCGAGCAGAACGGTGAGCGTCTTCTCCTTCGCGACCATCTCATTGAAAAGCATCTCCGCGATACGCGGTTCGATCTTCGGACGGTCGATGTGTGCGCGGCTGGTCTTGCTCGGCAGCGAGACGATGTGCTGTGATGAGCCTTCGCCATAGGTTTTGCGATAGTAGTCCGCGGCTTTGGCGAGCATCTCGTCATAAATCGGCGAGCGAGCCCCATCATACGGTGCCTCCCAGCCGCCCGCGCCGCTGGTGACGAAGCCGCCGAGGTGCTGCGTGTGGTTCACGAGCAGCACGTTCAAACCCTCACGTGCTGCACGCACTGCACACGCGATGCCGCCGGGCGTTCCACCGATGACGACGAGGTCATACGACTTGCCATCCACGTCTTGCGGCTTGGCAGCGCTCTTCAAGAGCATCGGTGGCGGGATTTTCACCGGCGCAGGCGCGGCGCTCATTTTTACCGGAAAACCCGCATCAGCGCGGGTGTTGCGCTCGCCGATGGCCTCGGCCTCCGGCACGAGTTGCAGGCCATCGACGACGACATAGCCGTCCGCGCCCGCGTTGGAGATTTGGATGACCGTTTTACCTTTTTGGAGGCTAAAAACGCCCAGTGAGCGTGGAATGCCGTTTTCGAGACAGGGCGCTCGCTGATCCTGCATAACCACTTTTTCGCCATCGGCGCATCGAATCGTGATTTGAGCCTTTTGCGCTCGATTCGAGGCGTGAACGTAAAGCAGCCGAACCTCGTATTTGCCATCCGCTGGAATCTCCGGCGTGAACTTGGCCGCTGCGGCCGATTTCTTCGCGCGATCATCGTGTCGATATGACGAGCCGACGAGCGAAGGCAACTTCTCGCCCACTTTCCATGCACCGGTGTATTCCGCCGCGTCATCATCGAGCACGATGCCGAGCGCTTTGGATTTCGCGGCTGCTGCGGTACTCTTTTCCGCCTTGTCCGTCTCCGCGAGCGTGAAGCGTGTGCTCACCACCGAGTTCTGTTCCGGCCCGGGGCGATACTTGATGTAGGTCGTTGCGACGAAGGTGCCATCGGGCAGCAGTTCGAGGCCCGGATAGCCGCAGTCGCTGCCTTTGTGGCTGTGCAGCAGTTTGATTTTGTATTCGCCGTCTCTGCCGCTGCCGATGTCCTCGTATTTTCCGACCCACGCGACGAAATGCGTGCGCGTGGGGCTGTCCTTGCCCATGTCGCGGAAGGTGACGACCAGCCTGCCGTCCTTTGCATACACCGCCTTGTGCCGGTCGCCGTGCAATCCGGACGGCAGCGATTTCACCTCTGACCACGTCTTGCCCTCGTCATCGCTGGTGATGAAGTGCGCGGGCTCGGTGCGGATGTTTTCGCGCATGAGGCAAAGCAGTTGTTTCCCGTCTGGCGAGCGCACGACTTCCGGCTCGCAGGGCACCAGAGCGCCGAGATCGACAAGAATGCGCCACGGGCTCCACGTCAGTCCGCCATCGGTCGATTCGCTCTGCGTGACAATGTTCGAGCGCGGATCCTTCGTTTCGCCGGGCCGGCGGATGTTGGTGAGGCCGATGAGCTTCTTCCCGCTCTCCACCGGCAGGATCGTGCAGAAGGGCATCACGCACACGAGGCCGTTGCTCTGCATCGGCGACCACGTTTTGCCTTCGTCGGTGGAAACCGACTGCTGCATCGTGCCATCCAGCCCCTGACCGGCATACACGACGAGCCGCGCCACACCCTGCGGATCGGTCAGGCGATAGATCGCCGGGCAATTTTTGACCTTCCACCAGTTCTCCGGCACCGGCAGTTCCTCGCTCCACGTTTTGCCGCCGTCATCGCTGCGCTTCAGCGGCCCCGCCGTGCCGCCGTGGCCGTGTGTCCACACGCAGAACATCGTTTTGCCATCCGGCATCAGCAGCGTCGTCGGATGCCCCTGATAAACCTCCGCCGTGCCTTGCGCGATGATGACATGGCGCGCGGTGTCCTGGGAAAGATCGACGACTGGAATCGGACTGGCTGCATAGAGGTCCCAGGCGGGGAAGGCGAGGCAGGCTAAGAGGCGGAGAAGGTTTCGGCGGGGCATGATTAGAACACGAATCTTCCGCAATGTGGTTTTCTGGTCAGATGAGATGACCATGCCGCGCGCGGATTACCGACGCACGAGAACGGGGCGTCACTTCGCAGGCGAAGAATTGCCCGCGGGTGTGAGTGAAGGGTAGGAGATGCCCAACTGATCGAGATAGGATGAGTGTTTGGAAGGGGCGAAATGAAGCGGGCGCATGGCGGGACGCAGCCGTTGCATGAGGTCGTGGTTGAGCCAGACGGGAGGCTTGTCATCCGGACGAAGGAAGGATGTGTAGGCGCGGATGCGGCCCTGCACGTTGTCAAAAAATTCGCGCGACTCGCGCACGATCTCCGGCTTGGCGAGGAGGTCGAGAATGGTGAGCGCATAGACCTTGGCGCCGGCCTCGGCGCCTTTGTGGGCGATGGGCGTGGCCATGGCGATGGCAGCGCTCCAATGGTGCATGGTCACGCCGGGGATGTTGCAGGGCAGTGAGAGATGCCCTGTCGGCACCGTCCAGCAGACATCGCCGATGTCGTCGGAGCCGCCCTCGTGTTTGAGGCCGTCCGGGATGCGTTCGACACCCTCGAGCTTGGAGCTGGTCTTGGTGACGAGCCCCTGGTCACCCGCCTCCACGATACGCTGCACGGCGCGCGCCAGCGCCTGGTCCTCCTCCGTCCAGCGCGGCATGCCGACCTGCTGGATATTGGCGTGAAGCGCGCCTGCGAGGGCGCGGTTCATATAGCGCGGCCATGCGGAGCCGAGCACGCGCCATGACACGCGGGTGTCGGTCATTTTTGCCGCTCCCTCGGCGATGCGGTTGGCGATGTCCCACAAGTACATGACCTGGTCGTAATCCGTCTCGCGGAAGTAATACCAAACCGCGGCGCGGTGCGGCACCACGTTGGGCTGGCCGCCGCCTTCGGTGATCACATAATGCGAGCGGTGCTGGGGGCGCAGGTGCTCGCGGCGGTAGTTCCAGCCGATGTTCATCAGCTCCACAGCGTCCAGGGCGCTGCGTCCTTTCCACGGGGCGCCGCCCGCGTGGGCGGACTCGCCCTCGAAGCGGTATTCGACCGAGACCAGCGCCTTGCCGCGGTGATCCCCCCACCAGGTCGAGAGGCTGGAGCCGACATGGGCGAAAAGCACGACGTCCACATCCTTGAACACTCCCGCCCGCACATAGTGGGCCTTTCCGCCAAGCAGTTCCTCGGCGATGCCGGGCCAGATGTGCAGCGTGCCGGGCAGCTTGTGTTTTTCCATCAGCTCCTTCACGGCCAGGGCCGCCGGCAGTATGGCGGCCATGCCGGAGTTGTGCCCCTCGCCATGACCCGGTGCGCCCTCCACCAGCGGCGCCTCGCCGGCGAAGCCGGGTTTCTGCGACATGCCGAGCAGCGCGTCCACATCGGTGCCGAGAGAAATGACGGGCTTGCCGGAGCCCCACGTCGCCACCCATGCGGAGGGCATTCCGGCCACTCCGCGCCCGACCTTGAATCCGTGGTCCTCAAGGATTCCGCAGAGGTAACGCTGCGTCTCGAACTCCTGGAAACCCGGCTCGGCAAAGCTAAACAGGCTGTCCATGATCTCGCGCACCAGCTTCGAACGCGAGCCGACGTTTTCGAGCGCCTCCGCCTTCATGCTGTCGAGGTCCGCCGCATGCGCCGCATCCGCGCCCAGCAGCGGCGCCGCGACGCAGGCCAGCAGCCATTTCCTTCCAAGTGCGGGCCATGCCGGAGCCGCGCGGCGGAGTGTGTTTCGCTTCATGACGGGCATCATGCCCCGCCCGCGCTTGCGGCGTCAAGACTCAATGAGGCGTTTTCACAGACTGCGCGGCTCATGGAGCGCGGGAGCGGCTCATTTGCGCCAGACATTGCCGGACTGCTCCACCACGGCATCTCCGCGAATGACGATGTCCTTGTCCTGATGGTGGATGAGGCAGTTGGTGACGCGGTGATGTTTGCCGTCGAAGAAGAAGGCGGCGTTCACGTTGTGATGCAGCTCGCAGTTCGTGTAGGTCGTCACACTGTCGTTCACATCGGCGACACCGCCAGCGGCGGAGCCGTTCCAGGCGATCTCGGAGTCGAAGACATCCATCCGCACCGTTTCATGCGCGCTGATGCCTTCATCGCCGTTGGAGAATGCCTTCACGTTTTCGAGGCGGATGCCAACGCGATGACCGTGGATGTTGAAGCCATCGTTCGCGGCGTGCATCGCGGTGATGTTCCTGACTGTGATGTGCGAGCAGGCGATGACGACGCAGCTCGCTAGCTTTGCGGGCGGCTGGATGATGCGCGCGGTGCCAGGGGACCTGCCGGCAGGCCAGCGAAAGCAAAGCGAGCCGTCGGTGGTCCAGGTCATCTCGCAGGGCTTGAGCGTGTCCGGCGCGGCGTGGATGACTTTGCCAGGCTCGCCGCTTTCTTGTTCGGCGGCTCGGTCGCGCATGATGCGCAGGGGGATCTCCTCGATGAAGAGTCCGGCGCGCTGCGTGTCCGTCACGGGCGGGTGTCCGGGCAAAGGACCACGCGAGGTCCACAGATCGCCGTCGCGCGCCCATTCGAGTCCGGTGATGTCAATGCCGAGGTCTATGACCATGCCTTTTCCATCAAAGACGGCGGGCTGCTCCGGCGTGCCGCCCTGGGTGAGCACAAGCGGCATGCGGCGGATTTCCTGCGCGCGGGCATGAGCGCAGCATAGCAGCGCGATGAGGCAGAGACGGAGGATCATGCGGGCGTTGGGGTGATCACGCTTGCCAGAGGTCCTCTCCGTAGCTCCAGCCGTCGCGGACCGGCTCCTTGATCCATGCATCGAATTCGGGCGCGTCCTTCACGCGCATGCCGGGGGCGTCCCATTCGATGGATTTGCCCGCGCGGATGGCGAGCACGCCCACATTGACCACCTCGGTGAGCGGGCAGGCATAGTCGAAGTGCGAGCCGGCATGGGGAATGTCCCCGCGGATGGCGTCGAACAACTCGCCGATGGGCTCGCCCGCCTTCGAGCGCGGCAGCGGCCTGCGGCGCAGCAGGTCCACGATGGGCGTCATGCGCTCGCGCGGCCAGAGCTGCGGGCTTTGCACCCTCATGCCGTCGGAGAAGAGCGTCTCGCGGCTGCCCTTCATGATCATGCCGTTGCCAGGGAGGTCTTTTTCCATGCCGGGGAGTTTTTCCGGCAGCAGGCCGCCCTCATACCAGTGGATTTTCACCGGCGGCATCTCACCGCGCGCGGCGAAGTGATAGACGATGTGCGACTTCGGCGCAGTGTAGTTTTTCAGCGCGCCGGGCTCCTGATGCAAAACCTCCACCTTCTCAGGCATGCCGAGGCGCAGCGCCCAGAAGGGCGCGTCGAGGCAATGGCAGCCGATGTCCCCCAGGCCGCCGCAGCCGTAGTCCCACCAGCCGCGCCAGCGCGCGGGCATGTAGAGCGCGTTGTAGTCGCGCGCGGCCACGGGTCCCTGCCACAGGTCCCAGGCCACGCCCTCGGGCACGGGTTCGGCGGCCGGGCTGGCGGTGGGTTGCGGATTCAAAAAACCCATGTGCGCCAGCGGGCGGTCCGTCCAGCAATGCACCTCGCGCACCTCGCCGAGCACACCCGCCTCGAACCACTCGCGCACGAGGCGGATGCCCTCCCAGCAGTGGCCCTGGTTTCCCATCACCGTCTGCACGCCGTATTTTTTGGCGGCCTTTTGCAGCGTGCGCACCTGCCAGATGTTGTGCGCCAGCGGCTTCTGAACAAAGACATGCCTGCCCGCCTGCATGGCCGCCATGGTGATGGCGAAATGCGTGTGGTCCGGCGTGGAGATGAGCACCGCGTCCATCTCCGCGCCCTTCTTCTCCAGCATCTCGCGGAAGTCGGTGAACTTCGGCACCTTCGGATGTTTTTTCGCCACGCCGGCGGCGCTGCGCGCGCCCAGATCACGCCAGTCGGCATCGCAGAACGCCACGATCTCCTCCCCGGATGAGGCCTGAACCGCGCCGGCCCCCATGCCGCCGATGCCGACAATGCCGACCCGGATTTTCTGGGGCGTGTTTTGCGCGCGCAGGATGTTTGGAGCGGCGAGAGCGCCGAGAGCGGCGGATTTGATGAAATGACGGCGGTTGGATGCGGATGACATAAGGAATGGAGGGAACGCCGCGGAAGGCGGAAAACTCGCCGCTCTTTGGACGAAATGACGCGCGCTCACCACCACAGGCAGTCCACAAGCACGGTGGCGATCATCGCCAGGCTCAGGACCAGGCGCACCACGATTCCCAATCCCGTGCCCAGCAGCGTGCCCCAGGTGGACTTCACCGCCGGCGCCATGCGTTTTTTGGCGAAGATCAGCTCAAAAATCAACCCGCCCGCCAGCGGCCCGACCAGGAAACCCACCGGCGCGAAAAACAAACCCACGACGCCCCCCACGAACACTCCCGCGATACCCCACCGGCTGGCGCCGAACCAGCGCGCGCCCAGCGCCCCCGCCAGAGTGTCCACCGCGTAGGCGATGATGAGCAGCAGGCTGAGCGCCACGATGCCCTGCCAGCCCATGCCCTGCTCCGGCAGCAGCAGCGTGTGGACGATGCCCGCGATGAAAATGAGAAACGGCCCCGGCAGCAGCGGCACCACCGAGCCGACCAGGCCTGTCAGCAGCAGGCAGCCGGTGAGAATCCAGACGCCTGACGCCATGAACGGAATGGCATCCCACCATCCGCCGAGCATTTCCCAGAGACTGGCCAGCCACTCAGTCATGATGAATCAGGATTTTCGTTTCCACCGGCTGGCGCGCGCTGCGCGGCGGCTCCATGCCGGGGCGGGGCCAGCCCAGGTACATCAGCGCCACGCACCGGTCCTGCGCCCCGATGCCGAGCCACTCTTTGAAGGCCGGCGCGTCGAGCACGGGAGGCGAGGACCAGAAGGAGGCCAGCCCCGCCGCAGTGGCGCTGAGCATGAGATTTTGCAGCGCGCAGGCCATTGCCTCGATCTCCTCCATCTCAGGGATCATCGCCCCGCCGCGCCGCTCCATCACGCAGGCGATCACCACGGGCGCCAGGAGCGGGTTTTTGCCCATCTTCTCCAGCTTGTCCACGCGGAACTCGGCGGGCGGCGTTGTCTCGCGGTAAACGCGCTGCAAGGCCTCCGCCAGCCGCGCGCGGGCCGCGCCCTGATGGACATGAAATTTCCACGGCTCCGTCAGCCCGTGCGTCGGCGCCCACGTCGCGTTCTCCAGCAGCTCGCGCAGAAGCGCCGGCTCCACCGCGCGTGCGGCATCCATGTCCGGCGGCTTCACCGAGCGGCGCGCGCGGATCAGGGCGCTGGTCTGGTCGAGACTGGGCAGTTGACTCATCCGCGCCTCCTTCGCGCGGAGCGCGGTTTTGTCAAGACGACCGGCTTGAACAAATCCCCGCGCGCGCCAAGCTCGCGCCATCATGCGTTATTGGCTGCTCAAATCCGAACCCGATGTCTTCTCCTTCGCCGACTTGAAAAAGCGCCCGCACAAGACCGAGCCGTGGAACGGCGTGCGCAACTACCAGGTGCGCAACATGATGCGCGACCACATGGCCCCCGGCGATCTCGGCTTCTTTTACCACTCCAGTTGCCCCCAGCCCGGCATCGCGGGGATCGTCAGGATCGTCAAGGAAGCTTATCCCGACCCCACCCAGTTCGACCCGGCCTCCGAATACTTCGACTCGGGCAGCCGGACGGAAAACCCGCGCTGGCTCATGGTGGATGTCAAATGGGAGGCCGGATTCAAGACCTTCGTCAGCCTCGACATGCTGCGCTCCGACCCCGCCCTGGCCGGCATGCTCATCCTGCGCCGCGGCAACCGCCTCTCCATCACCGAGGTCACGGAAAAGGAGTGGAAGCGCATCTGCGAGCTGGGCGGCCTTTGAACCTGCGCGCGGGTTTTGAAGACCGGTTCTCTTTTCAGTCGCTCACATCTGCCAGCGCCCGCAGCATGGCCTCGCGCAGGAGGGCGTAAGGGCGCGGGTTGCTGAAGTGGTTGACCATCAGGGCAAAGGCCGCCCTGCTGCCATCCGGGCGCGTGACCAGCCCCGCGACACTGCGCACACCGGACATGGCGCCGCCCTTGTAGCGCACCGCACCGTCATGCGCCGCCAGCAGGGAATCCGCATAAACCCGCCCCTGCGGACCCGTGGCCGCGAGCATTTGCAGCCGCGCCAGGTCATGCGGCGTGATGTGGTCCGCCCGCGCCAGTCCGCAGCCGTCCTCCATGCGCAGCCCTTCGAAGGTCAACCCCCGCGTCTGCCAGTGAGCGCGCACGACTTCGGCGGGCGGGCGCTTTTCCCGCGCGCCGATCATGCGGAACACGCACTCAGTCTCGTGGTTGTCAGATGTGGCATGGATGCTGGTGACGATGTCCGCCAGCGCGGGCGACTCATGCCTCCACATTTCATGCCCAGCTTCCGGCATCGGCGCGGCCTCGCGCGCGCTCGCGGCCCCGCCCGCGACCCGGATGCCCGCCTGCATGAGCGCCGCGCGCAGATGATGCGCCGCGAAGAGTTCCGGGGCCGGCACCGCGCCCGCCACGCGGAACTGCGGCTGCCCGGCGGGCACCGTGCCGCGCAAATGCACGCGCTGCGCGCGCTCGCCGCCATGGATCATGACGCCATCCCCGCCGCCTTCCGGGCCGGTGCGCACCTCGCTCAGCCAGGTGATGCCCGGCACCTCCGGCTGCGCGCCGACGAACGCGGCGGGGCCGCCTTCCTGCAGAGCCGGGGCGAAGACGGCGGTGTAGCGGTTGTGCTCCAGGTTCAGCCCGGAGACGGGGCTGCCGTAGCCGTTGCCGATGTCGCCCCAGTTCCAGAAGTCCCCGTAGATGGAGCCGGTGAAAAAGCCGCCATCGCCGAGAACGCGCCCTCGCACCTCGCGCAGGCCGCGCGCTTGGAGTTCGGCAGCGCATTTGGACAAGTCAGCCAGGCTGAGCATGGGGTCGCCACCGCCGCGCAGGATGAGATCCCCTTCGATGACACCCTCCGCCATCGGAGCCGCAGACAGCAGGCGCGTCTGAAAATGAAAGTCCGGCCCCAGCAACTCCAGCGCCGTGGCAGTGGTCAGCGTCTTCAGACTGGAGGCCGGGATGAACGCCCGCCTTGCCTCGCGCCCGAAGATCGTGTTGCCAGCCTCGTCCTGCACGCAGAGACCGAGCACCATGCCTCCAGCCTCGGTGTCACCCAAAGCCCGGGCCAGCGCCTCACCCAGCGCGGACTGGAGCGGCGCGGGCGGCGTGTCATTGACGCGGTCCCGCCAGCGCAGGATGAGGCTCGCGGCAAGGGACGCCGCCAGCACGCAGATGAGAACATTTTTCCACACGCGCGGACGTTAAAGCACCGCAGGCCGCGAGGGCAAACTCAATACGAGGTGCCGGTGACCTCGTTGGCAAAGACCTCAATGCGCGCGATGACCGAGTCCGTGTCCTCCTGGCTGGCGCCGGTGTCCCTCAACGTCTCCACCAGATGGCCCGTGAACCTGGCGAAGTGGCCCATGGTGATGCCGCGCCCGTGATGCACATGCGCCAGAGAGCGCCCCGTGTATTTCACCGGCCCGCCCAGCGCCATGGCGAAAAACTCGCGCTGCATGGAGTGCAGCTTCTCCAGGGAGGTCTCGCGGAAAAACGGCGCGAGTTCCGGGTCGGCGAGCACTTTGACGTAGAAGGCGAGGATCAACTCCTCAATACCGGCCTCGCCGCCGATGCGGTCAAACAATGTGGGTTCCTGGCTCATGGTCACGTCAAACATTCAGCACAAAGAATGCCTTCCTCCACAAAACAACAAGTCCCGATCTTGCGCATGACTGACCGCTTCCTTCGCAGCCATCGCGGGCGTCCCTCCTGTTCGAGAATTGCCGCTTGGCAAAACCGCCCGCCACTGAATAAATCACCCCATGTCCTCACCCGGCCGCCTTCGCCATGCCTTGCGCCTCATGCTCCGGGCAGGGTTGCTCGTCCTCGTTTTCATCCTCCTGCTCGCAGGCGCGGGGTGGTGGTATTTGCATCCCGCCAGCGAGGTCACGCGCGGCATTGTGTACGGGCAGCGAAACGGCAGGGAACTCACCCTGGAGGTGCATCGTCCGAAGGCGCCGAACGGCATCGGCGTGCTGATCATGGTCAGCGGCAAATGGAAGTCCCATCCCGGCAAATTCCGCGCCTGGATGGCCGCGCCCTCCCTGCGCGCGGGCCACACCGTTTTTGCCGTATCGCACATCGCACAGCCCGAAGCCACCGTGCCGGAGATCGTCGAGGACATCCATCGCGCGGCCAGGTTCGTGCGCCACCACGCGCGTGACTATGGCGTGGACCCGCGCCGGCTCGCCGTCACCGGCGGCAGCTCCGGCGGACATCTCAGCCTCATGCTCGCCACGCGCGGCGGTCCCGGCCCTGCGGACGCGCCCGACCCCGTGGATCGCGAGGACAGCTCCGTGCAGGCCGCCGCCGTCTTTTTCCCCGTCACCGATTTGCTGAATCTCGGCCCTTCCACTGAGAATGACGGCACTGGCGGCCCGCCGAAGAGCTTCAAAAAATCCTTCGGCCCCGAAGCCGCCGACCTGGAAAAGTGGAAGCTCATCGGCCGCGAGGTCTCGCCCATCTTCCACATCACTCCCAGGCTGCCGCCCGTGCTCATCGCGCATGGTGATGCGGACACGCTTGTGCCGCTCGACCAGTCCGAGCGCTTCCAAAAGCGCGCCGCCGAGCTCGGCCACGACATCCGCGTCCTCGTCCGGCCCGGCGCCCGGCATGGATGGCTGACCATCATGTGGGACGTGCGCCGCTTCGCTGAATGGTTCAACGAGCGGCTGGCAGCACTGTGAGACACTCCCATGCTCACGCGCTGTCCCATCCTGCATCAAGACCGGCACCTGATCTTGGTTAACAAACCCGCCGGCCTGCTCTCCCACCCGAACCCTGACCGCCGTGGCGAACCCGCCGCCTTCGAAGGTCGTTACGACATGAGGACGGAGTGCTTCGACGGACCGGATGGCCGGGTCTGGCTCATGCACCGGCTGGACCAGGACACATCGGGGGTGCTGCTAGGCGCTCTCAATGAGGCGGCCGCCGGCAAATGCCGCTCCGCTTTTGAAGACGGCGCTGCCGGCAAAACCTACCTCGCCCTCGTGCGTGGAAATCCCGGCAGGGACGGCGTATGGCTCGACCACCTGGCCACCACGCGCGAGCGCGGGCGCGTCCGCACCGCCGTGCTCAAGGGCCGCCCGCCGAATGCCGAGCTGCATTTCAAAAACCTCTCTTATCATGCCGGGCATCGTCTTTCCCTGCTGGAGATCCGCCTGCTCACCGGCAGGACACATCAAATCCGCGTCCAGGCCGCCGCGCGCCAGCACCACCTGCTCGGCGATGACATCTACGGCCACTTCGAGCTGAACCGCCGCCTGCGCGCGGAGCTGTCCGTCAAGCGCCTCTGCCTGCACGCCACCCGCCTCGAAATCAAGCACCCCGCCAGCGGCCAAACCCTGCGCGCCGAGGCCCCGCTGCCGGAGGATTTTCAAGCAGTGCTGAAGGCGCTGGGGCTGGCTTGAGCGTGACAGGGACCGCTTGTGACGGGGCTGTGAGGCATCCTGGAGGAATGCTACCGCGCCGGGATGCGCTCCTTCACTTCGAGCTTCAAGGTGCCCTGGTAGTACACCACGCCCGGTTCGGTGGACCTCCACACCGTCACACCAACCTCGTGGATGCCAGGAAGGATGTGGCCGAGCTTTTCATTCTCTTGATGGGAGACATAGAACTTGTTCAGGACTTCTCCTGTTTGACCCATGGAAAGTTGACTCGCCTTGAGGGACCACATCTGCCAGGACGAATGATGCGTGTAGCCTTGGGGATTGGGTTCGCAGATCAGCAGGCCTCCCTCTGCCAGCGGTGACGAGTCACTTTCCGGCGAGCCGTCACGTTTCGCCTTGAGCCTGTAGGTGATGCCCAGCGCATCCAATTCTCCAGCAGGCGTCAAGTCCGCACCGCTCGTGTTTTTGATGCTCAGCAGGAACTCCAGGCCGTGCAAAGCGGTCTGCTTTTGGCGGGTTTCCGGGTCTTCATAATCAAAAGGCTGCGCCGGTGAGGCCTGCACCACGGTGTCCTCAATCGGCGTGCCATCGGGAGCCAGGAGCCTGATTTTTGGATTCTCCAAAGCCCAGGGCGCAGGCTCCACATCAAGGGTGAAGCTTGTGACCCCGGACAGCTTGCCATGATGCCCGTCCTCGACCCAGCATTCGACTTCAAGCTCGCCGTCCATGACCACACCATTCTTGCCGGCGTAGATGGCAGCGGATCCAAATTGAATTCCATCTGCCGGAAACTCCGCGCCTTTCATGCTCCAAAAACCGGAAAAGAATTCGTCATTGAGCGCGCCGAGAGTCTTATTCTCTTGCCCCATCCATTCGGTGTCCACCACAAGGACACCCGGTCCGGGCGGGTTTTCTGAGGCGTCTTTGAGGCTTTGGGCGCGCACCTTGTACATGATTCCAGCATCGGGAGGCAACTGCCCGGACAACTGCCGGACTGCGGTTGGAAATTTCACCCCGTGCCCTTCGGATTCCGTGCTCAATCTCTCTCCTTTGAGCTTCGCTCCTTGAAGGGGTTTCCCGTCGGGAGTCAAAAGTTCGTAAGCGGGTTTGCTTGATGACGCGACGCTGAATCTTGCTCCCTTCAAAATCTCAGCGAAAGCGGGTTCCTCTTTTGCCGGTTTCGCATCTTCCCCTATCGGCGGTAAAACGACCGCTTTCTTTTCCATTCCAGGCCGCAGCGCGTAGTTCTGCCATCCCAGCCAGCCCAGTGCCAGGGCGGCCACCGCACCGATGATGATGCCGGTGAAGCGTTTGGGAAGAACCGGGCGCGCGCCTTCCTCAACGACAGGGCGGAGCAGCTCGGCGCGGATCTGGGAGGAAATGCGTTCCATGACCGCGTCAAACGTGGCATCGCTGCGCAGTTCGGGGCCGTTGCGGGTGCAGAGGGGGCGCAGGCTTTCGGGCACGTCCGAAGTCTTGAGTTTGGCCCCGTTCACAAACACCGGGATGACCAGCGCGCCCGGATTGGCCAGCGCAGTCTCCACTTCGATGCGCACAGGGTCCGCAAGATCATCCAGCCGCTTCTGGCCGTAACTGTCGCGAATGTCCGTCCAGCCCGGGCCGATGATGACGAGCACCACGCGGCAGTTTTGCAACGCCTCCCTCGCATGCTCGCGGAAGTCCACGCCGTAGGGCATGGAGTCTATGTCCTGGAACACAGCCTCCTTGTTGATGGCGCTCACCAGGCGGTCATAGATGCGACCGGAAATGTCGCTCGATTCGTCTCTGCGGTAGCAGATGAAGATGCTGCGCGCGGGATAGTCTGGGGGCCTGGACTTCATGCGCGCCGAGGTTCGTTTCTAGCTTGAGGTTGGCAAGCAGGAATAGCGCCAAGCCGCCTGTTTGCAGGGCATTTTGGCAGACAGGCTCCCGTGCTTGCGCGGGCGGGAGCGCCGCCTATCCTCCGGCCTTCCTCCACCCCCGATTGATTTTTCCCCGTGCCAAAAAAATCCGCCAAGCAGCCCGCCGAAGACAACTCCCCCATCCTGGCCGACAGCGCCCCCATCGAGATCAAACCCGTGGATGATCTCTACAGCGACTGGTTCCTCGACTACGCCAGCTATGTGATCCTGGAGCGCGCGGTGCCTCACATCCACGATGGCTTCAAGCCCGTGCAGCGGCGAATCATGCACAGCCTCGACGAGCTGGAGGACGGCCGCTACAACAAGGTGGCGAACGTGGTCGGCAACACGATGAAGTACCACCCGCACGGTGACGCCAGCATTGGCGACGCCTTTGTGCAGCTCGGCCAGAAGGACCTGCTCATAGACACCCAGGGGAACTGGGGCAACGTGCTCACCGGCGACAATGCGGCAGCACCGCGATACATCGAGGCGCGGCTCTCCAAGTTCGCGCTGGACGTGGTCTTCTGCCCGAAAGTGACGGAGTGGGCCGCCAGCTACGACGGGCGCAACAAGGAGCCTGTGACGCTGCCGGTGAAGTTCCCGCTGCTGCTGGCCCAGGGCGTGGAGGGCATCGCCGTCGGACTTTCCTGCCGCATCCTGCCGCACAATTTCATCGAGCTGTGCGATGCCAGCATCGCCGCGCTGCGCGGGGAGGAGGTCAATCTCGTGCCGGACTTCCCCCAGGGCGGCATCATGGACGCCAGCGACTACAACCAGGGTCTGCGCGGCGGCCGTGTGCGCGTGCGGGCGAAGATCGAGGAGGGCGCCAAAAAAAACATCCTGCGCATCACCGAGATCCCCTTTGGCACCACCACCGGCAGCATCCAGGACAGCATCGTGGCCGCGAACGAGAAGGGCAAAATCAAGATCGCCCGCGTCGAGGACAACACCGCCGAGTTCGTCGAGATCGTCATCCAGCTCCCGCCCGGCGTGGACCCGGAGCAGACCATCCAGGCGCTCTATGCATTCACCGATTGCGAGGTCTCCCTCGCGCCGAACGCTGTCGTCATCCAGAACGACAAGCCTCGCTTCGTGGGCGTGAACGACCTGCTCAAAGAAAGCGCCCTGCACACCAAGGGCATCCTCGGCCGGGAGCTGGAAATCCAGCTCGGCGAGCTGGAGGAAAAGTGGCATTTCAGCAGCCTGGAAAAGATCTTCATCGAAAACCGCATCTACCGCCGCATCGAGGAATGCGAGACCTGGGATGCCGTCATGCAGGCAATCTGGACGGGCCTCAAGCCGCATCTCGGCCTGCTCAGGCGCGAGGTCACCGATGACGATGTGGCGCGCCTCACCGAGATCAAGATCAAGCGCATCTCCAAGTTCAACAGCTTCGAGGCCGACGAGCACATCCGCTCCCTGGAGAAACAAATCGCCGAGGTCCAAAAAAACCTCAAAAGCCTCACTCGCTACACCATCGCCCATTTCGAGAGGCTCAAGAAAACCTACGGCACAGGCCGCGAGCGCCGCACCGAAGTCTCCAGCTTCGACCGAGTGGCCGCCGCCGAGGTCATCATGGCCAATGAGACGCTCTACCTCGACGCCAAGGAGGGCTTTGCCGGCACCGGCCTCAAGCGCGAGGGCGAGCCCGTCTGCAAATGCTCGCCTCTTGATGACATCATCTGGTTCACCAAGGACGGCACCATGACCGTGTCCAAAGTGGCGCCGAAGCTGCATGTGGGGAAGAACCCCGTGTATCTGAGCCTGTTCAAAAAGGACGAGGACGCGGTTTACACGCTCATCTACCGCAACGGCAAGCAGGGTCCCGTGCTGGCCAAGCGCTTCCGCATCGGCGGCATCACGCGCGACAAGGAGTATGTGCTCACCAAGGGCGCGCCCGGCAGCATGGTGCTCTTCTTCGCCCGCCACGAGACCGAGGCCGAGAGCGACGCCCAAAACCTGCTCATCCACCTCAAGCCCGCCCTCTACCTGCGCACGCTGTGCCTGAAATTCCCCGTGGCCTCTCTCGCTGTCAAAGGCCGAGACTCGCAGGGAAACATCGTCACCAAGCACACCGTGGACCGAGTCGTCAACGAGCGGAAATCCGCCGCGCCGGAATGAAACGACGCGTCCTCATGAATGCCGGGGCAGCGGCTCTTCTGGCGCCGCTGGCGGGCTGCCGGCGCGCGGCGCCGAAGGGCGGGTGGACGATCCGGGAGATGCGGGACAGCGGGTGGCCGGCGCCTGATCTGGTGGCGGACGCGCTAAGGCGCGTCGAGGCGCTCAATCTAAACGGCCCGTCGCTGCGGGCGGTCATTGAGACAAATCCAGACGCGCCGGATATTGCACGCGGTCTTGAGCGCGCGTTGGCGCGCGGACCGCTGCACGGCATCCCGGTGCTGGTGAAGGACAATCTGGACACGGCGGACGCCATGAGAACCACCGCAGGCTCGCTGGCGCTGCTCGACGCGCCCGCGCCGGAGCGGGATGCCAGCGTGGTGGCGCGCCTGCGCGCGGCGGGCGCGGTGATTCTCGGCAAGGCAAACTTGAGCGAGTGGGCCAACCTGCGCTCCCCGCGCTCGACCAGCGGCTGGAGCGCGCGCGGCGGCCTGACATTGAATCCCCATGATCCCAGGCGCACCGCCAGCGGCTCAAGCTCGGGCTCGGCGGCGGCGGTGGCAGCGGGCATGGTGCCCGCGGCCATCGGCACGGAGACAAACGGCTCCATTGTCAGCCCGGCCGCCTGCTGCGGCATCGTGGGTCTGAAGCCGACTGTGGGCCTGGTCAGCCGCGCGGGCATCATCCCCATCACGCCCTGGCAGGACACCGCAGGGCCGATGACGCGCACCGTGCGGGATGCCGCGCTCGTTTTAAGCGCCATCGCGGGTCATGACCGCATGGATCCGTTCACGAAAAACGCGGCGGACCGCGTGCTTGCCGACTACACGGTGGATTTTTCCGTGGATGCGCTCCAAGGCGCGCGGCTGGGCATCGTGCGCGGGATGTGCGGCAGGGACGGGCGCGTGCATGGCGTCTTTGAGGAGGCGCTGAAACTGCTGAGGGAGGCGGGCGCGGTGCTGGTGGACGGGGTGGAAATCCCCCACAGGCGGGAGGCGGCAGGCGCGGCATGGTCCGCGATGCTCACCGAATTCCGTCTGGCGCTGAACGAATACCTTGGGGCGCGCGGCGGGCCGGTGCGGACGCTGGCGGATGTCATCGCCTTCAACGAGGCGCGCGCGAGGGAGGAACTGGCGCATTTCGGCCAGGAACTCTTCATCGAGGCGGAGCAGCGCCAGGGGGATGACGCACTAGCCGGGGCGCGCTCCGCGCGCAGTCAGGCGCTCGATCTGGCGGGACCGCGGGGCATTGACGCGGCGCTGCGGGAACACCGGCTGGACGCTCTGATCTGCGCCACGAACGACCCGGCCGGTGTGGTGAACCTCGCCAGGGGTGACAGCGGCGGACGCACCGCGTCCGGACCTGCCGCCGTGGCGGGTTACCCGCATCTGACGCTGCCGATGGGCCGGGTGGACGGGATGCCGGTGGGGCTGTCCTTCCTCGGCGCGGCATGGTCGGAGCGCAGGTTGCTGGCTTTCGGCGATGCCTTTGAGCGGCGTCATCCGGCGCGCGCGCAGGAGACATGCTGCGAGGCGATGTGAAAGGCGGCGCCTCTTGCGTCATTCGGCGCGCTTGAGCACGCTGTGCAGGACTTTGCCGTGGTCGTCGCGGAACTCGATTCCCAGCTTGGCGCGTCCTTGCGTGCCGGTGCTGAGCGTGACATGGAGGAAGCCGCCGGTGGGTTCGGAGTAGATGTAGGGCTGCTTGATTTTGCCCTCGGGGTCGGTGGTCTTCGGGCCGCCGGGACGCTCTCCCCGGATGGCGTTCTCGTCATTGAGGGCGCCGACGGAGAACTCCTCGACGCCGAGCGGATGGATGCTGTGATACTGCCAGTGACGGTCTCCGCAAAAGGTGAGGACACCGGTGACGCCCTCCGCGCGCAGCCATTCAAAAAAACTGTCCGCCTCGTGCTTGAAGCCGGCCAGGTTGGTGTGGTTGTCGGTCTTGCTGTTGCGGTCCGGGCCTACCATCGGGGTGGGTGTGATGATGATCTTCCACGGCGCGTCGCTTTCCTTCAACGTGCGCTGGAGCCACGCGCGCTGCTCCGCGCCCCAGAGGGTTTTGTCCGGGCCGTCGGGCATTTTGTTCGGCGAGCGGTAGTCACGCCCCTCGACGAACCAGAGCTGCGCGTGGCGGTGGACGCGGTGCGTGCGGTAAGTGGGTGTGGCGGCGGCGTCAGCGGGCAGGACGGGCATCTGCTCGCGGAAGATTTCAATGCCGGTGCCCGCCCGCGGCTCGCGTTCGCCGCGCAGGTCGGCGTCGTTGTAGCGAAAGTCGTGGTCGTCCTTCGACCAGTAGGCCGGAGTCACGGAGAAAAAGTCCGTCATGCGCGGAAAGCGGAACTGCTCGTGCCATTTTCTGCGCAGTTCCGGGAGCGTGCTGGCAGCTGCCTGCGCGGGATGGTCGTAATACACGATGTCTCCGGTGCCGATGAAGAAGGCAGGCTTGAGCGCCGACATGGCCGCGAAGGAGGGGTAGCCTAAGCGCTTGTCCTCCTCCGTGGCGGTGACGGGGCCGCCGCCGTTGGCCTTGCCGGCCATGAACGAATGATAATTCATGCAACTGCCCATGACGAAGGAAAGCGGCGCGTGCCCTGCGGCATCCGGCAGGGTGCGGAAGCTGCCGGCGCGTCCGGGCCGCGCGTCCGCCTCGTCTTTTCCGGCAATGACACGGCAGTGATATAGCGTGCCGGCTTCGAGTCCCGTGACATGGGCGCGCACGATGAAGTCCCGCTCCGGCGCGGCCCTGAGCCAGGGCGTGCGCGCGGCATTGGCGAAGGCGGGATCAGCGCCATACTCAAAACACGCCACGCCCTCCGCGCCGGGCACATCCCCTTCCCTGTCGAGTTCGGGTCCGGGGATGGCGGTAAGCCGCGTCTGCAGCAGGACGGAAGTGGCGGTGGCCTCGCCCGAGAGGATTCCCTGCGCGGTGTGGACTTCGGCGTGACCCGCGGCAAGGCAGGCGAGGGAAAAAACGATGGCTGTGGGAATGCGCGGCTGCATGGCTGGGAAGGTCAACGCCAGCCCGTGAGGAACCTTGCGCGCGCCCTACGGCACTCGCGGACGAGCAGGGCAAAGTGTTTGGCAACCACTTTCATCCAGTGGTAAACAAGGCCGCATGGAAACCGCGCCTGCTCCGCTCCAACACCTGCTCATCTCCGCCTCGGCAGGCTCCGGCAAGACCTGGCAGCTCGTGCGCCGGCATCTGCATCTGCTGGCGCTGGGAGTGAGTCCGGAGGACATCGCTGCCATGACCTTCACGCGCAAGGCGGCGGGGGAGTTTTTCAACCGCATCCTGCGCCAGCTCGCCGAACTGGCGGTGAAGCCGGGCGCGGCGGCGGACTATTTCAAGGACTGCTCGCCGCCCCTCGCGCATGAGGCGGATTTTCCCGGTGTGCTGCGCCGGGTGACACGGCGCATGCACCGCCTGCGCCTGGGCACGCTGGATAGTTTTTTCGCCTCGGTGACGACCTGTTTTCCGCTGGAGCTGGGCCTCGGCTCAACGGCGCGCGTGATGGATGAGAAGGAGACCGAACTCGCCGCGCGCGCGGCGCTGGCCTCCCTGCTGGAAAAGCTGCACCGGGAGGAGAACGCCGCCTCCATGAGCCAGCTCATGGAGGCGCACAAGCAGGCCACTTTCGGCGCGGAGGAGAAAAGCGCCGACGAGTCGCTCATGGACCTGACGCGCAAATGGCTCGCGCTCTGGGAGGAGTCCTCCGGCTCCAATGACAGTCTGCGCGGCTGGGGGGATGTGTCATTGCCCGGCATGAGCGCGCCGCTGACACCGGTGAGCGATCTCATCGCCAAAGTGCGCGCGCATTTCATCCCGCCGGAAAAAGGCGCGGCACTGCTCGATGAAACTTTGGCCGAGGCACTGGAGACTGTTCCCTGCCTTAGCCTGCCCAAGAGGGTGAGGGAGCTGCTGGCAAAGCTGGCCGAAGTCTGGGACGACCTGCCCGCCGGGCGCGCGGTGATTGTCTGGAACCGCGCCCGCCTCGAACTCTCAACGCAGGCGGGCAAGGCCCTGCGCGAGCTGGCCGAGGGCATCATCGCCCGCGAACTGCACGGCCGCGCGCGGCGCACGCGCGGCATCGCGCGCATCATCGGTCTCTACGCGGAGGAATATGCCGCGCAGGTGCGGCAGCGCGGCCGGCTCTCCTTCGCCGATGTGCAGCGTCTGCTGGCGCGCGCGGCGGTGGAAAAGTCACCCTGGCTGGGCGGCGGCGGCGACCTCTGGTTCCGGCTCGACGCGCGCCACGCGCACTGGATGCTGGACGAGTTCCAGGACACCAGCCGGAAGCAATGGCAGATCGTCAGCAACCTCGTGGACGAGGTGATCCAGGATCACGGTGGCAGGCGCAGTTTCTTCGCCGTGGGAGATCCCAAGCAGTCCATCTACCTCTGGCGTGAGGCGGAGCCGGGACTCTTTGACGACATCCTGGCTCTCTACCCCGCGCGCGCCGGTGGAGGGCTGCACCAGATGCCGTTGAGCATGTCCTGGCGCAGCGCGCAGCCCGTGCTGGGCATGGTGAACCGGGTGTTCGGCTCCAGGACTTTGATCGAAGAATTGCTGCCTGCGGGCTGCATGGACGGTTTCGCTTTTCAAGCCCACGAAGCGGCCAAAAAAGACCTCGCAGGCCATGCAGCCCTGCTTTCAACACCGGTGGTGGAAAAGGGCGCGGAGCAGGAGGCGCTGGCCGGGGCGGCAGCCGGGCTTCTGCGGCGGGTGGACCCGCTGGGCCGCGGCCTCACCTGCGCCATCCTCACGCGCCAGAACAAGGAGGCCGCCGCGCTCGCGGAAACCCTGCGCGCCCTGACTGGAATGGACATTGTCTGCGAGGCCGAGACGCGCCCATGCACGGACAACGCGGCCACTCTGGCCCTGCTCTCCCTGCTTTCCCTGGCCGCGCATCCGGGCGACACCGCCGCGCTCGAGCATCTGCGCATGACGCCGCTCTGGCCGCTCATCGAAAGCGGGGGCGAAGGCTGGAGGCTGACCGCGCTGAAAACCCTGGCGCTTGTGCAGGCGCGCGGCTTCGCCGGCTTCATGGAAGAGTGGACGCCGCGCCTGCGCGCGTACCTGCCGGAGCTGGACGCCTTTCATCTGCGCCGTCTCGGCCAGATGGCCGACATCGCCGCCGAGTATGACGCCGGGGAAGGGCGCTGCGTGGACGGCTTCCTGCGCTTCGCGCGCGAATATCCCATGCGCGCGCGGGGCCCGGCGCGCTCCATCCAGGTCATGACCATCCATGCCGCCAAGGGGCTGGAGTTCGACCTCGTCATCCACATGGCCCACGACGCCCGCTCCATGCGGCATGTGCGGGATGACAAGCTGCTGGCCTGCCGCGGGCAAGGCGCCGTGCGCTGGGTGCTGGAGGCGCCGCCGCGCGCCTGCGGCCGCCTTGTGCCGGAGCTGGATTCACTGCTTCAGGAGGCCGAAAAACGCGCCGCCTTCGAGGCCCTCTGCCGGCTTTATGTGGCGATGACCCGCGCCATCCACGGCCTATACATCATCGCCAAGCCAGCTCCGAAAAAAGGCGAGTCCGTCAACGAGGGAAGACTTCTGCGCGAAACCCTTGGCAGCACGCCGCCGCGCGGGCACGCACAGGAATATGTCATCGAATGGGAAACCGGTGATCCCGATTGGTTCATGCGGCGCCAGCCAGCGGCAAAGCCGGCGGTGGCCGCGACTCCGCCGCCCGCCGCGCCTCTCGGCCGTCTCCTGCGCGAGACGCAGCCCATCCCGCGCCGCCGCACGCCTTCGGGTGAGGAAACCTTCCGCGTCAAAGGCAGCGTGCTTTTCAGTCCCGGCCGCGAGCCTGGACGCCGCCTCGGCACTCTCGTCCATGAACTGCTGGCCGGGGTCGAGTGGCGGCCGGACCTGCGCGCGCTCGAAAGCCGCTGGCTGAGCCAGGGCCTGCTCACGCCGGACGACCTCGCGGGCGGCGCAGATGCCGTGGCCAAAGAGGCGCTCCGGCAGGCGCGTGCCGTGCTGGCCGCGCCGGAGTGCGCCGCCGCTTTCACCGCGCCCTCTCCCCACGCCATCGTCTGGCGTGAGCGCTCGTTCGACTTGATCACCGAAGGCGGCTGGGTCTCCGGCACCTTCGACCGCGTGCTCATTGACCGCGACTCCGCAGGACGCCCCCTGAGCGCGTGGATCGTGGATTACAAAACCGACGACATCAGCGACGACGCGAAGCTGGAGTCAAAATGCCAGGGCTACGCGCCCCAGATCGCCCTCTACCGCCAGGCCATCGCCCGCCTCGCAGGCCTGCCGGAGGAGAAAGTCCGCGCCAGCCTGCTCTTCACACGCCTGCTCAAGCTCGTGTGACGCCGCCGCGCCCCGCGCTTGACGGCGTTTTTTTCCCGACCGCCCGCCTTGCCCGCTCCGCCGTTTGCCAGCGCGCGTATTCTGCTCTAAATGACAGCCCAGCCCATGGATTGCCGCCAGACCGAAATCGTCCAAAGTCTCATGACCTCCTACCACAAGGTCGGCGGCATCAATCATGTGGACTGCGGCGCTCTGCCCTCGAAGCAGGCCATCGCCTCGCTCTGCGAGGCCCTGCTCCAGCTTCTTTTCCCCGGGTTTTTCTCCGAGGACGCGGTTTCCTCGCAGGACCTCGAACTCATCACACATGAGTTTGTGGCCAGCATCCGCGAGCGGCTGAAAACCGAGGTGCGCCGCAGCCTGCGCCTGCGCGACGGCAGCGGCAACCACCACGAGGAGGCCACCCGGCTTGTCTGCGCGTTCATGGAGCGCCTGCCCTCCGTGCGCGAGCTGCTGCAAACCGATGTGCAGGCGGCCTTCGAAGGCGATCCCGCCGCGCGCAGCTACGAGGAGATCATCCTCGCCTATCCGGGGCTGGAGGCCATCGCCATTCAGCGCGCCGCGCACTGTCTCTACTCCGCCGGTGTGCCGCTCATCCCGCGCATGATGACGGAGTGGGCGCATGGCCGCACCGGCATAGACATCCACCCAGGCGCGCGCATCGGCAGCCATTTTTTCATAGACCACGGCACCGGCGTCGTCATCGGCGAAACGTGCGAGATCGGCACGCGGGTGAAGCTTTACCAGGGTGTGGGACTCGTGGCCCGCTCGCTGGCCCAGGGGCAGGCTCTGGCCGGCACCAAGCGCCACCCCACGATCGGCGACAACGTCACCATCTACGCAGGCGCCACCATCGTCGGCGGAGACACCATCGTGGGGGCGCGCAGCACCATAGGCGCGAATGTCTTTCTCATGGAAAGCGTGCCCCCAGACATGATCTACGCCCTCGGCGACCAGGAGCACCGCATCCGCGACCGCAAAAAAACCCCGGTCACCCAGTCGGCCAAGCCCGCGTCCGAGGCGTCTCCCAACCTGCCATGCTGAAACCCGCCCAGCTCTTCTTCGACTTTCAAGCCGGCATCCGCGGCAGTCTTGCCGAGCGCGCGCTGGAGCGGCCCGCGTACGTCGAGGAGGACACCCCGTGCACCGCATCCGCGGAGCCATGCGTCAGCGGCAGGGATGAGGCGCTCACCGAATCATGCCGCTCACTTCTTCTCGGCCTTGGCCTCGACGGCGCCGCCGGCCTCGTGCATGCGCTGTGGAATCCGCGCATGAGAAGCACCGCCGGCTACGCGCGCTACCCGGCATGGAAGATCGAGCTAAACCCGCGTCTGCGCGAGTTTGAGGGCCAGGTGGAGCGCACGCTGCGTCATGAACTGGCGCACCTCGTCGCCTACCACCGCGCGGGACGCCGCCGCATCGAGCCGCATGGAGCGGAGTGGCGCCAGGCTTGCACGGACCTCGGCATCCCTGATGAGACCGCCTGCCACCGCCTGCCGCTGCCGCGTCGCGAGGTGCGCCGCAGACTCACTTATTCATGCGCATTCTGCGGCCTCATCGTCCACAGAGTGAAAAAATTCCGCCGGCACACCGCCTGCCGCGAATGCTGCTCGAAGCACAATCGCGGACGCTATGACTCGCGCTACCGTTTCGTGCTGCTGTCTGACGCAGGCAAGTAGCCGGGTCACTCGCGCCAGATGCGCCCCTGCCCCGAGCGAAAGGAGCGCTCAAGGCTGGCGTGCAGCGAGTTCAGCCTCTCCTCGGAGGCAACCACAAACTCCACCGTGTGCGCATGGGTGGAGACCGGATAGTTTTTCACCACCTTCGGCTCCACGATTGTCGGTGACACGCGGCTGGCAGCGTCCTGAACCATCGCCCGCGCGCGGTCCAGCGCCTGCTGCCCCGCGCCGAGCACGCCGCCCCCCTCCAGCTTCACCGGCTCCAGGAAATAAAAGCGCACGGTCATGTTCGAGTTCATCGTCAGATTCACCTCCACCACCCGCGCCGCCGCGTCCGCCACATACTCATGCTTGGAGAGCGCGATGATCTGGTTGCACCGCACGAGGTATGCGCCGCCCTTGAAGCGCCCATCCCAAAGACCGTCCCGCGTCACCTCCTCCTGGTTCGGATTGGCGGGCATGCCGGGCGCACTGGTCTGCGCTGAGGCGGTCAGGGCGGCAAAAAAAACAAGGGCGGCAGCGAGGGGAGTTTTCATGGCTGCGAAATACTGCCCCTTGAGGGTGAAAAGTAAATCCTGTGAATGGAGCTAATCCAGCCCGCCTCGTAACTCCATCACCGTGCCGACGATGTGCTGCTCGACTTCGGGGCTCCATTTGGGCACGGGGTGGTGGCCCCACTTCATGGCGTCGCCCCCCTCATAACCGCCTTCTTCCCACACACGACGGCTGGGGATGTAGGCGGGCACGTCATTGGTGTAGGCGGAGACCCAGACGAGCGGGTCCTGGATGTCCCGCTTCAGACGAAGGGCGTAGTCAATGACCACCTCTCCGGCAAGGGTGACCCATGTGAGCTGGTCGCCGAGGCGGATGACCTGCACTGGATAAGGGTAGTGCCGCGGCAGCGCACCCTCCTCATGAAGGCGCGCCAGCACCCGGCGCGCATGCGCGGCATCAAGCTTGTCGGCGGAGCGGGAGCGCTCCTCCAGTTCGGCGCGCGAGGGCAGCTTGCCATAGGCCAGTGGAATCTCGCGGTAAGCGGCGCGGATGCGGCCGCTCAGGGCTCGAGGCGTGGTGCCAAGCGCGGACTCGACGGCAGTGGCGAGGGTTTTGCCATGCGTCTGCGCCAGCTCCATCTTGCGGCGCGGATAAGGATTCTGATCGCCGCTGCAGCCGTTCATGAACATGGCCACGACGCCGGGATGCGCATTCTCGATCTCCTCCTGCGCGTAACCCGCGTAGTCGCCGCTGAATTTCTGGTGCCCGAGCGTGGTGCAGTGGCAGGCGTAGCCAAAAACGATGGCGATTTCTTTTTGCCCGGCACCGGTCACTTTCAACACTGGCACCTGGTGGTCCACTGGTCCGGCGGGATTCGGAAAATTTCGCCAGCCGCCTTTGCCGTCCGGTGTGCGGCGGTTCATGGCGAAGCCGCAGCGCGCCTCGCAGAATTCGATCTGTGCCGGAGCGCGCGCTTTCAAAGCCGCGCCGATGAGGCTGACGAGTGTGTTCTCCAATTCAGCGCTGTATTCCCGCGCCTCGGCCTGGCGCAACGCGGGATCGTCAACACCTTCCAGCCTTTTGAAGCGCAGTTCCGGACCGCTGTGGGTGTGGCTGGCATTGATGGCGAGCCGCGCGGGTGGAATACCGTGCTCTTTTTCCACCCTCGCCGCCACGGCCAGGCGGAGATCGCGCGGCACGCCGATGAGATCCATGGTGATGAGGGCGAATTTTGATCCGCCGTCATCCTCCATGACGAGCGCCTTGGCATGAAGGTCCTGCTCCACTCCCTCAGCCGGCTTGGTGCGCGCGGCATAACCGCCCATCCATATCATCTTTTTCGGTGTGATGACCGCGCTGGCCGCCCCCGCTTTCCATGCCGCCCCAGGCTCGGTGTTCTGCTGGGCATGAGCGAGGGTGGCCAGGATGAGGGGGCAGAGGCGGGAGAGAAGTTTCATCCCGGAGCAATCGGGGCCGCAAGAACGGTCCTTGCATTTTCAGGAATGCCCCGAAGTGGCTTTCCAGGAACACTCCGGGCGTGAAGGCCGTTTGATCACTTTGAAAATCCGTCATTCACCCCTGGTCATGAAACCGCTCCTTCTCTCAATAACCCTGATCACCGCCGCAGGCCAGCTCGCGGCCCGGCCAGCAAACCTCGTCTTCATCCTGACGGACAACCAGGGAGCGTGGACCCTGGGATGCCATGGCAACAAGGACATCCGCACTCCTCACATTGACCGGATGGCGGCGGAGGGGCTGCGCTTCACCCGCGCGCTGAGCAGCAATCCGGTTTGCTCTCCGACCAGGGCGACTTTTCTCACTGGTCTGATGCCCTCCCAGCATGGTGTGCATTCCTTTCTCGATCCGAAATACATGATGGGACCGGAGGCATATAACACACTGGAGGAGTTCACCAGCATCGGCGAGGTGCTGCGCGATGCCGGTTATGAATGCGGCCTGAGCGGCAAGTGGCATCTGGGCGCGAACCTCTCGCCGAGCGAGGGGTTTTCTTTTTGGATCACAAAACCGGATGGTTCGACACAGGAGTTTTATGACCAGAAGATCATCGAAAATGGCGCGGTCCGGGATGAGGCGGGCTACACGACGGACCTCTGGACACGCGAAGGCATCCGCTTCATCGAGCAAAACAAGGACCGGCCGTTCTTTCTCTTTCTGGCCTACAACGGCCCGTACAATCTCGGCAAGCTGATGAGCAACCCGCCGCGCAACCGGCACGCCGCTTATTACAAGAACAAGCCCTTCCCCAGTTTCCCGCGCGATGCCATGCACCCCTGGCAGTGGGCAAACAAGCAATTCCACAACACCCAGACCGCCATGGAGCGCTGCGCCGCCGAAACCAGCGGCGTGGACGACGGCGTCGGCGAGGTCATGGCCGCGCTCAAGCGCCTCGGACTGGATGACGACACACTCGTGGTCTATGCCGCCGACCAGGGCTGGATGGGAGGCCAGAACGGCATGTGGGGCATGGGCGACCACTTCCGCCCCACGGGCGCGCACGACCTGATGATGCACATTCCCTTCATCCTCCGCCATCCGGCGCGCATCCCGGCGGGCCGCTCATGCGATCTGCTTGTCAGCAATTATGATTTCATGCCCACCGTGCTCGCTCATCTTGGTCTGGCGGACAAAATGCCCGCCGCGCCAAAGTCCCCCGGACGCGATCTTTCGCCCGTGCTCGCGGGACAGGCGCTGGAGATCGCGGACAACGCGGTCTTTTATGAGATGGAGACCACGCGCGCCATTCGCACCAATGAGTGGAAATATGTGGCGCGCCACCCTGGCGGCCCCTTTGAATTGTACGACATGAACGCGGACCCGCATGAGCGCTTCAACCTCTTCGGCCAGCCGGGCACCGCGATGGTCAAAGCGGAACTGGCGGCGCGTCTTGACGCCTTTTTCAACGAGTTTCGCGACCCGAAATACGACATCTGGAAGGGCGGCGGCAGCAAGGCAAAACGGCACTCACCCTGACCTTCGGGAGCGGCCAAAAAGAGATGTCCGCGCACGGAAGGATCAGCGATCGAAGAAGCTCTGCTCCTCGCGGTCGCCCACTTTCAAATAACGGTAATAGACCTCAAGCATGAGCGTGCAAAGCGTCTGCCGGTAGATGGGATCGGCGGCGTCGCCTCCGGGCCAGTTTGGACGGCCCCTCTTGAAGCTGCCGTCCGGCTGCTGGGCGGCGAGGATTTGCGGGAGGAACTGCTCGTTGTAAAACTTCCAGTCGTCACCGCCGGTCTGGAAGAAGGTCTGGGTGTAGTAGTACCAGCAGTAGAGGTTGCAGTTCTTCTCCCAGTCGAGCGGCTCGGCGGTGAGGAAGTCGCGCAGAAATTTGGTGCCCTTTTTGATGACCGTGGTCTTGCCCTTGCTCAGAGTCTGCAAGCCGAGCGCGCCGACGCCGGTGAGGCTCCACTGGTTGTAGTGCGCGTCGCGGTTGGTGCCGCCGAAGCCTCCGTCCTTGGTCTGCATGCGCTCCAGGTAATCCACCGTTTTTGCAATCGCGCCATCCAGTCCCTGAATTTTCAAACCCGTGTACTTGGCGGCTTTGAGAGCCTGGAACTGCCAGCCAGCCACGGAGAGGTCGGGGCGCTTGGAGGTAAAACTGCCCTCCGCGACATTCTTGGTGTAGTAATCCCATGAACCCTGGCCGTTGCCGGCATCCGGACCGTTCTGGGTTTTGATGATGAGTTCGACTCCTTTTTCAAACGTCTCCCTCATGCCGGGCAGCTCCTTGCTGCCGAGGCGCGCCAGCGTGTACATCTCGCCCAGCGCGTAGGTGGCGATGCCGTGCTCGTAGGCTCCGGAGTTGCCCTTGAAATCATCGGTGATGAAGCCGTGCTGGTTTTTCTTGGACAGCTCGATCAGATACATGATGGCGCGCATG
The DNA here is from genome assembly GCA_002343505.1 of Verrucomicrobiaceae bacterium UBA2429. Classification (GTDB taxonomy): domain Bacteria; phylum Verrucomicrobiota; class Verrucomicrobiia; order Verrucomicrobiales; family Verrucomicrobiaceae; genus Prosthecobacter. The sequence goes on along the minus strand of DDQZ01000077.1, from coordinate 834 downwards.
ACATTGTCCCCGTAGAAGGGCGAGTCCGGCGTCTCGCAACGGCCAAGGTAGCAAAGCAGGGCCAAGCCCGTCATCGCCGCCTTGTTGGACCTGCCCCCGTTGCGCCCCCAGGAGCCATCCTCATTCTGCTGGCTTTTGAGCCATTCGAGGGAGGCGGACACCGCGCGCTCGCACTCCGGCGAGCCGCCGTTCTGGCGCAGCTTCTCCAGGCGCTCCGTGGTGGAGCAGCGCTGGCGCATGGAGGGCGGCAGGCTGACAAAACCCGCCGCTCCGCCCATGCCGATCCCCTTGCCAAACCCGCCGCCCGCTCCCCCGGTGCCAAAACCCCCGCTGCCCAGGCTCCCTCCCCCGATCATCGAACTCACATCCGGCACGTCCAGCAGGTCCGGCGGCGCCTCCGGCAGCGTGATCGCCGAGGTCTGGCTCGTGCTCACGATCTTCTTCATCGGCATCGTCTTGTTCAAGGTGCTGCGCTTCTTCTGCTGCACCTTGTGACGCATCTCCGCGCTGGCCTGCGCGCCCTGCTGCGTGCCGCCGCCCGGCAGGAAGTCCACCTGCTTCTGGATCATCTGCGTGCTCACCACGATGGCCCCGGCAAAAAGCAAAATCCCCGCGTGAATCGCGATGCTCAAGGTCAGCGACCCGCCGCCGATCTTCCGCCACGCCTTCACAAAAGCGTTCGGCGGCTTGCCTGGCTCAATGTGGGTGAGCGCCGGAGGATGAAAAACCTCCCCCGGTCCCACGGCCGCCACGGACTCATCTTCCACGGACACGGGCGCGGCAATCTCCGGCACGGGCAGGGAGACGGATGGCGCGGGCATGGCCGGCGCGGGG
>DDQZ01000015.1:21599-51861 GCA_002343505.1 Verrucomicrobiaceae bacterium UBA2429 | reverse complement strand
GCTCGATGGCAGCCTGGGGGGGATGAATTTCACAAGGGATGTCCATCTTCAGGGCAGCGGCCCTATTGCTGACAGGGGCGGCGCCCTCATCAGCATTGGTGACAACACACTCTCCGGAGCCTTGAGAATGGCGGATGGGGCATCCCCGCGCTCCTCTCGAATCCTCTCGAACAACGGCACTCTGATGCTTTCCGGCGGATTGAATGCGGCGGGAACACCCGGCACTCACATCAGCAGCCTGGGCGGAGTGAACACGGCGGGGGCTGGCGGCTCCTTCGTCTTGACGGGGGAGTTGACCGGCAGCGGCACGCTGCAAAAACAGGGGGCGGGGACACTGGTCCTCACACCATCCTCCACGGCGGGTTTTGAAGGGCGACTGCGGATATCCGGCAGCGCCACAGGCGGGCAGAGCTCCGTGCGCGTCTTTGCCGGCGATGTTTTTGGAACGGCGAACTCGGGGAACGCGTCGGCACCGATTGACATGAACGGCGGCGTTTTGGAGATCCACTCCGACAGCGGTCTGGACATCGCGAAGAATGTTTACAACAGAGCGTCCTCCACCTATTTCTTCGCTCCGGCGATCGGCGGTGACGGCATCAATGGCAATGTGACTTTCGGCACACTACGCGCCGCGGCGAACACCACGGCCACCTTCAACAGCCGTAACGGATTCGGCGCCACGTTTGGCACGCAGAGCATGGAGAGCTCGAACAACAACTCGACCTTCACCAACAACATGGGAGGCCCGCTGGTGTTCACCGGGAACTTTTGGAACAACAGCGACGGAAGCGCCCGCACCCTCACCATCAGCGGCAGTGGCAACACGGTGATCGAGGGCAGCATCAACACGAGCGGGGCCGGTGAAAAAACGATCACCAAAACCAACAATGGCGTGCTGACCCTGAACGGCACCGCCACGTCGTTGAATGGTAATGTCAACATCAGTGGCGGTGCGGTGGCGGTCCGTGATTTTCGCGCGCTCAACAACGCCAGTCCTGGGATTGTCAATATCGGTTCAGGCGGCACGGCCGGCGCGCTCATCATCGGCACATCCGCGCCGGCGGACTCCGAGGGTTTGCGAACCACGCGCACCATCAACCTGGCCTCCACCACAGGAGCGCCAAGCATTTACGCGAACCAGTCCGGCCTGCACCCCGTGGTGCTCGCCGGCGCGTTCACCACAACTGGAGGCAGCGCCACTCAGAGCAAGACGCTCGTCCTTGGCGGCACGAACACGGCGGACAACATCATACACGGGGGCATCAGCAACCAGGCTGCGGCGACAACCGGCGCGGTGAGCCTTCTGAAATCCGGCCCGGGCACCTGGGTGCTCGCGGGAGAGAACACCTACACCGGCACCACAACGATCTCCAACGGGACACTGAAACTGCGCGCGAACGCCCCGGCCTCGACGGTGCTGGGCGCTGCAAACAACATCACTTTCGGCGCGAACAACAGCTATGCCGGCGGAACGCTGGAGTTTGCCGGGCAGGCGGGTCAGAGCAACATGCAAAGCCTGGGCGTCATGGCATACTCCGCCGGCTCGAACACGCTGCGGGTCACGCCGGGCGCGGGAGGCACGGCGTCATTGGTGATTGACCGGCTCAACACCACGGGGGGCAGCACGCTCAACATCGTCGGCGCTGATTTTGTAAGCAACCTCGTCACATTCACGACGATCAACGGCTCTGTGGGCAGTGACGGCATCCTCACCCGTTCGGTTTACTGGAACGGCGCTGATTTTGCCTTTCGCGAAGGCGGGGTGGCGCGCGCGCCGGTTTATGGTGTGGACGTCGGCATGGTGACATCGGACACAGAGCTGGCCGCGGGGAACAACCAGATCACAGGCAGTTTTGCCACAGGATCCATATCGGTTTCAACCTTGAAGATACTGGGATCTCGGACGCTGACCATCAATGACGAGGCCACTCTTACCTTGTCAGGCGGCGGGTTGCTTGCCACGCACGGGAGTTCCACCGTCACAGGCGGCACCCTGGCCCTGGGCAGCCAGACGCTGGTCGCGCGTGTGAACGAGTCCGCGGATCAACTGGCCATTGAATCCGTGGTCACTGGAACCGGGGGCTTTACCAAAAGCGGCGCGGGCACTTTGATCCTGTCCGGCGCCAGCACGCGCACGGGAACAACCAGCATTGACGAGGGTGTGCTGAGGCTGGCTGGAAGCGGGGTGCTGAGCGGCGCGAACGCCACCACCAACATCCGTCAGGGAGCCGTGCTGGATTTGAACGGAGTCAGCACGGGGACCTCCATCGGCCAGTTCAACAACAACGGAGTCGTGACCAACAGCAGCGCCACTTCGGCCACGATTCAGCTCGGAAACAATAACGGCACCGGCACCTCTTTCGGGAGCATCCAGGACGGAGCGGGTGCCATTCATGTGACCAAGGTGGGCAACGGCGCGCAAAGCTGGCTTGGTTTGAGCACCTACAGCGGAGCCACGACCATCGGAGGCGCGGGATTGGTCACCGTGGATGTGCTGGCCGATGGCGGCCTTGCCAGCGGCATCGGAGCCTCCAGCAATGACGCGTCCAACCTGGTCTTTGACGGCTCCACCGGGGGTCTTTCCTATCGTGGCAACCTGGTTAACGGCATCCTCAATCTTGGATCAACCTCAGCGAGCACGAACCGTTTGTTCACGGTCAGCGGATCGGGGGTCACTCTGGGCAGCACGCCGACTACCAATCTGAACAACGCCATCATCTGGAGCAACGACGGCGCCATTGTTCACGGAACGAACGCCGACCGCACGATCACATTCACGGGAACCTCCCAGGGTTTCAATACCTTCAACCCGCAGATCACTGACAGCACCGGCTTCGCCACCAGTGTGACGAAAGTTGGGACGGGCATCTGGCGGCTCGGAAACAGCGCCAACACATACAGCGGCGCCACGATGATCACGCAAGGCATTCTCATGGCGGTGGACGGGCAGGGCTTGTCATCCGGTTCCAACCTCGTTTTCGACGGCGGGGCACTCTACAGCAGCGGCGCTTTGAACCGGAACATCGGCACGGGGCCGGGAGAAATGCGGTTCGCCGCGCCTGCGGCCAACACAGCGCAGTTTGCGGGTGGTTTCCTGGGGGGAGACGAAAAGCTGACTGTCAACTGGGCGGGCACACCCGAGTGGGGTGTCACTGCCGGGTTCCTAGACACCCGGAACGGTCTCATTCTGAACGGCTCCCAGGCGCGCGCTCAGGGGGCGACGGGTTCCATCGCGCTTTCAGAGGTGGAGATCGCCGGTGACTTTTCCCTGGGCACTGCGGCAGGGGCGACATTCGGCCCTGGGCACAGCTATACATTGGCGCAAAACAGCGCGACGGTCACAGTCGCCTCCACCGCCGGACTGGCGGTCGGACAGAGCTTCACCGGGACCAATGTGCCGTCCGGCGCCTACATCGTCAGTATTCTTAGCGCCACACAGTTTCAGATGAGCGCGAACACTGCCAATTCGAGCGGCATCGCGGGCAACTATACCAATGGCGAAATCAATGACGGGCATCTGCGAGCCATCCGCGTGGATGACAATGGCAACACAGGGGCCGATTTTGCCACCATCAGCGGGGCGATTTCCGCCGGAGATGCGGTCACAGGCATTCGCAAAGTCGGTGTCGGCGTGTTGCGCCTGAACGGCGACAATATTTACAGCGGCGAGACCAATGTGAACCAGGGCACCCTGGCCGTGCTCAGCCTCGGCCATAGCGGAGACGCGGCAAACACTCCCACCAGTGTCGGCGTCAGCGGAGTCGCCTTCGACAACACCAACGCCATCACTCTCGGCAACGGTGGCACTGGTGCGGGCATCCTGCAGTACCTCGGGGCGGGTGAAACCAGCGACAGGAAAATCCGGTTCGACACCACCACCGGCAGCACGCAGATCCACGCGGATGGCTCGGGCGCCCTGATTTTGACCAATGTGGCCAACGACGTGATCACGGCCACGGGCAACAAGACTCTCTTTCTGCGCGGCACCAACGCCGAGGGCAACAAGATCACCAGCCAGCTTTCGGACAATGGCGGCACACTGGGCGTGACGGTGGACGGCGGCGCGACCTGGATTCTGACCAACCCGGCGAACAACTACACCGGTCTGACCACAGCGGGCGGAGGAGCGCTTGGCATCGCAGACCCGGGCGCCATCGGCTCAGGCGCGCTGCGTCTTGCCAATGGCAGCGTTTTCGCCTTCGGCGGCGACATGACGATCACCAATGCCGTCGAGCAGACCAACAACACGACCGGTGCGTTCATAGGCGACCACAGCCTCACTTTCACAAACGCCTACGCCCTGCTGTCCACGACGAGCAACCCCTCGGTGACCACCAACAACATTCTGCCGGGAGGCGTCCTCACTTTCGGGGGGGTGACAGCCGACAGCATCACCGCCAACCGCACCTGGACCATCGAGGGCAACGGGGAGACCGTCATCAACGGCGACATCACCACCTCCACCGCGTTTGGGCTTTCCATCGTCAAGACCGGCAACGGCGTTCTTCAGCTCAACGGCGCAGGCGGCAACTTCAACCAGAACAACACGAACCTCGACATTGACCGGGGCACAGTGCGCTCCGGTGCCAATGAGATCATCCCGCACGGCGCAGGTTTTGGAAATCTGATCATCAGCCCCGAGCTGGCCAATGGCGACACCGCCACTCTCGACCTCAACGGTTTCAATGAAACAGTAAACGGCCTGACTTCGACCACCGATGGCACCGCTGTCATAGACAACACCGCGTCCGGTGACGCGACACTGACGTTTGGGGCCAACGATGCCGCGGTGAACTTCGGCACAGGGGCGGGCATATATTCGATCACCGACACCGGCTCGGGCAAACTCTCGCTTGTGAAGACGGGTGCCGGTGTTGCCAACCTCGGCGGCGGCTCTGGAACGACAACGCTGGACTACTCCGGCACGACCACCATCGAAGCCGGCACTTTAAATGCGTCGGCTCCCCTCACCGCCACGACAGGCATCACGGTGGCCGGAGGCGCGACGCTCAACCTTTATAACAGCACGGCGGAAAACCTCACCGGTCTCAACACCCTGAGCCTGGGCGCCGGGGCGGGAATGACGATCCTGGGCATGGAGCTGGGCGCCATCACCTCGGCCTCTGACCGGCTGGCGGCCGCCGGGGCGGCGACCACCGCGAACACCATTCAGCTCAACATCGTGGGTCTCGCCGGTTTTGGTTCCGCCGCGAGTTATGACCTGATCTCCGCGGGCAGCGGCCTGAGCGGGGCGGCATACGAGCTGAACCACATGCCTGGCGGCTTCACTTACTCTCTCACAACCTCTGACACGCTGGTCCAGCTCGGCCTTGCGGCCATCGCTGCGGGTGATCTTTACTGGCAGGGTGATCTGAGCGGCAGTTGGGCGCAGTTGAGCGGTTCAAACTCGAACTTCTCCACGGATGCGGCGGGCACGCTTGATTCTGGAGGCTCGCCCGGCTCGGCCAACACGGTCATTTTCTCCTCAACTGCGGCCTCAGGTCCGTCCCTCGCCACCACTCTGGACAATCACTACTTCATCAATGATTTGAAGTTTGCCAGCGCACCCGCCGGTGTGACCTCGGTATCCATCGCCCCGGGGTTTAGTTCGGCCTTCGGCCTCACCCTCGCGCCTTCCGCCAGCACGGATGGCATTGATGTCGGGGACAATGCCGGGGCGGTCGCCATCAGCGCGCCTGTCCTGCTCGGCGCGGAACAGACCTGGACTGTGGCGGGCACCGGGGCCAATGGTTCCTCCCTGCTGGTGAGCGGAGCATTGTCCGGCGCTTTCAATCTAACCAAGGCGGGCAATGGAGTGCTCACCCTTTCGGCGAACAATGATCTTTATATCGGGACAACGACCATCAGCGCGGGAACGCTCACGATCGGAGCCGGCGCGGGAGCGGGCTCCATCGGCGCCGGCAATGTGGTGAACAACGGCGCGCTGGTTTACAACCGCACCGGCACTTTCACAGTGTCCAATTTGATCAGCGGCACCGGCACGCTGACCAAGAGCGCCAGCGGGGTGATGATCCTGGATAATGACGCGAACTCCTTCGCGGGGGATGTGACCATCACTGCGGGAACGCTGGCATTCACCACCGTGTCGAACATCGGCGGTCCGGCCAGCAGCCTTGGCCAGGGCGGCGCCATCCACATGACGGGCGGCACCCTGCGCTTCGATGGAGACTCGGCGAGCCAGACCACGGACCGTCCGGTCTTCACCAGCACCGCGAACTCCACTCTTTCACTCAATGGCACCAACGGCGCTTCAATGACATACGCTGGCGCCATCACAGTGGGCATAGACACGTCCGGCAACCGCCTGATTCTCGCCGGCACCGCCGGCAGCGCGGGCGCGATCACGGGAGGGTTCACCATGACGGGCACAGCGGCCGACGCCCTGGTCAGCGGCGGGACATGGACGTTGTCGGGAATGCAAAACACTGTCGCCGACAATATGACCGTCCAGGGAACCTCGACGATCTTGAATCTCGACAGCACGGGTGTGTTGCGCTTCCTCTCCGGAGCGGCGTCAGGTGATCTCAACATCAACAACGGCTCCACGGTGAACATCGGAGCCGACAATGCTGTGGACATGACCATCCCCTACCGTCTCTTCATCGGGCAGTCGGCAGGCGGGGAGCCGGGTATTCTGAACCTGGGCGCCTTCGATCTCGAATCCGGCAGATTTATCCTTGGCGAGCGCGCCGCCGACCGGAGCGGCATTGTCAACGGCACCGGCACCCTGACGGTCTTGCTGGGCGACATTGACCTCTATGCGGGAGAGATTAACGCCAACTTCGCCAGCACGGGCACGGCCACTCTGGAGAAGTTCGGGCCTGGAACTGTGACCTTCAGGGGCGACAACAGCGGACTGGCCGCCACGGGGCGCACGATTCTAAACGAGGGTCTGCTCGTTCTCGACTACAGCCTCAGCAACACGACCAAACTGCGCGAAGGCTCGCAGCTCGAAATGATTGGAGGTGATCTGACATTGATCGGCAACGGCTCGGCATCCACCAGCCAGACTGTCGCGAGTTTCAGCCTGGACGGCAGCGCCACAGCGGACAACGGCGGCGCCAATCGTGTCACGCTCACACCGGGCAGCGGCCAGGAGATCGTCCTGAACCTGGGGGCCATCACCCGGACGAATGCCAACCGGGACGGCACCGTGCGTTTTGTGCTGCCCTCAGGAGTCCAAAGCGACACACACGGCGTCACGACTACCACGGGCCTGACCAACGGCCTTCTGGGATCCTCCGGTTTTGCCACGGTCGAGGACGGCACGGGCACCTGGTTCGCCACCAAAAGCGGCAACAACATCGTGGCCCTCGTTTCCAGCGCCAAAAATGACCTTTCGATCTGGGCGGCGGGTGATCACATCACGGATGAGACGACCGGGTTTTCAGGGACCCTGTCGCGAGCCGCCATCAACAGCCTGCGTTTTGACGCCTCGGGCGGATCGAATCTGGGCGTCAGCCCGCTTGGCGCGCTGCACATCGCCTCGGGAGGGTTGCTGGTGACGTCCGGTGTGGATGCTGGCGAATCCTCGGTCTTCGGCGGCAATCTCACTTCCGGCACTTCCGAGATCATCGTCACACAGGACAGCGGGCGGGTGTTTGAAATCTCCTCCTCCATCATCACCAACCACGCCTTCACCAAATCCGGCGAGGGCGTCGTCCTGCTTTCGGGATACAACACCTACACGGATGAGACCGAGATTTTGCAGGGCACTCTTGTCGCGGGCGGCGGCAACGCGATCGGCGACACTTCGATTGTCACTCTCGCACTGAACCGCCACAGCATTCTGCAACTCGCGGCGGATGAAACCATCGGCAGGCTTTCCGGCGGCAAACGCGCCACCAATTCGGAATACGGCACGGTGGCTGTCGGCGGCCACACACTGACATTGAACCAGAGCGCCAACACCACTTACGCGGGTGTGTTCACCGGCTCGGGTTCGATCGTCATGAACACGGGCAGTACGGGAAATCTGAACCTGCAGAACAACAGCAGCGGCTTCACCGGGGAGGTGGTGATCAGCGGGGGAACATTCATCCTGAGCAATATCGGCCAGAACGACGCCTCCACCTTCACCATCAACAAAGGCGGCAACCTGCTGATGGACAACAATGGCACCACCCGCATTGCCACCAGGATATTGGACACCTCCGAAATCATCCTCAACTCCGCCGACGGCGGGTTCAGCGGAGCCACAATCAATCTGCCGCGCGGTCTTGGCATGCGCACGGACCAGGAGAGCACCAACACCGAGGTCGTGGGTGTCGTGACAGCCAACTCCGGCGCAAGTTATGTGACGATCGAGGCCACCACGGCCAATGACGACCCCGATCTGCGCATGAGCGACCTGGTGCGCAACAACAACGCCACGATCAACGTCCGCGGCACCGTCCTCGGTCTGGCCACCGCCAATGTGCAGCGCTCGCAGTTCGAGATCACGGGCGCCAGCGAGGCCGTCTTCATGGCGAATCCGGCCAACTTGGCGGGCGGGGGTGGAGCCGCTGGAGGTGCCACGCTCGACATTGTGCCATGGGCGATTGGCGAATCGCTCGCCGGCGCGCTCGGCAACACCAACATGGGCAACAGCCTGCTCACTTATGCCGCAGGCTCGGGCTTCCGTCCGCTCGACTTTTCAACGGAGTACGCGGCTTTCAGCACGGCGGGAGACACCAACAACACCCGCGAGTCCTTGTCCGCCAATCTCACGGGCGTTGGCGGTCGCGTGCTGAACTCGCTGGTTGTCAACAATGAGGCGGTCACCGGCTTGGAGTTCACAGGATCGGGAGCCGGTCAGGTGCTGGCGAATACCAGCGGTGCCTTTTTGTTCACTCTCACAGGCGGAGCCGACTCCACGGCCTACAATACTCTGTTCGGCGGGTTTGATGACGGGATCACTGTTGGCGGGAGCGAGTATGTGATACATGTGATCAATCCCTCAGCCGCCGCAAACGCCGCATCTCTGGTGGCGACGCTGGCGTCGCCGCTGACATCAACAGCGGACATCACCAAATCCGGACGCGGCACCCTGGTGCTTTCCGCGGCCAATACGGCGGGTGGTGGCGCCAGCAAGACGACACTCAATGAGGGGGTGCTCGAAATCACCGGACTCGCGAACATTGGAGGCAACAGCGGCGGGCTGGTTTTTGCGGGCGGCGTCCTCCGGCTGGGGGCCGGCTTCACGGATGACATCTCCCAGCGCTCGATTCTCTTCCTTGAGGGAGGTGGAGTCATGGACACGAATGGATCCGACTTGGCCCTTGCCGGGACGCTCGGTTCCGGGCCGGGTGGGTTTACGAAGACAGGTCTTGGCAACCTCACCCTCAACGCCGACGCGACTCTCACAGGTCCGACGACTGTTGCCGGCGGCACTCTCACACTTGGGAACAGCAACTCCATCGGGAGTGGCAACCTCGCGATTTTGGGCGGGGCAGTTCTCGATGTTGGCGTGAGCGAGGTCACTGTCGGCCGTGTCACCACAAGTGGTGAAAGCCCGGTGATTAATGGCACGGGCACCATTTACTCCACCCAGGGCTTTGCCTTTGGCCACACGGGAGACACCCTTGTCGGAGCTGCGCTGGCTGGACCTGTGGGCCTGACAAAAACCCAAAACAATGTGCTGGCACTCTCCGGCGCGAGCACTTACACCGGCATCACGGAAATCCAGGCGGGGACTCTGAGCATTGACAGCATGGGCAATGTCGCGGGCGGATCCAGCGCCCTGGGCAATCCTTTGAACGCCCGGCAGGGCATCATCCGAATGGGGCTGACCACCGGGGCCACGACACTGGCTTACACAGGCGCGGGACATGCCAGCGACCGTCTGGTCGGACTCCAGGGGACAACCGGAGGGGTGACTTTGTCCGCGGATGGCACGGGCGCGTTCGAACTTGGAGGCGCGGTCATGATGCGCGGCGGCAACAAGACGCTGACCCTGCGCGGCACATCGGATCCTTCCGTTGAAAACTCCATAGGCGCGCTGGACGGCGGCACGCTTGGAATTCTCTCGGTGACCAAGTCGGATGCAAACACCTGGGTGCTCAATGGAGCCAACACCCACACGGGAAACACCACCGCCGGGGGTGGCGTGCTGCGGGCGGCCAGCAACAGCGCGTTTGGCGCCGGGGTCGTGACGCTGGTCAACTCGGATTCCGTGCTCGAAATCGCGGACGGGATCGCGATAGCCAACGACCTGACCGTCAGCAACACGGGCAACAACAAGACCCTCCGCCTCCATGGCGGAGCGTCCGCGGGTGTGTATTCAGGCGTTGTCACCATCGCAGAAACGACAGCAGGAAACTTCGATGTGGGAGCGGACACAGGCGGCACGCTGACCCTCAGCGGTGTCATCGGCGGCGCGGTGGCGGGTGGTTTGGAGAAGGTTGGCGCGGGCACTGTTGTCTTGAGCAACGCAAACACCTACACGGGCATCACCACGGTGGGCGCGGGAACCCTGCTCGCCACAAACACGACCGGTTCCGCCACCGGCACTGGCGCGGTCGTGGTTGCCCTGGGAGCCACGCTGGGCGGCAACGGCTTCCTCGCCCCGGCGGCTGACAACAGCGTCATGGTGGACGGCACACTGCAGATCGGCACTGCGGGGGATGTGAGCGCGCGGCAGCTCACAATCACGACGACAGGCGCCGGGCTGGTGACGGTGAATGACATTGTGGCATTCGACCTGTTCAGCGGCCAGGGGAGCGGAGGGCTCAATGACGCGACGCATAATGACTTGCTCGTGGTCAATGGTTCCAGCGGCTTCACCATCGGAGCCAACGCGCAGCTGCATGTAACCACCAGCCTGCCGATAGATGGAAGTTGGGTGGTGGGAACGGAGTGGAGGCTGTTTGACTGGACGGGTCTCACGGGCGGAGTGACGGGCGCGTTCAGCAACCTTTCCGATCCGGCCCCCTTCAATTACATGAACCTGCCCGATCTCAGCTCGATCGGCCTGGCCTGGGATGTCTCCAACCTTTACACGCAGGGCACGATCATGGTGATGGTGCCGGAGCCGGGGCGCGTGCTGCTGCTGTTCCTCGGTCTCATGGGTCTCCATTTCCGGCGCAGACGTTGATCCCGGAAATGCGGAACCATGCGTGGCCTGGATTCAACGTGAACACGCGGTTGGAAACCACGGATCAGACGGTTGGACACGGAGTCTGGACCATGCTGATCACGAATTTTGATAGCTTCATGCCCGCACTTCCGGGTGTTGCCCCCAAGTTTTTGAATCCGTTGAGTTGATTTAAGTCCCGGGTTTAGATTCGACGAACCAGCGGCAAGCCGCCCGCAGGAGAGCCGTCATTCGCTCTGATGACGAGGCCGCTGGCGCGGAGTCATGCCGCGTCGGATTTGGCGGTCTCCGCGTGATGGGAGGCGGGTTCGTGCGCGGGGCCGGAGTTGTTGCTGGAGGCGCCAGGTCCGATGAGTTTGCGGAAGATCTTTTGGGGGAAGGACAGGCCTTTTTCCTCGGTCTCGAGCTGCGACATGGCGTGTGACTTGGCCATTTCCCACGCTGGGGCGAAACCGGGCGCGTTGACCAGCATGTGCTTTTCCGCGCGGGCCATGATCTCCAGCTCGCGCTGGAGCTTGTTGTCCGGTTTTTCGTTCAGCCGGTTCACCTGGATGCGCAGGTTCTCGTTTTCCTGGGCCAGCCGGGCGCGCTCCTTGTTGGTTTCCTGGAGCTGGCGGGCGTCGAGTTCCAGCTTGTCGCTCAAATGGGATTTGTAGCGGCGGAATTCGCCTTTCGTCTTCCAATGGCTGAACACCGCCATGACGAGGAAGACACAACCGAGGGCGAAGCCCATGCCGAAGGTGTAGAGGGGGTTTGTGAAGAAGTCTGCCATGAGAAGGGGCGGAAAAGATAGCCGCTGAAGCGGTTTTGTCGCGAAAACTTTCGGAGACAATCCAGGCCACTCGCGGCTCCGCAGGCGCGTTTTGAGTGCCGGGAATGCCGCGAATATGGAATCCTGAAGCCATCTGAGCCGGGCGCAGTCCTGAGCACAAAATCTCCGCCGGAGAGGCAGGGGAAACTTCCCCGCGGAAGCCGCCTGCCTGTCAAAATAACCTACCGCCGGCCGGACTCCTGAAAATGGATGGCCTTGTAGCAGCGGTGGTCGAGCAGGGAAGGGGGCCAGCCTTGCACTTCGGGGCGCTTGAGCCAGGTGTGGACGTACCAGTAAAGCGGCAGCATGGGCAGCTCGTCGAGCAGGAGGCGCTCGGCCTCCTGGAGTTGGGCCATGCGCCGGGTGGTGTCGGGCTCGCGGGAGCTGGCGTCCATGAGCGCGTCGTAAGCCGGGCTGCCCCAGCCGGTGTTGTTGTTGCCGTCGCCGGTCTTCCACATGCTCAGGAAGGTGAAGGGGTCCAGGTAGTCGCCCTGCCAGGCGGCGCGGCAGACGCTGTAGTCGAGCTTGCGCTGGCTGTCGAGATAGACGCCCCAGTCCTCGTTGCGCACGCCGATGCTGATCTTGAGGTGCTTTTTCCACATCTCCTGCACGGCCTCGGCTATGGAGCGGTGCGCCTCGTTGGTGTTGATCAGAATTTCGAACCGTGGAAAGCCGCGCCCGTCCGGGTAACCGGCCTCGGCGAGCAGGGCGCGGGCTTTTTCCGGGTCGAAACGCAGCACATCGGGCGTGGTGTAATCCGGCGAACTGCCGGGCGGAGTGAGACCGTGCGCGGGCTTCTGGCCGGCGCGCAGGATGTTTTCCACGATGGCGGAGCGGTCCACGGCCAGCGCCAGGGCGCGGCGCACCCGCGCGTCGTCGAGCGGCTTGCGTGTGACATTGCAGCGGTAAAAATAGACGGAGAGAATCGGGTCAACGCGCAGCAAATCCGGGTGCTGCCGCTGGTAGAGCGGTATCTTCGCCAGCGGCAAAGTGAGCGTGGTGTGAAGCTGCCCGTCGCGGAAGGCGCGCTCCTCGGTGGAGTCGCTGACGATGGGGAAAAAGTGGATGCCATTGAGCCGCACTGACCCGGCGTCCCAGTAATGCGGATTGCGCTCCACGGAGACGTAATGCGTGAGGCGCCATTCCCGGAGCTGAAACGCGCCGTTGCCGACGAGGTTGCCCGGGCGGGTCCATGGCGAGACGCGGTCGGTCATTTTGCCGTGCTTTTCAATGACGTGGCGCGGCACGGGATACCAGGCGTAATGCTTGAGCATGGAGAGCAGGTAGGGCGCGGGGCCTTTGAGCACGAGTTTCAAAGTGTGATCGTCCGGCGCGCTGGCGCCCACTTCCTGGAAGCCGGGGATCTTCCCCGTGTTGAACTCCTCCGCGTTCCGCAACGGGTAAAGCATGGGCGCGTAATCGGCGCCGAGCGCCGGTGTGAGGATGCGCTCGAAGGCGAATAAAAAGTCCCGGGCGGTGACAGGGGCGCCATCGCTCCAGCGCGCGTTTTTGCGCAGATGAAAGGTCCAGTGGACAAAGTCCTCCGTCTCCCAACGCTCGGCGGCTCCGTGACCGTTGGCGTCCGGATCCTCCGGCGTGGCGGCGACAAGCCCCTCGAAGATGGAGTCGAGAATGGCATGCTCCGGCGTGCCTGTGGCGAGGTGGGGATCGAGCGTGGCGGGGTCCGAGCCGTTGCCGACGAGCAGGATGCCCTTCTCCCGCGCCGCATCCACGCGCGGCGGCCGGTGCGCGCGGGAATGGTGAAAGAAGACGAGCGCCGCAATCAGCCCGGAGAGCAGGACGAGGCGCGTGATCCAGGCGGTCATGGGTGACGGACGCGGGCTGGGATCGCTCAGGAGCCGCTGGAGGTTTTCATCCTGGGAGGCTGGATCACACCCTCGGCACCGGCGGGCCAGACGGCGCCCTGCCTGATCCAGTCATGGATCAAATTCACCTCCCGGTCGGGAATGCGGTGGCCGTTGGGCGGCATGGCCTTCAACTCTTTCGGCGGCAGCTTGAGAACGAGATAAAGCATGCTGCTGTCCGGCTTGCCGGGAATGATGACCGGTCCGTTGGCGCGCTTTTTGAAGGCCATCTCGCGGTTCTCCAGATTCAGCTCGCCAAAGAGCGCGCCGGAGTGGTGGCAGTTGATGCAGCGGGTGCCGAGCAGGGGTTTGATCTGGGTGGTGAAGTCCACCTTGGCGTCCGCCGCATGCAAGGCGCCCGCCAGCAGGAAGGCGGCAGCGAGAGTGAATCGGGAAAGGGATTTCATAAATGCTCCTTATCACAAACGCGCAGTGCCTTCCAGCTTTTCGACAAGCGCGCGGAATGGCATGAACCGGCCAGGAATCGCGGCGGTTTGCGCAACATTGAAGGAGGCAGCCGGTCAATTTTCGAGAATGCTCACTTCCTGCGTGGTCAAATGGCGCCACCCGCCCTTGGCAAGTTCTCCCAGGACGAGGGGACCGACTGCGACGCGGACGAGGCGCAGGACTTCGATGCCGAAGGCTTCGAGCACGCGCCGGATGTGGCGGTTCCGGCCTTCGGTGAGCACGATCTCCAGCCAGGTGTTCTTTTCGCCCTGACGCAAGACGCGCGCATCGGGCAGGCGGAGGCGCTCTCCATCGTCACGAATACCGGCGGCGAAGCGCGTGAGGGCAGCTTCACCGAGGAGTCCGGTGGTTTGCGCATGGTAGGTCTTGGGAAGATGGCTGGCGGGGTCGGTGACACGATGCGCCCAGGAGGTGTCGTTGGTCAGCAGGAGCAGGCCCTCGCTGGCCTTGTCGAGCCGGCCCACGGGTCCGAGATGCGGCAGACCCGCGCCTTTGAGCAGGCTGAAAATGGTGTCCCGGCCCTGTTCGTCACGCGCCGTGGTCACCAGGCCGCGCGGTTTGTTCAGCATCAGATAAACCGGCGCGGCGGCGGCAAGGGAGGCCCCATCCACCCGCACATCGTCTTTATCCAAAAGCACGGGCTGTTCGGGATTCATGCAGACCCGCCCGTTCAGCCGCACCCGGCCTGCGCGGATGAGTTCGAAGCCTTGGGACCGGGAGCAAAAGCCCAGCTTTGAAAGCGCGCGGGCGAGTCCGGTCCGGTTCATGGCATGAAAAAGGCGGCTTCCTTGGGGAAGCCGCCGGGAAAATTTGGCCGGGATCAAGCCTGAAGAACAGCCTCGTCCACGTTGATGCGTCGTCCGTCCTTGTCGAAGCGGACTTTGCCTTCCACGAGGGCGAAAAGCGTGTGATCACGGCCCATGCCGACATTGCTTCCCGCAGTCCATTTGGTGCCGCGCTGGCGGATGAGGATGTTACCGGGGATGACGGACTCGCCGCCGTATTTTTTGACGCCGAGACGCTTGGAATTGCTGTCGCGTCCGTTTTTGACGCTGCCTTGACCTTTTTTGTGAGCCATGTCGGTGAGTTCGATGAGGGGTTGGGTAAAAGAAATCAGGCGTTGATGGAGGTGACCTCGACGCGGGTCAGGAGCTGGCGGTGCCCCTTGGTCTTGTGGTAGCCCTTGCGCTTGCGGAATTTGAAGGCGGTGACCTTCGGCGCTTTGAACTGCTTGAGCACTTTGAAGCCGACGCTGGCTCCTTCGAGCACGGGCGCTCCGACCTTGATGTCGGCGCCTTCACCGGCGGCCAGCACCTGGTCGAAATTGGCGGCCTCACCTTCGGCAACCTCGATCTTCTCCACGTCGAGCTGGTCGCCCACGGAAGCCTTGTATTGTTTGCCGCCTGTTTTGAAGATTGCGTATGCCATGATGTTGTCTGCGTTGAAGGGTAGCCCGGGGGCCAAAAAGCGGCTTGCGGAACCGCTTTCCGGCGTAAAGGGCCGCCAAGCTGCCACAAGTCGCCCTGCCGGCAACCAAATTTTTACCCCGTTTTGCCCCCCGGTCGTTTCCACGTTTTTTCATCCGCTCAACCGTGTGAAAACAGGAACCGCTTGGCCTGCCGGGAAATGCCGCTAGACTGGCCGTTCTGTCTGCCGATGTGGTGAAATGGTAAACACAGCGGACTTAAAATCCGCTGGGAGGCAACTCCCTTGCCGGTTCGAGTCCGGCCATCGGCACTTTGATTTTCCTGGATTTCATGCGTGAAGCCTTGAGTGAGTGGGCTTTGAGGGGCTGGAGTTGGCCAGGAAGTCGAGCACCCGCCGCTCGTGCCAGCGGCGCAGGCCGTGAGTGAGAAAACCGACATGGCCGCCGTGGGCGGGTATTTCCAGATGCAGGGCGGCATTTTCAGCAGCCGCGCCGCCGGGATAGGAGGGCGGCTCGAGGAGGGGATCGTCCGCTGCGTTGAGCAGGAGGGCGGGCACGGTGATGGAGTTCAGGTGGGGCAGGGAACTGGCGCGGGCATAGTAATCGGCGGCATCCCGGAAGCCGTGGAGGGGCGCGGTGAAACGCTCGTCGAAGTCGCGGATGGTGCGGATGCCGGCGAGTCCACCAGGCGGCAGCACCCGCGGAAAGCGGCGCGCCTTTTCCTCCGCCTTCGCCAGCAGGGAGCGCAAAAAGCGGCGCTGGTAGAGCCGGCAGGCGGGGTGCTCATCAAGCGCGCGGGCGCTGGAGGCCAGGTCCACCGGGGTGGAGACGGCGGCGGCGGCGCGCACGGCGGGGTGTGGCGGGGACTCGCCGAGGTATTTGAGAGTGATGTTCCCCCCGAGACTGAAGCCGACGAGGGCCACGCTGTCATAGCCGGGCGCGGCGTGGGTGATGAGGTGGCGCAGGTCGCCGCTCTCGCCGCTGTGGTAGGAGCGGGGCAGGAGGTTCGCGCGCCCGCCGCAGCCGCGGTAGTCCCAGGCCAGCACGTCCCACCCGGCGCGCGCGCAGGCGGCGGCCATGCCGCGGACATAGGCGGCGCGCATGGATCCCTCCAGCCCGTGGCTGAGGATGACCAGCCGCAGTTGCCCGCCCCGCAGCCAGCCGAGGTGGAGGCGGTCGCCATCCGGCAGGGTCAGGGTCTCCGGCGAGAACACGGGCCGCGCCCAGGCAGGCGTCAGCGCGCCGAGGATCGTCTGCGCATGCCCCCTGCGCAGGAAAAACGGAGCCTGGTAAGCTGAGGGATGGACGGGCATGGCGGAACGGCGCGCAAAGAGCCGCGCGCCAGGGCTAGTGCAAGCGGCGCGCGCCGGAGCAGGCGCTGATGCCGCCGCTCACGGTTCCCCGTCACGCTGCACAAAGCGTCTCCGATGCCACAGCAGCCAGAGCAGCGCCAGCAGGCCCCAGGTCCAGGCGGCGTAGATGTGATGGGAAATCGTGGTCGAGGGCACCCAGGCGGGGGTAGCGCGCGTCGTGGCGGCCAGAATGCCGAGGAAGATCAAAAAGCGCGCCCATTTGGATTTTGCGAAGAAGCCTTCCAAGTCACCGCTATGGCCGAAGAGCACGCGCGAGCCGACAATGAGCATCAACATGCCGAATCCGCCGATGTAGAGCAGATGCTCGATGGAGACATGCTGCAGGTAGTAAAATGGCGCCAGAACGATGCCAAGCCAGCCGGTTGCCAGGGCCCAAAACAGACCGGTGGTGAGCGAGCCGCTTTGCCGCGTCTGCCATGTCACCTCGATGAGCAGATAGCCCGCAGCGGCGATGGCGCGCACGGAATGGCCAGTGGCGACCCCGCCATGTGCTTCGAGAAAAAAGCTGCCGACGAGCAAAGCCGCCACGGCGATGGCCCGCAGCAGCTTCGCCTTGCTTTGCGCCGCCGTTTTGGGATCGCCAAAATCCCCGCCCAACATGCGCGGAAAAACAAACGACCCGATGCCAAGCACCGGCGGCAGCAGCAGGCCCTGGTAGAGCAGCAGATTCGCCAGACGCAGGCGCTGCGGGTCCATCAGCGTGGCTGGGGAGAGATGCATCGCCGCGCCCGCGATGCCGCAGGCCAGCCCGGTGAGCGCCAGCAGCATCTGCGGCGGCGGCATTTCTTTGCGGAACCTCGCCACACGGATCACGAGACACAGCACCAATGACACGAGCAACGCGATGAAGAAGCCATCCCCCCATGCGAAATGCAGCGTGAGATGGCTCACACCACAGGCCTGATGCAGCGCGAAGAGCCAGTACAACTCCGCCGGTGTGAGCTTCGGCGCCGTCGCCATGCGCGGCCCCGCCGTGCCGAGGAAGCCAACGACAAACGCCCCGCCAAACGCCTCGATCATGATCCGCGCGTGAACGAAGCCCGGATAGAAGCCGAGCATCCGCGCATAAAACAGCGGCCACAAAGCCGCGCCGATGATGCTCCACACCGCGCCGCTGAAAAAGAACACCCGATACGGCTCCGCCGCCAGCCAGCGCAACCCGTGACGGCGCGGGCCTCTGGCCTTGTGCTTCTTGTGTTTGCAGGCGGGGAACTGGCTCATGTGCCGGCGCTGGTTTTGTAACGCGCGTATCGCTCCCTTTGCTCCGCCGTAAGGTTGGCGGGATCAAAGCGCGGATCGGCGACCTGGTTGATGCGCGCGTAAATGACATTCGCCATGTCAGCGGCGCAGTTCTTGATGTGCCCGGCGTTCTCGCCGGCGAACAAATCATCCACCGTGGAGCGAAACAGCATCAGCCAGCGGTCAAACTGCTCCCGGCCCATCGCCGTCCGCGGCACCAGCTTCGCATGAGCGGCCAACGGATTGCCCGTGTAGCCGCCGCTTCGAAAGAGCACGGTTTCCCAGAAGGCGTACATTTTCGGCAGATGCGTCTCCCAGTTCGTCCGCGCCACCTTGTCGAAGATGAAGCCGAGCAAATCGTCGGCCCGCACACGCTCGTAGAAAGTATTCACGAGCGTCTCGATCTCGGCGCGGCCTTGGATGTCGGGCTTGGATTCAAACATGTATGATCAATACAACAAAAGTCGTCGAGGGACTTTGCGGCTCGTGTCGTTGAGTGGGCGATTCTTGACCCGCGCGGCACCTCATTGCCTCCACTCACTTTCCAGCAAAAGCAGCCGTCACAGGCGGTGCTTGTTTGCCGCCGCAGCCTGTGTCCAAAGGGTGGCGGCTCATGGACGAGTGCGCGTTCCGAGTTTTGTTTCCAGATTTGGAATGGGGCGGAAGACGCGCTGCCTGCCCTGGAGACGGGAAACCAGCAGTCCTTTTTCCTCCAGGGAACGCAAATCACTAATGGCAGTCATTCTCGAAATGCGGTGACTGCGCTGGTGGCTCTCAAAAGTATAGGCTGCGTCATCATGCTCCAGCGCGTGACTCAGGAGAGCCTGCTGGCGGTGATTGACCCAATCCAAGCCGCGCAAGATGATTTGCAGCCCACGTCTCTGCTCCGATTTGCGGGCGAGATATTCATGGAGGTCTTGGATGGACGTTTCAATGCAGCGGAGCTGATGAAGAATGAAGTAATTCAAATCATTCTCATCGTGCTCGGTGTGCAGAAAAGCCCGGTAATAATCCGACGGCGAACGAAGCAGCGCCTGGGAAATGGAGATGAACTGGAACAGCCAGTAGCCGCCGCGCAGCATGGACCAGTAAAAGAGAGCGCGTGCAGTGCGGCCGTTTCCATCCACAAAAGGGTGGTCGTAAGCCAGCCAAAAATGCAGCGCGATGGAGCGTATGACCGGGTGCAGGAAACCATTGACCCCGGTCTCGTTGGCAAAGAAACACATATCTTCCAGACGCCCGGGCAGTTGGGACGCTGCCGGGGGGATGTGAAAAATATTGTCCAGGTCGTCGGAAACCTCGATGTACTCGTCCGCGCGGCGCAGGCGGCCTGCTCCATCGGGCTTGTCGAGCGCGTCCTCCGAGATCATGGCATGAATCTCAAACACCAGCTCCGGTGTGAGCGGGCGGTCTTTGATATTCAGAAGATGCTGCATGGTCTTGAAATTGTTCACAATCATGCGCTCGCTTTTGTCAGTTGGCTTGCGTCCGCTGCGCAGCATGTCCCTTGCTTTCTGGCGTGTGACTGCGGCACCCTCAAGAAGGCTGGATGTGACCGCCTCCTCCATCAGAGAGTTGATCTGGTAGCGGTCCCGGGTTCTGCCGTCCGTGACTTGCTCGGGCATCGCTATGTTACCAGCGCAGCGCTGGTCTATGTGATGCAGGGCCTCAAACATTTCCGGCACCAGCGAGAAGCTGAACGAAACGCCTTTTTTGTCCCGCAGTGGGATGCCTTGCCGGCCTGATTGTCTGCCTCTTTTTACCAGCCACCACCACTCCTCATGGCTGAGTCCCGCAGGCGGAGACAGATGCCGCAGTTTGTCCCAGTGCAGATACTCTTCATGCTGTGGCAAATCCTCAGATCGCATGGCGACCAACTCCATCAAACGCTGGGGTCTGGTGAGCGTTCGTTGGAGCAGTATTTGGGTCGAGGGTGGATCTTGCGGAACACGCATGAGTCTAAAAAGCGTCTAATTAGACTGCAATTAGACACTTTTTAGACTCTTGGCAATACCGCACTGCTTTGCTCCAAATCACGCTCTCACCCACCAGCAAAAGCTGCCGCTGGGCACGGGCAGCACGTCTTTGCCGCCGCGCAGGAGCATCTCGCCGGATTCCAGAGCGCCGCCTTTGGACCCGAACTCCTGGAGCAGCAGGTGGTGCAGCGAGGTCTGCGTGAGCTCCGGGGTGTGGCAGGAAAGCAGCACGCCGAGCGGCTGGGAGGACATCAACTGGCCGATGAGCGCCAGCAGGGGCGGCAGGTCGTTTTCGATCTTGAAGACTTCCCCCTTCGCGCCGCGTCCGTAGCTGGGCGGGTCGAGGATGACGAGGTCGTAGCTGCGTGAGCGGCGCAGCTCGCGTTCGAGAAATTTGGTCACATCGTCCACAATCCAGCGGACGGGGCGGTCCTCCAGGCCATTGAGCGCGGCGTTTTTCCGCGCCCAGTCCACCATGCCCTTCGAGGCGTCCACATGGCAGACCTCGGCCCCGGCGTGCGCGGCCGCCAGGGTGCTGCCGCCTGAGTAGGCGAAGAGGTTCAGCACGCGCGGCGCGCGCTGATGCGCTTTGGGGTAGGCCGCGCACAGCTCGCGGATGCGCCGCCACTGGTCGCGCTGCTCGGGGAAGATGCCCAGGTGGCCGAAATCCGTGCTGCTGAGCTGGAAGCGCATGCCATCCACACTGATCTCCCACGTCGCAGGCAGGCGGTCGCGCCCGCGCCACTGGTTGCCGCCGTCGCGGAAAAAAGCGGCCGTGGCGCGCTGCCAGTCCGCTTTTGACAGACTCTGCCGCCACACCGCCTGCGCGCAGGGCCGCGAGAGCACCACGGAGCCAAAGCGCTCCAGCTTCTGGAATTCGCCGCTGTCGAGGAGTTCGTAGCCGTCTTGCATGGGGATTGGGATGTTCTTCGTTTTACCCGCGCAAGCAGAGGTCAAAGGAGGGAACCACGAATGCACACGAATTGACACGAATGTAGCCAGCAGCGGTGCGCTTCTTCCAAATCCCACAGAGCATCTGGAAAAGAGCGTCCAGTTGCGACACGCATCCCTTGCCACAACATTCGGAATTCGTGCTCATTCGTGTCAATTCGTGGTTTCAAATTCAAAGTTCTGCCAACCTCAGCTCGAAATTTTTCGCTGGCAGAGGCGGCCAGAATAGCGGCGCATGGCATCAATCTCCCAGTCCCACGGCGGCGCGGATGCGGTTGAGAGTTTGGCGGGCGATGGCGCGGGCTTTTTCGGCGCCTTCGGCCAGGACGCGGTTCACGTAGGCGGGGTCGGCGACGATTTCGGCGCGGCGCTCGCGGAAGGGGGCAAAATGCGCGAGCATCGCTTCCAGCAGGCGCTTTTTGAAGTCGCCGTAGCCGATGCCGCCGCGCAGGTGGTCGTCCACCATCGTCTGGTAGTCGGCCTCGGAGGCGACGAGCTTGTAGAGGGCGAGCACGCTGTTGTTTTCTATCGGCTTGGGCGCCTCCAGCGGCGTCGAGTCCATGACGATGCGCATGATCTTCTTCTTCAGCACAGCGGGCTCCTCGAAGAGCTGGATGGTGTTGTCGTAGCTCTTGCTCATCTTGCGCCCGTCCAGGCCCGGCACCACGGCAGTCTCCTCGCGGATGCGCGGCTCAGGCACCTTCAGCAGGCCCTCGCCAAAGGCCAGGTTCATCTTCACGGCGATGTCCCGCGTGACTTCCACATGCTGCTTCTGGTCCCTGCCCACGGGCACCACATCGCTGTCATAAATCAGGATGTCCGCCGCCATGAGCACAGGGTAGGCGAAGAGGCCGTGCGAGGGGCTGATGCCGTTGGCGATCTTATCTTTGTAGCTATGGCAGCGCTCCAGCAGGCCCATGGGAGTCACCGTGCTGAGGATCCAGGACAGCTCCGTATGCTCCGGCACATCACTCTGGCGGAAAAGCACGCACTTGGCCGGATCGAGACCGCAGGCCAGGAAATCAACCGCCAGATCGCGCACATGGGAGCGCAGCAGCTTGCCGTCCTGGATGCTGGTCAGCGAGTGGTAGTCGGCGATGAAGTAAAAGGCCTCCCCCTCATGCTGCAGCTTTAGCGCCGCCTCCATCATGCCGAAATAGTTGCCGATGTGGAGACGCCCGCTGGGTTGGAGTCCTGAGAGAATGCGCATAGGCGCTGGATATGGCGGGCATCCGGCGGGGATTCAAGGGCGGAGTCTTGGGGAGGGCGGGAGCGTTGAGACACACGAGTCGCGCAATCAAGTGTCCAGTTCCCCGATGGATTCGGAGGGACAGCCTTCGAGGGCCTCTCTGCAGAGTTCGATTTCATGAGACGACTCCGGCTGGCGGTAAACGACGCTGAATCCGATGTCGTCATCGCGGTGGAAAAACGCGGGCGCGTGACTGCGGCACTGGTCGCAGTCTATGCAGGAGGAATCCACATAAAAGCGTCCGGGGACATTTTGAGGGAGGCGGTCGGATGGGAGCGGCATGTGATTTGCGGGTTAGGGTTGCGCTCCGTGTTTCGCACACCGAAAATCATGAATGAAATGCATTAAAATCAGAGATTATTGCGCTTCATGCAAGAATACCTCGCCACCAAACCCTTCGACCTGTACACGCTGCATCTTTTTCACCTGGTCGTGAAGCACCGCAGCTTCACCAGGGCGGCGCGCGAGGCAGGCTTGTCGCAGAGCGCCCTGACCCGGCAGATGCAGACGCTGGAGAACCGGCTCGGTCTGGACCTCATCAACAGAACCACCCGCTCTGTCGAAGTGACCGAGGCGGGGCGGCATCTGGCGAAAGAGGCCGGGCGCATCATCAACGGGGTGGCCGACACTCTGGACGGCTTGCAGGCAGCGTTCGGCAGTGTCCGGCCGGAGGTGCGCGTCAGTGTCTCGCGCTCGCTGGCGATGGCGCACATGCCCGGTCTTTTTCACGCGAATCACCAAAGGCATCCTGACGTGGTCTGCCGGATCAACTACCAGCCAAGCAGCGCCGTGCTGACAGCGCTGGATGCGAACGAGACGGACATTGGCGTTTTGTGCCCGCCCTCGCCTTTGCCGGCAAGCGTGAGGGTGACCCACCGCTTCAACGACCGGTTCGACCTCATTGCGCCAGCGGTTCTTGGCTCTGCGGCGCCCGTCAAGCGGGCGGGGGCGTTTCTTGGCTGGCTGCTGGAGCAGCCCTGGCTTCTGATGGACTCGTCCACACACACAGGGAGCACGCTGCGCCGCTGGATGAAAATGCGAAAGCTCGACATACAGCCGGTGATGGAGCTGGACAGCTTTGACCTCATCATCAACCTCGTTTCCAGCGGCTACGGCCTGGCCTTCGTTCCCCATCGCGCCCTGGCGCTGTATCGCCGAAAAGAGTCCATCATGACGCTGCCAATGAAAGTGAGCTTCGAGCGCGAGATCGTCGCTCTCACGCGCAAGCACCGCAAGCTCCCGGCTCACATTGCGCGGTTTGTGGAGAACATCTTGTTTTGAGGCAAGACCAGCGTCCGCTCACTCCAGCCGCACTTTGAGCAGGGGCGGGGTGTTGCGGGTGTTTTCCTTGCTGGCAAAGGCGTGGGCGAGGCCGCTGGTGGCGGTCTCGTCAGTCTGGCGGCAGATGATGAGGGTGAGCATGCCGTTGGTGTCGGCGTTGAGGCTGCGGACGAGCGCGGCGCCCTTCACCGAGAAAGCGCCGCGCGTGGTTCCCTGGGGCACGGTGAACTCGCCGATGAGGACGGACTGAGCCGCGACAGGTGAGTTCCGGTGCTCCGGCGCGGTGCTGTGCGCCGGGGCGTTTTCCCAGGACAATTCCGCCTCGTCCCATGCGTCCTGAGCTTCATCGGTGAGGGCGTGGACGGTGAAGACGGCGTCGGGAACGAGCGAGGCGAAGCCGAGGTCGCTGGGCTCGACATGGAGGGCGAACTCGGCCTCGGCCACGCGCTTGCCAGCGAAGGCGGAAAGGTCAAAGGCGGCGTAAGCCTTGCGATTGAGTCCGTCATTGAGCGTGGTGAATTTCACCCGCAGGAAGGACTCGCGTCCGCTGACTTTTTGTTTGCTGGACTGAACCCAGGAGTCCCTGCCGCGGCCATAGGCAGTGGTGACAAGCTGCCAGCCGTCGGCGAGCTGGTTGATGGGGCCCGGCAGCCAGCGGCTGGACTCGGTCTGCTCGAACGGGTCAGCGTCGGGGTTGAGTGCTTGTTTGATGAAGCCGCCGTAGTCCGCGCGCTGACCGGCGCGCAGCTCTTTGCGGCCTTTTTCCCCGGCGCGCTCGACTTCGACGAGGCCCTCCATGACATGCACGAGGCATTTGCCGTCCTCACTGGCGCTAACGCCGAAGCGTGTGCCGTAGTCCACCACCTTGGTTTCGGGGGTGTGAATTGTGAAGCCCTTGGCACTGGGGGGCACTTCGGCCATGACGGTGCCTTTTTTCACGCGGCACTCCATGGTGGAGAGGACCTCGAGCGTGACAGGCGCCTCGAGAGTCACCTCGGCTCCGCTTTTGAATTTCAGGGTTGCGATGCCATCGAGCAACTCCAGCAGGCCGGGGCGGAGGGCGGACCCCTCCAGGGTGGGCAGGGCGCTGTTTCCCCATTTGCAGGCGGCGGCGCGTGCCAGTGTGGCCACGGGCGGCGGCTCGCGGTCCCACAGCCAGACCAGTCCGGCGGAGACGAGAGCTGCGGCGGCGGGAAGCAGAGCGCGCCGCCAGACAGAAACCGTGCGCGGCGAGGGCGCGGAGATCGTTTCCGGCATTTCCATGCAGGCCGTCTCTGCATCCATCAACGCGGCACGGGCGAGCAGGGCGCGCACCTCGGGATTGCAGGTCACGGCTTCATTGAGCAGGGCTTCCTCCTCATGGGTCAGCGCGCGATCGCGCGCGCGCTCCCACAGCTCCAGCCAGCGCCAGGTTTCCTCCGCTTTCATGAATGCGCCTCCATTTGTTTTTCAATGCACTGCATCAGTGTCATGCGGATGCGGCTCAGGGCGCGGTAAACGGCCATTTCGCTGCGCCGGATGCGCCCGGCAATCTGGCCGATCTCCATTTCCTCGAAGTACCTCAGGGAAATGAGCCGCCGGTGCTCCACGGGCAGCCGCGCCATGCAGGCGCGCAGCGCGTCCTGCCGGGCGGAGCCTTCGACGGCGAGGTCTGACACGGCGTGGCCCAGAGCCTCCAGCGCCACCTCGTCCAGCGGCAGGTGCTCGCGCTTCTTCTGGCGGCGGTGGGTGAGGATCTGGTGAAAGGCCGTCTTGCGCGCCCAGGCCAGGAAGTTGGTGCCCGGCTCGAAGTCTTTGAAGTGCTTCCACAGCAGCATCTTCGTCTGCTGGAGGATGTCCTCCGCCGCCGAGTCCCTCGGCACCAGGCCGTGGACATAAAGCGAGAGCGGGCGCTCGTGCTTGGTCAGCAGTTCAAGAAAGGCTGTGGTGGCATCATCCATCACCCGGCAAGAGTCGCCGTCGGCGCGGTTTTGGACAGGAAAAATTCGCAATCTTCACGGGCGCGCGGGTTCCCGCATGAGGGTGAATCTGGATTTTGCAGTCAATGGGGCGCGGGGCTATGGATGCCCATGCTCCGCGCCTGGCTCGAACTCGCCCGCATCTCCAACCTGCCCACGGTGTGGACCAATGTCAGCGCGGGCTGGCTGCTCGCGGGTGGCGGCTGGGACGCGCGGCTTGGGTGGCTTCTGCTCGCGGGATCGCTGCTTTACACCGGCGGCATGATCCTCAATGACGCCGCTGATGTGAAGTTCGACCGCGAACACCGACCGGAGCGGGCCATCCCGTCAGGAAGGGTCTCCGCGGCGGCGGCTTGGGCGGTCGGGGCGGGGATGCTCGCCGCAGGCGCGGGCATGGCCGTCGCACAGGGCGGGGCATGTCCCTGGATTGCAGCCGGATTGGTGGCTTCTGTTATCTTGTATGATCTCTTTCACAAGCCTTGGAGCGGAGCTGTTTGGGTGATGGGGTCATGTCGTTTGTTGCTGGTGCTTCTGGCCGCTTCTGCTAACGACACGGGCTGCAAGATGTCTGGTGAGATGTTGGCGACGCCGCACGGCATCGCGCTCGGCGTTTACATTGTAGGTTTGACCAAAGTGGCGCGCCTTGAGTCCAGCAAGGAAGGTGCCGTCGTGCTATCGCTGGTCATGGCCAAGCTCCTGCTTTGGGTCCCGGCTATTTTGGCCGTTGCATTCACATTTTGGGTGGCCGTGGATGCGGAACCCTCGGACTGGCTTCCTCTGCTGATGCTGCCAGTCTTTGCCATTTGGGTTTTTCTCTCCATGCGAATCATGCGCAAAGGTGGTCCTCATGTTGGTCGCGCAGTGGGCTGGCTGTTGGCCGGCATTCCCATCGTGGACGCGCTCGCGGTGGGGCATGTGTCCCTAACGCTTGCTTGCGGCTTCGCCGCCCTGGCCCCGCTGCTGCGGCTGTGGCAGCGCTGGATCGCGGCGACATGAGCGGGACGCCCGTCCGTTAGAATCCGCCGCCGCGCCCGTTTCACCTTTCCCTTTGAAAGCGCCTTTGTTTGCGGGCAAAGGATACCCCCGCCCATGTTGGAGAAGAAAATCAGGCTCGAGCACAGCCACCGCATCCTTTTCACGCGCCAAGCCTTCGCGCCCGCGAACCCCTGCATCCGCGACCTGCTGCTGCTCGACTCGCCGAAGAAGCCGCCGCGCGTGCTCGTCTTCGCGGATGATCAAGTGCTGGCGGCGAACCCCGGCCTGCGCGAGTCCATCCGCGCCCACGCCCGCGCCCATGCGGAGGTCTATGATCTGGCGGGGGATGTGGTGGAGCTGCCGGGCGGGGAATCGTGCAAAAACGACTTCGCCCTCGTCGAGGACTGCTGGGAGGCCATCCACGAGGCCGGGCTGGACCGGCACAGCTACGTCTTCGTGATCGGCGGCGGGGCGGTGCTGGATCTCGTCTGCTTTGCAGCCTCCACGGCCCACCGCGGCATCCGCCATGCGCGCTTCCCCACCACCACGCTCAGCCAGGGGGATGGCGGTGTGGGCGTGAAGAACGGCGTGAATTTTTTCGGCAAAAAGAACTGGGTCGGCAGCTTCGCGGTGCCTTACGCGGTGGTGAACGACTTCGCTTTTCTCGAAAGCCTGCCCGCGCGCGAGCGCCGCAACGGCATCATTGAGGCCATCAAAGTCTCCCTCATCCGCGACCGCGCGTTTTTTGAAGAGATCGAGCGCCTGGCGCCGGAGCTGGCGCGGCTGGAGCAGCCCGCGCTCGAGCGCGTCGTCCAGCGCAGCGCCGAGTTGCATGTGGATCACATCGCCACGGGCGGGGACCCCTTTGAGCTGGGCAGCGCGCGCCCGCTGGACTTCGGCCACTGGGCCGCGCACAAGCTGGAGCAGATCACCCGCTTCGAGGTCACGCATGGCGAGGCGGTGGCGATCGGCATGGCGGTGGACCTCGTGTATTCCGTGAAAACCGGCCTGCTCGACGAAGCGACCGCGCAGCGCGTGCTGCGCCTGGTGGAAAGCCTCGGCTTCCACACCTACCACCACGGTCTGCTGGCCGAGGGGCAGCGCGGCGGCCCGGTGATCCTGGACGGGCTGGAGGAATTCCGCGAGCACCTCGGCGGCGAGCTGACCGTGACACTCGTGCCCGAAGTGGGCCGCAAGCTGGAGGTGCATGAGATGGACCCCTGCGTGATCGTGGCGGCGATGGAGGAGCTGAAGGCTCGAAGCTCGAAATTCGAGATTCGAAACACCGGGCTGCGCTGATGCTTGGACGCAACGTTGGAGTGAAGCCTTCAGGCGACACGGGAGCAAAGTTGGAGTGAAGCCTTTAGGCGACACGAGAGCAGATTCCGCTGCGGGAGTTCATGGAACAAGCTGAAGCTTGAACTCCAACGCTGAACTCCAACATGCGAATTTCGCATTTCGCATTTGTCTCCCGGCATCTTCCTAGCTCCTATGGCGGCCTTCCATGTCAGTCCCCTTTTCCTCCCGTCACATCGGTCCCACCGCTGAAGAGACAGCGGCCATGCTGCAAAGTCTGAGCGTGGACTCGCTCGACACACTGATTGACCAGGTGGTGCCCGAGTCCATCCGCCAGCGCGATGCTTTGAACCTGCCCGAGCCGCTGGATGAGGAGGCCGCCCTGCGCCGTTTGCGCCAGATGATGAGCCGGAACAAAGTGGTGCGCAGCTTCATCGGCCTCGGCTACCACGACACCTTCACGCCGCCGGTCATCCAGCGGAACATCCTGGAAAATCCCGGCTGGTACACCGCCTACACCCCCTACCAGCCCGAGATCAGCCAGGGCCGGCTGGAGGCGCTGCTGAACTTCCAAACGATGATCACCGACCTCACCGGGCTGGATGTGGCGAATGCCTCCCTGCTCGATGAAGGCACCGCCTGCGCCGAGGCGCTCGGCCTGGCCGTGGCCCAGGTCGCGGGCGCGAACCGCGTGGTCGTCTCGGATCAATGCCACCCGCACAGCATCGCCGTGGTGCGCACGCGCATGGGCGCGCTGGGCATCCGTGTCGAGGTGGTGGACCTCGCCACCTGGCAGCCGGATGGCGAAAAAGGCTTGGCCGCCGTGCTCGTGCAATACCCCGACACACTCGGCGTGATCCGTGACTTCTCGGCGCTGGCCTCCGCCGTGCATGAGGCGGGCGCGCTGCTCGTGGTGGCGGCGGATTTGCTCGCGCTCACCCTGCTGCGCCCGCCGGGAGAGTTCGGCGCGGACATCTGTGTGGGGAACAGCCAGCGCTTCGGCGTGCCGCTCGGTTTTGGCGGTCCGCACGCCGCCTTCATGGCGGTCAAAGACGCTCTCAAACGCCGCATGCCCGGCCGCCTCATCGGTGTGTCCAAAGACGCCGCCGGCAACCCCGCCTGCCGCCTCTCCCTGCAAACGCGCGAGCAGCACATCCGACGTGAGAAGGCCACCAGCAACATCTGCACCGCCCAGGTGCTGCTCGCTGTCATGGCCTCCATGTATGCCGTGTATCACGGGCCGGAGGGGCTGAAAAAAATCGCCCTGCGCGTGCATGGCGCTGCTGTCTGGCTGGCGCGCGAGCTGCTGGAGGCCGGTCTCGACATCGCCAGCGACGAGTTTTTCGACACCATCACCGTGCGCGTGCGCAGCGCGGACGAAGTGCTCAAGAGCGCATTCCTCTACGGCATCAACCTGCGCAGGGTGGACGACCGCCTGGTCGGTGTGGCGCTCGACGAGCGCGTGAGGGACGACGACCTCGCCACCATCCTCAAATGTTTCGGCATCCCCAAGGCCCGGCATTCGCGCGAGGACGCCGCCGAGCCGCACTTTTCCACCGTCCATCACCGCGCCAGCGCCTGCCTCACGCATCCCGTCTTCCACAAGCACCGCTCCGAGACTGAGATGATGCGCTACCTGCGGCGGTTGCAGGACAAGGACATCGCGCTCGACCGCAGCATGATCCCGCTCGGCTCCTGCACCATGAAACTGAACGCCGCCGCCGAGATGATGCCGCTCTCCTGGCCCGAGGTGAACGGGATCCACCCCTTCGCTCCGCCGGAGCAGACACGCGGCTGGCAGGACTTGTTCGCCGAGCTGGAGCAATGGCTGGCCGAATGCACTGGCTTCGACGCCACCTCCCTCCAGCCCAACGCCGGCTCCCAGGGCGAATACGCCGGCTTGCTGGCCATCAAGCGCTTCCACGAAAGCCGCGGCGAAGGGGCGCGCGATGTGTGCCTCATCCCCGCCAGCGCGCACGGTACCAACCCCGCCAGCGCCGTCATGTGCGGCTTCAAGGCCGTGCCCGTGGCCTGTGACGAGATGGGCAACATCAGCCTCGGCGACCTGCGCGCCCGCCTCGCGGCCAACGAAGGCAGGACCGCCGCGCTCATGGTCACCTATCCCTCCACGCACGGCGTCTTCGAAGAGGGCATCGCCGAAATCTGCGCGCTCATCCATGAGCACGGCGGGCAGGTGTATATGGACGGGGCGAACATGAACGCCCAGGTCGGCCTCACCTCGCCGGGGCGCATCGGCGCGGACGTGTGCCACTTGAATCTGCACAAGACGTTCTGCATC
>DDQZ01000015.1:0-21501 GCA_002343505.1 Verrucomicrobiaceae bacterium UBA2429 | reverse complement strand
CTGCATCCCGCACGGCGGCGGCGGACCTGGTGTCGGCCCCATCTGTGTGGCCGCGCATTTGAAACCTTTCCTGCCCGGTCATCTCACCTGGCCGGAGCAAAGCGAGGGCGCCGTCTGCTCCGCGCCCTGGGGCAGCGCCAGCATCTGCACCATCTCCTGGATGTACATCGCCATGATGGGCCCGCGCCTCACCGAGGCCACGCGCTTTGCCATTCTCAATGCGAACTACATCTCGCACCGCCTGGCCGCGTGTTTCCCCACGCTCTACCGCGGCGGCAGCGGGCACGTGGCGCACGAGTGCATCCTCGACTTCCGCGGCTTTCACAAAGTGACGGTCGAGGACGTGGCGAAGCGCCTCATGGACTTCGGCTACCACGCGCCCACCATGAGCTGGCCCGTGGGCGGCACGCTGATGATCGAGCCCACCGAGAGCGAGAGCAAAGCCGAGCTGGACCGCTTTTGCGAGGCCATGGAGCAGATCCACCGCGAGATCGCCGCCGTGGAGAGCGGCGCTGCCGACGCGCTGGACAATCCCCTCAAACGCGCCCCGCACACCGCCGCCGATGTCACCAAGACCGACTGGCCGCACTCCTACACCCGCGAGGCCGCCGCCTTCCCCCTGCCCTGGGTGCGCGAGTCGAAATACTGGCCCCCGGTGGCACGCGTGGACAACGTCCACGGCGACCGCCACCTCATCTGCACCTGCATCAGTGTGGAGGAGGCGGCGGAATAATATTCAGCTCGCGGCATTCCTCATGGCGAGACGAGTCCAGTCCCGTAATCACCGTAAAAAGCTGTGAAGCTGGTATTCATGCGAAAGGTCGCTGCGGGCTTCGCCGCCCATTCAAACAAAGCGGCTGCGCCTGACCTTCTCGATTTCTTGGAAGACCGCAATGCAAAGTGACTCCACTGCGATTTGCCAGCCCGCAGGCAGTGGCGTTCATATCATGCTGCCCCCAGAATTTTGGTCGGCGCAATGACGTCCGTTCCTTCTTTCATGGCAGTTGCGCCATGGCAGCGTTCCTAACGATCTGGTCGGTGATCTCCAGGGCGATGCGCACAGCCTCCGCGCCCTCCTGGCCGGTGACGACGGGGCGCTTGCCCTGGCGGGCGCACTCCACAAAGGCGGCGATCTCCAGCTTCAGCGGCTCGTCCCTCTCCACCTCCACGGCCTCGCGCACGATCTGCATGCCGTCCCTGCGGTAAATCCAGCCGCTCTGCTCCTGGTAGTCGAGGCTGAGGTAGCAGTCGCTTTGAAAGACGCGGATTTTCCGCATCTTCTCCGGGCTGATGCGGCTGGCGGTGATGTTGGCGATGCAGCCGTTGGCAAATTTCAGCCGCGCGTTGGCAATGTCCTCGCGCTTCGTCAGCACGGGGATGCCGACGGCGTCCACCTGGACGAGCGGCGCCTTCACCAGATGCAGCACGATCTCGATGTCGTGGATCATGACATCAAGCACCACGCCGATGTCCATGCTGCGGTTCGGGAAGGGCGAGAGCCGGTGGCACTCGATGAAGCGCGGCTGGTTCATGCGCTCCTCAAGCTGGCGCAGCACGGGGTTGAAGCGCTCGATGTGACCCACCTGGAGGATGACGTTTTTTTCCTGGGCCAGCCCGATCATGGCCTGCGCGTCGTCATAGGACTCGGAGACGGGCTTCTCCACCAGCACATGCACGCCGGCCAACATGAGCGGCTCCGCCACCTTGCGGTGATAAACGGTGGGCACCGCGACGGTGGCGGCATCCACCCGGCTGGCAAAGTCATCCAGATCGGATGCGGCGCGGGTTTGGTATTGCGCGGCAAACTCGGCGGCACGGGCGGCATCCGCGTCATACACAGCCGCAAACTCCACTGCTCCGCCGCTGCGCGCGGCGATTTCCGCGAGGATGCGCGCGTGGTTTTTGCCGATGGCTCCGACGCCGGCCACGCCGACGCGGAAGGGGGAAGCTGAGGAATCCATGAACCGGCAGCATTGAAGAAGCCTTGCGCCCTGGCAAGAGAAACAAAGCCCGCGCGCGACGCTGTCCTTGCCAGCGCATCGTCCCGGACTAGCGTCGTGCCATGCGCATTCTCATCACCGGCGGAGCCGGTTTCCTCGGCTCACATCTCTGCGAACGCCTGCTCAACGAAGGCCACGAAGTCCTGTGCATGGACAACTTTTTCACCGGCAGGAAGGCGAACATCGCCGCGCACCTTGGCAACCCGCGCTTCGAGCTCTTCCGCCACGATGTCATTGACCCCTTCAAGGCCGAGGTGGACCGCATTTACAACCTGGCATGCCCGGCTTCGCCGCCGCACTACCAGCACAACGCCATCAAGACCGTCAAAACCTCCGTCATGGGTGCCATCAACGTGCTCGGTCTCGCCAAGCGAGTGCGCGCGCGGGTTTTCCAGGCTTCCACCTCCGAGGTCTATGGCGACCCCGAGGTGCATCCCCAACCGGAGTCGTATCGCGGCAATGTCAACCCCATCGGCCTGCGCGCATGCTATGACGAGGGCAAGCGCTGCGCCGAGACGCTCTTCTTCGACTACCACCGCCAGAACGGCGTGGACATCCGCGTGGTGAGAATCTTCAACACTTACGGCCCGCGCATGCTGCCCGATGATGGCCGTGTCGTCTCCAACTTCATCGTACAGGCCCTTCGTGGCGAGAACATCACCATCTACGGAGACGGCACCCAGACGCGCAGTTTCTGCTATGTGGACGACCTCATCGAGGGCTTCGTCCGCTTCATGGAAAGCACCGGCATCCCCGGCCCCGTGAACCTGGGCAACCCCGGCGAGTTCACCATGATCGAGCTGGCGGAACTGGTGCTTAAAAAAGTCGGCGGCAAATCAAAACTCACCTTCCACCCGCTTCCCTCCGATGACCCGCGCCAGCGCAAGCCCGACATCTCGCTGGCGAAAAGCCACCTCGGCTGGGAGCCGCGCGTGCCGCTGGAGGAGGGCATCGAGCGCACCGTCGCCTATTTCAAGACCGTGGTTGGTTGAGCCGGTGACAGGCTTCCTCAACGAGCGTCCGGACGCGCGCCGATAGTGACGGTGATCTCCGCCATGCGTCCGTCGCGCACGAGCGCGACTCGCGCCTGGCTGCCCGGCTTGAGCGAGCGTATGGCTTTGAGCAAAGCCGCCGGTGAATCAAAACCCAGTCCGTTGAGCGTCGTGATCACATCCCCTGGCTGAAGCCCGCTCTGCGCGGCGGGGGAGCCGGGATCCAGGTCCGTGATGAAAGCTCCGATGCCGGCTCTGCCAGGGCCGCGATCCAGCACCACCGGCTCCGCGCTCAGTTCCAGACCCAGATAGCCATTGTCCGATGCCGGCCCCTGCTTCAAAACCGCTTCGACCACCGCTTTGGCATCGTTCGCCGGAACGGCCAGGCCCACACCCTGCCAGGCGCGCACGTTTTGGTCACCCTGGTAAATGGCCACGTTCACGCCGATGATCTCCCCTCTGATGTTCACCAGCGGGCCGCCGGAGTTGCCGGGGTTGATCACAGTGTCGGTTTGCAAGTAGTCGAGCTGGCTGTCGCTCAAGTGCCGGTCCCGCGCGCTGATGATGCCCTGCGTCACCGTGCCGCTGAGACCGAAGGGATTGCCCACGGCGAATACAATCTGCCCCACTTTTGCCTCGTCAGAATTGGCAAAACTGAGAGCAGGGAAGTCCTTGCCCTCCCCCTCGATCTTCAGCAGCGCGATGTCCCTTTCCCGGCTGGCGCCGAGGATGCGGGCCGGATGCTGCTTGTTATCGTTGGTGGTGACCATCACCTCGCTCACATCCGCGATGACGTGGTAGTTTGTCACCACATGCCCTTCCTTGGAAATGATGGCCCCCGAGCCGAGGCCCGGGATCACCTGCGGGCGCCCTGCCACCATGCCGAAAAACGGGTGCCAGCCCGCCTGCCCGCGGCGCACGGTCCTCGTCGTCACGCTCACCACCGAGGGCAGGACGGCGGCGGAGAGTTTGGCAAACTCGCCATCCAGGGCGGAGAGCAGCGGTATCTCGTCAAGCTGGATCTTCGGAGCCGCCGGCAGCGTCAGGGTGGCGCCGGGCTTCTCCCCGCGCAGGAGGTTCAGCAGGCCGTAACCCCCTTCATCTTTCTTCAAGAAAGAGAAGACTAGAAAGGCGACCAAAAAAACCGTGATGGCGAAAGTGAGTCGGCGGAGGGATTCCATGCGCCTGCTATCATGCGCGGTCATGCAGGCTAGGCAAGACGCGGCGGAGGATTTGTCACGGCTCAGGAGTTGCCGCCGGTCTTGCTGCTGATGCGCCGGCTGGCGCGCTCCAGGGTGCGCCTCTCCTCCTCGCTGAGGCTGTGCATGCCGTGGGCGCTGATTTTATCGAGAATGGGGTCCACCTCGTCGCGCATGAGGTCCACGACAGGGTCGTTTTTCGGATTTTTCCGGCGCATGGCCTCCATGTCCATCTCGATCACCGGCCTGCGAGCGCGTGCCACGGCGCCGCGGCGCGGGCGGGCCTGGCGCGCCAGGGCTGGCGGCTGGAAAAATGCCGGCGCGCCGCCGTAGCCGAGAGCGCGCGCGAAGTACCACCCGGCCAGCGCGCCGCCCACATGCGCCCAGTAGGCCACCGCGCCGCCGCCGCCGGAGAGCCAGGAGGGCAGGGCGTCGAAGCAGGCCAGCAGGCCGAGCGCCACATTCAGGAGGAGAAGGAAACGCGCCATGCCGCGCAGGGTGGCCTGGACAGGGATGATGAAGAACAGCAGCAGGGTGAGCTGCTCGTCCGGCATGGCCAGCGCATAGGCCAGGAGCAGCCCCATGCAGCAGGCCGAGGCGCCGATGAGCGTGATGGAGGTGCTGCCCAGCACCAGCGCTCCCAGCGCCATTTCCAGCGCGGCCCCGGCCAGGCCGGACATGAGGTAGATGTAAAGGAAGTTGCGCCCGCCGAAGAGGTCATGCACGCGCCTCCCGGCGAACCAGAGCATGATCATGTTCACCAGAATGTGGCCCACACTGCCGTGGACGAACATGTAGGTGAAGGGCGTCCACACTTGCCCGCGCGCCAGATCATCCACACTGACTCCACCCATGGGCATGACGCGGCGGCCTGTGACCGGGTCCTCGATCCAGCCAATTTGAAAAAGCCACTGGATCACGAAGACACCGATGTTCAGCGCGAAGACCCATTGAAAGGTGTCCATGCGTGAAAACAAGGCGCCCTCCGCAGGGCGCGGCTCGTTTCGCATGTAATCGCGGTTGTCCAGGGACATGGGGACGATACTACGGGCGCGGGCGCGGCCTTGCGAGGCAAATTTTCCGCCTCAGGCGTGGCGGCCCTTGAAGGTCAGCTCGGCGATGCCGGACTTGTCGAGTCCGCCCAGGCCGAGGGCCACCATTTTGTCATACTGGGCCTTGGCGGCATTGTTCAGCGGCAGGTTCAGTCCCGCCTCGGCGGCCAGCCCTGCGGCGATGCCGCTGTCCTTGGCGGCATGCTCGGCGGAGAACCAGCAGTCGTGCTCGCGCGCCGCCATGTCGGCGCTGTCAGTCTCCAGCACGCGGCTGTTGGCTCCGGTCTGGCTGAAGACCTCGCGGATCATGTCCAGGTCGTGTCCAAGAGCGGCGGCGAGTCCGAGGCCCTCGGCCAGGCCGGCGGTGTTGATGTTCATGACCATGTTCACCAGCGCCTTCACCTCCGCCGCGCGGCCGATGGCGCCCACATGGCGGCGGTTCACGCTCATTTGCTCCAGGATGGGGAGCACTTTTTGGTATGCCGCCTCGTCGCCGCCGATCATCAGGTAGAGCTTGCCCTCGCGCGCGTGGCTGATGGAGGAGGCCATCGCCGCCTCCAGGCAGGCGGCCCCGGCTTTCGCGGCGCCGGCGGCCACCTCGCGGTGGATGCCGGGGGAAAGGGTGGCGCAGTTGAGGAAAACGCGCCCTTCCGCTCCGATGAGCAGATTGTCCTCTTCGTTGAAAAAGATGCCGCGCATGGCGTCGTCATTGGTGACAACGGTGAAAATGAGATCCGAGGCGGCGGTGACCTCGCGCAATGTGGCCGGGGCGGAGCAGCCCAGCTCGGCGGCCAGCGATTCGGCGGCGGGCCGGTTCACGTCAAAGACGGCGCTGAGGATGTGTCCGCAATCTTTAAGGCGGCGGGCCATGTTGGCCCCCATGCGTCCGACTCCGACAAAGGCGATTTTCTGGCTGCTCATGAGGTGTGTGGAAGGGTTGGGACGCGCAGTTTGGAGATTCGCGGCCAAAGGGCAAGCCTGGAAAGCGGTCCGCTCCGCCGCTGCCGCCCGGGAAGGGGGCTGGCGGCTTGCTTTTGCGGGGCATGGCTTTATGAGAAGCCCATGCACCGTTGGACCTACCTCATGCTCGCACTGCTGGCCTGCGCTCCGCCCTCCTGCAAGCGCGTCGAAGCCAAGCTCGACCGCCTGGCCAGGGCTGCGGGTCTCATTGAGGAGCCGCCTCCGCCCAAGCCCGCCGAGCCCGTGCTCACGCCCGAGGAGCTGGCCTTGGAGCAGCGGCTCCAGGACGGCGCGGCATTCGCCACCGCCACGCAGGACGACGCGGTGCCGAAGGCCGTCCCGTTCGAACTGAACAAATCCTCGGTCGTCTCCATCCTCGGCTACCACGACTTCCGCGAGCGCGGCGGCAGCCCCATGATCATCGCCATGGACAAATTCCGCGAGCAGATGAAGGCCATCAAGGACTCAGGCATCCCGGTCATCCCGCTGAGTGATGTGCTGGCCTGGAGGCGCGGGGAGAAAAACATCCCGGAGGAGGCCTTCGTCATCACCATGGATGACGGCTGGCAGGGCGTTTACGAGCACGCTTTCCCCATCCTCAAGGAGCACGGCTTTCCCTTCACCATCTACCTTTACAAAAAGTATGTGAACGCCGGCGGCCGCAGCATGACCTGGGCGCAGATCAAGGAGATGATGGAGCACGGCTGCGAGGTGGGCAGCCACAGCGTCTCCCACGAGAGCCTGCGCGCGCGCAAAAAGGGCCGCACCGAGGAGCAGCATCAGGAGTGGGTGCTCGCCGAGTTGAAAGAGTCCAGGGAGTTCATTGAGGCCGCACTCGGCGTGCCCTGCCGCACGCACGCCTATCCGTTCGGCATTTTCGACGACGCCATCGCGGAGACCGGCCTCCAGGTCGGCTACGAGGCGCTCGTCACGGTCAACTCGCAAAAAGTCGTCTGGGACACGCCCCTGTCCAAAATGGGCCGCTTCATCATCCACGGTGACAGCAACACCAACTTCAAGCTCGCCACCAGCTTTCGCGGGCGCGGCGATGTGTCCTCCAGCCATTTCCTGGCCGCCGACATGCGGGACGCGGAGGGGAAAAAACTCGTGGAATTGTCTCCCGAGCCTGAGGCCGTCATCAAGGAGCGCCTGCCCCTCATCCGGGCGCGGCTGGCGGGAGTCGGAACCGTGGTGCCCGAGTCCGTCCGCCTGCGTGTGGCCGGTCTTGGCATGGTGCCGGCGGTTTATGACACCGGGTCCATGACCGTGAGCTACCAGATTCCCGTCCGCCTGCGCCGGGAGGATTGCGCCGTGACCCTCAGTTTCAAAAAAGCTGCCGACCAGCCCGATGAAGTCCTGACCTGGCGCTTCAAAGTGGACCTCGCCACCGAATACGCGCCGCGCATGTGATCCAACTCCCGGCAAGATTTCCCGCCCAGGCCGGGTATGTTTCCGAGATCACAATGACACAGTCCACGAACAATCCGCATGGCGGGAGGGGCGAGCCGGACAGGCTGGCGCGCGAGCCTCTGGTGCTGATGCGGAAAGACCCGGAAGTGGCCGGAATGAGGCGGAAACTGCTCTGGCTGGCCGCCCTCATCCTGGGCGCGGTCCTGCTGGCGGTGCTCAATCATGGCATGAAACCTGCATCCAATTCCGGCTCCACAGTGGAACTCCGCGCCTCCAAATCCTCGCCCAAATCCGCCATCCCGCACCTGCTCCCTGCCTCTGAAGGCAACCTGGAACCCGACATCATGGAGTCCTTCAAGCGCGCTCAGTCCGGCGGCCCCCCGGGTTTCGACGCCCTGTCACAACCGCCAGGCTTGTGAAACCAGCCACGGAAGAATTTTTTTCAAAACTGCAAGAAGGCTGAACGGCAGCCGTAAATCCCCGCCGAAAAAACATACCCCCTCACTCCCATGAAAATGCACCCCAACTGCCAAGGCAACCACATTGACCTCCGCATCGGCGCCAGCCGGCGCGACTTCATGTACGTCGGCCTGCTTGGCGGCCTCGGCCTCACCCTGCCTGAAATGCTCCGTCTCCAGGCCGCCCAGGTCATGCCCGAAGTGGAGACCTTCAAGCCCATCGCGGACTCCATCATTCACATCTACCTTCCCGGCGGCATGGCCCAGCACGAATCCTGGGATCCGAAACCGTTCGCCTCCCCGGACTATCGCGGCCCCTACACGCCCATCAAGACCTCCGTCCCCGGCGAATATGTCGGCGAGAAATTCCAGAACATCGCCAAAATCATGAACAAGCTGACGGTCATCCGCAGCATGACTCATGGCGAGGCCGCCCACGAGCGCGGCACCCACAACATGTTCACCGGCTACCGCCCCAGCCCGGCCATCAAGTTCCCCAGCTTCGGCTCCATCATCGCCCACGAGCAGGGTTCGAGGAACAACCTGCCGCCCTACGTCGCCGTGCCCAACATGTTCGCGCCCGACCAGGGCACCGGTTACATGAGCAGCGCCTACGGCCCCTTCGCCCTCGGCAGCGACCCAGCCGACCGCAATTTCGCCGTGCGCGACCTGCTCTCGCCCAAGGACATTGACGACAAGCGTTTCGACCGCCGCCGCTCCCTGCTCAACATCGTGGACGAGCACTTCCGCACCGTCGAGAAGTCCGACGCCATCACCGCCATGGACAGCTTCTACCAGGCCGCCTACGGCCTCATCAGCAGCACCCAGGCGCGCGAGGCGTTCGACCTGAACAAGGAGACCGACAAACTGCGTGACGAATACGGACGCAACACCGCCGGCCAGCGCTTCCTCCTGGCCCGCCGCCTTGTCGAAGCCGGCGTGCGCATGGTTTCCGTCAATTACGGCTCCTGGGACCACCACTCCAACATCAAAGGCTCCTTTGACGGCCAGGCTCCGAACTTTGACCAGGCCTTCGCCCGCCTCATCCGCGACCTCGACGAGCGCGGCATGCTGAAAAAGACCCTCGTTCTTGTCAGCTCCGAGTTCGGCCGCACACCGAAGATCAACGGCACCAACGGCCGCGACCACTGGCCGCGTGTCTTCTCCGTGGCCATGGCCGGCGGCGGTGTCAAGGAAGGCTACATTCACGGCGCCTCCGACCCCCTCGGAGCCGAGCCCGACCGCGACGCCGTCGGCCCCGAAGACCTCGCCAAGACCATGTACCGCCTGCTCGGCATCAATGGCGAGAAGCGCATCATGGCCGACGGCACCCGCCCCATTGACATCGTCAACGGCGGCCGAATCCTCAGCGAGGTCATCGCCTGACCCGCCTGTTTTGAAGCCATCAACCGGGGCGGTGTGCGTGCCACACCGCCCTCTCCATTTGCGGTCATGCGCCGCATATTCGCTGCAACATGCAGCCGCATGAACTCCGTAGTTACTCAAGAATCGAAACAAACTCCCATGTCCAAGCCCATCCTCATCCCAGCGGTTCTTCTGCTCGCCACCTTGCAGGGGCTGGCGGCCTATCCTGACTTTACCAGCACCACGCCGCGCGGCGCGCAGCGCGGCTCGGAGCAGAAGCTCGTCATCACCGGCAGCCGCCTGGCCGATTTTGAAAGCCTGGTCTTTTACTCGCCGGGGTTCGCCCAGAAAAGCGTGGACAAGGTGGAGGCCAACAGGGTGGAGGTGACGATCACCGTGGCTCCCGAAACCAGCCTCGGCAACCACCTCATCCGAGTGCGCACCAAGTCGGGTCTTTCGCATGGCAGGCAGTTCTTTGTCGGCCCCTTCCCCATCGCCGAGGAAAAGGAGCCGAACAGCGAGTTTGACACCGCGCAGGCCGCCGGCTTCAACCAGACGCTCGAAGGAGTCATCCCCAACGAGGACGTGGATTACTTCAAGCTCACCGCCAAAAAAGGCCAGCGCATCAGCCTTGAGGTGGAGGGCATCCGCCTTGGTTACACCATCTTCGACCCTTACGTCGCCATCATTGACAAGGACCGTTTCGAGAAAGCCTACTCCGACGACACCATCCTTTTCCGCCAGGATGGATACTGCTCGTTCGTCGCCGAATACGACGGCGACTATTATGTGATGGTGCGCGACTCCTCCTATCGCGGCGGCGGCAACTATTACTACCGGGTGCATGTCGGCAGTTTCCGCCGGCCTGACGTGGTCTATCCCGCCGGCGGCAAGATCGGCTCCAGTCTGAAGGTCCGCTTCATCGAGCCCTCCTCGGCATTTGAGGAGGAGGTGAAGCTGCCGGAAACCGAGGTGCCGGGTTTCACCCTTTTCTCCACCACCCAGGAGCCCGCTCCCTCCGGCAACATCTTCCGCCTCGTCAACTTCGACAACGTCCTCGAGGCCGAGCCGAACAACGAACTCGCCAAGGCCAGCGTCTCGGACGCCAAGACCCAGTCCGTCGCCCTCAACGGCATCATCGAGGAGCCGGGTGATGTGGATTTCTTCAAGCTGACGCTCAAAAAAGGCCAGCAGTTGGAGGTCGAGACCTTCGCCCAGAGCCTCGGCTCCCCCCTCGACTCCGTCGTCAACGTCCTCAATGCCAAGGGCGGCAATGTGGCCAACAACGACGACGGAGGCGGCCGCCGCCGCCTGGACAGCAAGGTCAAAGTCAATGTGCCCGAGGACGGCGACTATTTCGTCCGCGTCACCGACCATCTCGGACGCGGCGGCCCGAATTATGTCTATCGCATCGAGCTGATCAATTCCGAGCCGGTGCTCGCCTTCTCCTCCCCCAATTACACTGTCAACGACTCGCATTACCGCCAGTTCCTCGCCATCCCGCGCGGCGGGCGCATGGTGCTGCTGGAAAACATATCCCGCAGCAATGTCAGCGGAGATTTCAACTTCGACGCCCCCGGCCTGCCGCAGGGTGTGAAGCTGCTCACCACCAGCCTGCCCAAGGATTATTCCAGCATTCCTCTCTTGTTTGAGGCCGCGCCCGACGCTCCGTTCGGCCACGCTGTCGTGCCAGTCACCCTCAAGTCCGCCGATCCCGGCAACACAACCGTCGGACGCATGCGCCAGGACTTCGATGTCGTGCGCAACGGCAATGTCATTTACCTCACCGAAATCCACGACAAGCTACCCGTGGCCGTCGTCGAGGAGGCGCCGTTCTCCCTGGAAATCGAAAAACCCGCCGTGCCCCTCGTCAACAACGGCATTCTCAGCCTTAAAGTCACCGCCAAGCGCAAAGAAGGCTTCACCAAGCCCATCCGTGTCTTCATGACCTGGAAACCCGCTGGCGTCAGCTCCCTCGGCGAGCAGACCATCCCCGAGGGCGGCAACGAGTGCCACTTCCAACTCGACGCCAATGCCAACGCCCCCGCCGGCAAATGGAACTTTGTCGTCATGGGCGAGGCGGATGCCGGAAACGGCCGCATCTACAACGCCTCCCCCTTCTGCGAGGTGACCACCGCCCCCGCCTTCGTGAGCGCCCCCGCCATTCCCCTCGTCGCCGTCGAGCAGGGACAGGAGGCGGTCATGGTCGCCAAGATCGAGCATTTGCAGCCCTTTGAGGGCGAGGCGGAAGCCAGCGTGCTTGGCGTGCCTGACACCATCCCGATCGAGTCCGCCAAAATCACCAAGGACACCAAGGAAGTGATGTTCAAGGTCAAGACCCACGACAAGTCCCCCGTCGGCAAGCAGGCCAACCTTTTTGTGAAAGTGGATGTTCCCGTCCCCGGCGGCACCACCACCCATCGCATCGCCCTCGGCTCCACCCTCCGCATTGACGCCCCGCGCAAGGCGCCGCCGCCGCCCGCCCAGCCCGTCGTCGCCGAGG
The DNA here is from genome assembly GCA_002343505.1 of Verrucomicrobiaceae bacterium UBA2429. Lineage (GTDB taxonomy): Bacteria > Verrucomicrobiota > Verrucomicrobiia > Verrucomicrobiales > Verrucomicrobiaceae > Prosthecobacter. The sequence goes on along the minus strand of DDQZ01000015.1, from coordinate 9,562 downwards.
CCAAGCCCAAGGAGGCCGCCCCTGCCGCCCCTCCAGCGCCCAAGCCCCTTTCCCGCCTTGAGCAGCTCCGCCAGGAAGCCGCCGGCAAATGATCCGATTGTGAAAATTCCCCGCCGCCAACGTAGGTACCTTCCCACAAAGCCCCCCACTATGACTCGTGCCCACCCTCTCAAGCTGCTCGGAGCCGCCGCGCTGTTCGCGCCCGTCATCGCCGCGGCCAATCCGGCGGACTTTGCCAAAGTGCAGGCCATTTTCGAAAGCAAATGCCTCGAGTGCCACAACCCCGGCAAGGTGAAGGGCGACCTCCTCATGCACACCGCCGAGGCCCTGCTCAAAGGCGGCGACACCGGCCCGGCCATCGTGTCCGGCAAGCCGGATGAGAGCGAGCTGGTCAAGCGCATGAGCCTCCCTGGCGATCATGACGACATCATGCCGCCCAAGGGAGGCCCCCTCCCCGCGGCGGACATTGAGCTGGTCAAAGCCTGGATCGCCCAGGGAGCCCAGTGGCCCCAGGGCATCGTCATGCGGCATAAATCCGCCGAGGAACTCAAAGCCGGGGCCGATCTCAACGCCCGTCTGGCCTCCATCAAGAAGCTGGAGATTTTTCCCGAAAAATTCGCCCTCGAAACCAGGCGCGACCATCATCAGGTCGTCGTCATGGCCACCTTCGCCGACGCCACCACGCGCGATGTCACCCGCTTTTCGAACTTGAGCGTTTCCGATCCCAAGCTCGTCTCCCTGGATGGCGACGTGATCAAACCACTCGCCGACACCGGCGCCGCCGAACTCACCGCCAGCGTAGGCGGCTTGACCGCCAAAGCGCCCGTCGAGATCAAGGGCGGACAACAGGACCGCACCGTCTCCTTCCACCTGGACGTCATGCCCGTCTTCCTGCGCGGCGGCTGCAACCAGGGCGGCTGCCATGGCGCCGCCCGCGGCAAGGACGGCTTCCGCCTCAGCCTGTTCGGCATGGACCCCGCCGGCGACTACACCCGCCTCACGCGTGAAATGGTCGGCCGCCGCATCAACCTCGCCATCCCCGAGGAGTCCACCCTTGTGGAGAAAGCCGTCGGATCCGTGCCGCACTCGGGCAACCAGTGCTATACCCCGGAGTCCCAGTACAACCAGACCATCCTCGAATGGATCAGCAACGGCGCGCCCCAGGATCCCAAGGAGATCGCCAAAGTCACCGGCATTGAGGTTTACCCGAAAGCCATCGTCCTCGAAGGCACGGGCAACACCCAGCAGATGACCGTCCGCGCCACCTACTCCGACGGCACGGACCGCGATGTGACCCAGCTCGCGCTTTTCATGTCCAATAACGACCCCGTCGCCAGCATCACCAAGGACGGGCTGATCACCTCCGGCGAGCGCGGCGCGGCCTTCATGCTCGCGCGCTTCGACGTTTACAGCGTCACCGCCCAGGTGCTGGTCATCCCCGCCAAGCTCGAATACGAGCGCCCGAAAGTCGCCGAGACCAACTACATTGACACCCTGGTCAATGAGAACCTCCACAAGCTGCGCATCCTGCCCTCCGGCATCTGCACCGACGAGGAGTTCGTCCGCCGCGCCTACATTGACGTCGTCGGCCTTTATCCAAAGCCGGACGATGTGCGCGCCTTCCTCGCCGACGCCAATCCGAAGAAGCGGGAGGCCCTCATTGACGGCCTGCTCCAGCGCAAGGAGTTCACCGAGCTTTGGGTCATGAAGTGGGCCGAGCTGCTGCAAATCCGCTCGAACATCCCCGGCAACAACAACCGCCCGCCCTTCTACAAAAACGCGCTGCTTTACCACAACTGGCTGTCCGACCGCATCGGCAAAAACGTGCCGCTTGACGAGATCGTCATCGAGCTGCTCTCCGCCACGGGAGGCACCGTCTCGAACCCGCCCGTGAACTTCTACCAGACCGAGCTCGACCAGCTCAAGCTCACCGAAAACGTCGCCCAGGTCTTCATGGGGATGCGCATCCAGTGCGCCCAGTGCCACAACCATCCCTTCGACCGCTGGACCATGGATGACTACTACGGTTTCAAGGCCTTCTTCAGCCAGATCGGCCGCAAGAACACCGACGATCCCCAGGAGGTCATCATCTTCAACAGCAGCTCCGGCGAGTCCCGCCACTTCCTCACCCAGGCGGTGATGAAGCCCAAGTTCCTCGGCGGCGACACCCCCGAGATCAAGCCGGGCGAGGACCGCCGCCGCGTGCTCGCCGAATGGCTCGCCTCGCCGAAGAACCCCTACTTCGCGCGCAACATCGCCAACATCACCTGGGCGCACTTTTTCGGCCTCGGCATCGTGGACCCCGTGGATGACGTGCGTGTTTCCAATCCGCCGTCCAATCCCGAGCTGCTCGCCGCCCTCGCGGAAAATCTCGTCACCTCCAAATACGACATGCGCAAGCTGGTGAAGGACATCTGCACCTCCATGACCTACCAGCGCAGCACCAAGGTCAACGAGACCAACGCCTCCGACAGCAAAAACTTCTCCCACGCCCAGGTCCGCCGCGTCCGCGCCGAGGTCCTGCTCGACGCCATCTCCCAGATCACCGACACGCCGAACAAATTCCAGGGCCTGCCCCTCGGCGCGCGCGCCGTGCAGATTGCCGACGGCGCCGTCAGCAACTACTTCCTCACCACCTTCGGCCGCGCCAAGCGCGAGTCCGTATGCTCATGCGAGGTCAAAATGGAACCCACCCTTTCGCAGGCGCTCCACCTCATGAATGGCGACGCCGTCAACGACCGCATCCGTCAGGGCAGGGTCGTCGCCAAGCTGATCGAAGCCAAAAAGACCGACCGCGAGATCATTGAGGACCTCTACTTCCGCGTCTTCGGCCGCCTGCCCCTCGACAAGGAATGGCAACCCATCCAGCAGACCCTCGCCGCCGCGCCCGACCAGCGTCAGCAGGCCCTTGAGGACGTTTTCTGGGCGCTCATGAACTCCAAGGAGTTTTATTTCAATCACTGACGCCGCCTGCGGCGGAAAACGAAGTCCGAAACTTGAACTTCGAAGATCGAACCTTGCCCGCCCTTCTTCAGGTCCTCCCGCCCTCCGCCCTCCAAGAAACCCAGAGCCATCGAATTTCGAGCTTCGAATTTCGAATTTAAAATTCATCCCCATGAACCTCCGCCCCGCCCTCCTCACCCTGGCCGCACTCGCCACCGCCTCCGCGCAGGAGTCGGAAAAGATCACCTATGAGGACCACATCAAGCCGCTGCTGGAGAACAAATGCTTCTCCTGCCACAACCCGGACAAAAAGCGCGGCGATCTCGACCTCACCAGTTTCGGCGCGGTCATGACCGGCGGCGGCGGTGGAGCCGTCGTGGATGCCGGCAACGTGGACGGCAGCCGCCTCTGGACCACCTGCGCCAAAAAAGAGGAGCCGTTCATGCCGCCCGAGGGCACGCCGCTCAACGAGGCCGAATTGAAAATCCTCGCCGCCTGGGTCAGCGGCGGCTTGTTGGAGACCAAGTCCAGCATCGCGAAGAAATCCACCAAACCGAAGGTGAACATGGCCGTCGCCGTCACCAGCGGCCGCCCCGAGGGACCGATCGCCAGGCCCGAGCATGTGCTGCTGGAGCCCGTCCTCGTCGCGCCGCGCACCACCGCCGTCACCGCCATGGCCACCAGCCCCTGGACCTCCCTGGTCGCCATCGCCGGCGTCAAGCAAATCCTCCTTTACGACACGGACACGCGCCAGCTCGCCGGCATCTTCCCCTACACCGAGGGCTACGCGCGCAGCCTGCGTTTCAGCCGGAACGGCTCCCTGCTTGTCATGGGCGGAGGGCGCGGAGGGAAAATGGGCCACGCCGTTGTCTGGGATGTCAAAACGGGGAAACGCGTCATCGAAGCCGGCGCCGAGTTCGACCAGGTCATGAGCGCCGACATCAGCCCCGACCACAAGAAAGTCGTCATCGGCAGCCCGTCGAAGAAAGTGAAGGTGTATGACACCGCCACTGGCGAGGAGCTTTACGTCATCAACAAGCACACCGAATGGGTGCTCGGCACCGCCTTCAGCCCGGATGGCGTTTTGCTCGGCACCTGCGACCGCAACGGCAACATCATGGTCTGGGAGGCCTCCAACGGCGGCGAATTCTACATCCTCGGCCAGCACAAGGCCGCCTGCAACGACCTCGCCTGGCGCGCCGACTCCAACGTGCTCGCCTCCTGCTCCGCAGACGGCGTCATCATGGTCTGGGAGATGAACGAGGGCAAAAAGCTCAAGGAATGGGCCGCCCACGGCGGCGGCGCCCAGTCCGTCGCCTTCACACCTGACGGAAACATTCTTTCAACTGGCAATGACGGCCTCACCCGTCTCTGGGACATCAATGGCAACAAAAAAGGCGAGGCGCCAGGCCAGGGCGACGTCGTCACCAAAGTCGTCGCCCATCATGACTCCAGGCTTGCCATCACCGGCAACTGGCGCGGCGAGATCAAGCTCTGGACCATCGGCGAAAAAATGACCGAGGCCGGCCAGCTCTCCAGCAACCCGCCCCTCATCGCCCAGCGCATCATCGAGTCCGAAAAACTCGCCGCCGCCCTCACCGGCCAGCTCCCCGAAAAAGACGCCGCCGTCGCCAAAGCCGTCGAGGGCGTCAAAGCCGCCGAAGCCAGGCTGGCCGACGCCAAAAAGAAAGCCGCCGACACCCAGGCGCGCGTCACCCTGCTCGAAACCGAGTTGAAAGACCTGCCCGGCAAAATCACCGCCGCCGACAAAACCGCCGCCGACGCCCAGGCGAAGCACAAAGCCCACGCGGAAGTCATCAAAAAGCATGAGGCCCAAAAAGCCGCGCGCGCCGTGAAACAAAAGGAACTCGATGGCATCCTCGCCCGCATCAAGGACGCCCAAAGCACGCCTGGCGATCCCAAAATGAGCGAATTGAGCCAGTCGCTCGAGACCAAAAAAGCCGAAGTCGCCGCCCTCGACAAAGACCTCGCCGCCGCACCCGCGCCGCTGGCCGACCTTGAAAAAGCCGTCAAAGCCTCCCAGGACCAGGCCGCCGCCCTCAAGAACTCCAAGCCCGCCAAGGAGAAAGAACTCGCCGATTTGAAGAAGGCCCTCGAAGCCGCGCCCAAATCCATCGCCGACACCGAGGCGCAGGTGGCTGCCGCCAAGGCCGCCCTCGCCGCCGCCCAGACCGCGCTTGAGGACCACAAAAAGCAGATCGCCGTCCACCAGCAGCTCCCCACCATCCTGAAGGCCGCGCAGTTCAATGTCGGCGTGCTCGCCGAAAAAGAGGCCCTGGCCAAACTCGAAGGCGAGATCAACGACCACACCGCCGCCAGCAAAGAAAACGAGGAAGCCAAAGCCGCCAGCATCACCCGCCTGGAAAGCTCCCGCAAAGCCCTGGCCGAGGCCGGCAATCTGCTGCCCCAGCACGAGGCCACCTTGAACCGCCTCAAAGCCGAGCTCGATGGCATCGTCAAAGCCACCGAACCCACCCGCGCCGCCGAAGCCGCCGCCCGCGCCAAAGTGGACGAGCAGAAAAAGACCCTCGCCGCACGCGAGGCCGAGCTCGCCGCCCTCGCCAAAGCCCGCGATGAAGGCATCGCCGCCGCCAAAAAATCCGCCGAAGACATCGGCAAAACCATCGCGGGATTAAAAACCAAGCTCGCCGAAGTCGCCGGCAAGCTCAGCGCCGCCGAGGCCCCCGTCAAAGCCGCCAAGGAAAAACTCGCCCAGGCCGAGGCCGCCCTCGCCGCCGCCAAAAAGACCGAATCCGACCTCACCGCCGCCCTGCCCGCGCGCGAGAAGGCCGTCAAAGCCGCCGAGACCGCCTTGCCCGGCTTTGTCAGCGAACTGCAAAACGCCGAAAAAGCCCGCACCGACCTCGGCAGCGCCATCGCCGAAAACGGCCGCGCCATCCAGTCCGCCCGCACCGGTGTCGCCACCCTCGAAAAGACCCTCGCCGAAGCCCGCGCCAAAAACCAGGCCAGTCCCGATCAGGAAAAAGCCCTCGCCAACGCCCGCGCCCAGCTCGCCAGCCTCGAAGCCCAGGCCGCCGAGTCCGCCATGAAAATGGCCGAGGCCGAGGGCGGCATCAACGCCCGCCGCGAAGCCCGCGCCAAAGGGGAAAAAGCCCTCGCCGACGCCCGCGCCGCGCTCGAAAAAAACCGCAAAGACCTCGAAACCGCCAAAGCCGCAGTTGCCGCGTCAGAAAAAGCCCTCCCGCCCGCCAGGGAGGCCCTTGCCGCAGCCGACAAAACCGCCGCCCCACTGCGCGGCCAGCATGAGAGCATCTCCAAGGAAATCACCGCCCAGGAGTCCGCGCGCGCCGCCAAGCTCGCCCAGGTCAAAACCCACGAGGATGGCTTTGCCGCCGAAGCCAAGCCCCTGAACGAGGCCCTCGCCCAGATCAAAACCGCCCTCCAGCCCTTGGAAGCCGCCCACGCCCAGGCCAAAGCCAGACTCGACGCCGACACGCAAATCGTCGAAGCCAAAAAAGCCGAGACCGCCAAAGCCCAGGCCGACCTCGATTCCACCAGGAAAAAGAAAACCGACGCCGAGACCGCCATCGCCGCCGCTGAAAAAGACATCCCCGCGCGCGACCAAACCCTCGCCGAAATCAACGCCGGACTCGCCAAACTCCAGCCCCAACTCGACCCCCTGCGCGCCAAGGTCAGGCAGCTTGAGGAGCAGTACCTCACCATGCTGCCGAAGTGACCTCCTGCAAAGCCCCTGCAAGGGCCTTGCAAGGAGCCGCTGCCCGATCCGGCATGCGCGGCCACCGGCTTTCCTGATTGAAGACGCCAACGCGTCAATTGGCAGGCAGTTGGTGCGCGAGGGCGGAACTGCGCGAGCTGGACAGACGGGAAAGTGATGAGAAGCTGGCCACCATTAAACCGACGCCACAGCCGAATGAAGATCATTAAATTTGTCAAGCAGTTGCACACTGACCCCGTTTCCCCCGTTTCCCGTTTCCGTTTCCGTTTCCCCAGGCGGTTTGCAATCTCGTCAATAAGCTTGTCGGAATCAGGAGAATGGTCGGGTGCCTCGAACAAAGACACTCCATGCGGCTCGATGGGAAGGTGAATGGCCGAAGACGCGCCGCCATCCCTCTCGTCAAAAGTCGTTCGAGTGTATGGAGGCGGCGGGCGCATAGAATCCAAAGTGGGCGGCGGTCGAGATGCTGTGATATGGAGTCACCATCATGCTGCCTGCCTCTGCGCAGCCCAAGCCAAAAACATCCGCAGAATCTCCTCAAGCATAAAAGGACCGCCGCGGCCCTCCCATTTGCAATCCCTGACACGGCAATGAATCCATTCCGTCTTGTGTTCCAACCGTTGAATTTCCGAGAACGGACCCCTTGCGAGCCCGGTGTCGGCGAGTTCAGTCATCTTGGTTCTTGGTTTCAGGCAGGTGCTATGATCCATAAGTATTGATCCACAAATATGCAGCGACATACCACCAGAGCAGCAAGAATGCGGACGTTGACAAGACGACCCCAAAGTCATGCGCCTTCCTGGCCGGCCTCGTGAACGCGGCAGTGGCAAGCAAGGCGATTGAAATACAAATCGTGAGGGCAAAGAACCCATTGAGAGGCGCAGGCGGACGGTTCTGCGCGTCGGGAAAACCAATGACACGTGCCAGCAGAAAAGCGGCACCAAGCACCAGTGCGAGCTGAATTCCCAACATCCGAAGCAGCAGCATGCTTGCCATCTTGATGCAGTCACCAGGCATTTCAAATTGTATTAGATGCCAGACATGAATGGCACTCACTATAGGCGCTGGATCGCCGCGGCAGGACGTAGCAGGTTGGGAATGTCCGGCGCATGGCCCACCGCTGGCAAATCAGGCTCTCTTCGCCGGACTTCCCGACGGGTTCGAGCGTCTCTGTGCCCTCGTCGCTCCCAAATCGTCGGAAAGTTTGGCGAACTCGTCTTGCTTGTTAGCGCGGTCTTCTCCGCCAAACATTCCCAACCTACGATCCCCTCGCCGCGATGACTTGGATTAAGTGAGTGCCATTCATGCCAGACATCCCGGTTTCCGGCTGCAGCCCAGTAGCGTGGGGCAATGGCCACTTCCACCCCTGCGGGTCAGTGGTTGAAGACGAATTCGGCGCTGTTGATGAGCGCCCAGGCGAGGTCTTCGGCGGCGGTCTGGCGGGTGGCGCCGGGGGTGGAGAAGAAGCGCAGGGCGGCTTGCATTTCCCCGGCGTCGGGCAGGCGGTTGTAGGCGGCGAGGTAGATCTCGGTGACGAGCTTTGGCTCGGGCAGGCCGGTTTTCACGAGGGCGGTGATGCGGCCTTTGTCGCTGGCGAGCTTCTTTTGCAGCGAGTCGGAGTTCATGAGGTGGAGGGCCTGGACGACGCTGGATTTGCGCTCGCGCTCGCAGGGGCACTCCTGGCTGGCGTTGGGGCGGCCGAAGGCGTCGAGGAATTCGCTGCTGAGCTTGTGGTTCCAGGTCTGCACGGCGCGGGAGTTTGGCGGCAGGCCCTGGAAGGTGTCGCGGATGCCGGTGAGGTCGCCGACGGCGTCGAGCAGGACTTCGGCGCTGAGGCGGCGCTTGTGGGCGCGGGCGAAGTTGCGCGTGTCGGGGGAAACGGGAAACGGGGAAACGGGGTCAGTGTGCAACTGCTTGACACTTCCGGCGCGGCTGCTAAAGCCACCGCATGGCACGCAGCATCCGCATTCAGGCCGCAGGGGCCTATTACCACGTCATGGCGCGGGGAAACCGCCGGGAGGACATCTTTCATGATGACGACGACCGGCGCTTCTTTCTCCACACCCTCTCCCAGGCCTGCGAGCGCACGGGCTGGCGCGTCCACGCCTGGGTGTTGATGGGCAATCACTACCATCTTTTTCTGCAAACGCCGGAACCAAATCTGGTGGCGGGCATGTCCTGGCTGCAAAACACACTGACCCGCCGCTACAACGTGCGCCACCGCAAGTGGGGGCGGCTGTTTGGCGACCGCTACAAGGCGGTGATCGTGGAGGGCGGGGACCGTTACCATTACCAGACGCTGATGGATTACATTCATCTGAATCCGGTGCGGGCGCGGATCATCCAGCCGAAAGCCGGGCAGAGTGTGCTGGACTACCCCTGGAGCAGTATCGCGGGCGGTTACGCGCTGCCGCCGGGGAAGCGCGCGAAGTGGCTGGCGGCGGAGAGCGGATTGAAGGCCTTCAACCTGCCGGACACGGCGGCGGGCCGGCGGGCGATGGTGGAGCGTCTGGATGAGCGGGCGGCAAGCGAGGCGGTCCAAAGCTGCGGTGTGCCGGCGCTGGCGGCGGACGCGCGGGCGAGCCATCTGCGGCGCGGGTGGTATTGGGGCACGCAGGCGTTTGGGGAGGCGATACGGAGGTTGGGGCAGAAGCTGCTCCAACAGTCAGCGCCAGCATCGCGGGCTTATCAGAAGCATGAGCTGGTGAGGGAGCACGGGGAGAGGCAGGCGGAGGCGTGGCTGAGGGCGGGACTGAAGGCCGCCGGGATCAAGACGGCGGACCTGGAGAGGGTGAAGGGCTCCGACGCGCGCAAGGTGCTGCTGGCGGACTTGTTGTGGAGGCGGACGGTGGTGTCGCAGGAATGGCTGGCGGAGAGGTTGCGGATGAGTTCGGCGGCGAA
>DDQZ01000017.1 GCA_002343505.1 Verrucomicrobiaceae bacterium UBA2429 | reverse complement strand
AAAGGCAAAATCAGCGCCGTTCCAGTAAACCGAACGGGTGAGGATGCCGTCACTGCCCACAGAGCCGTTGATCGTCGTGAATGTGACGAGGTTGCTTACAAAATCAGCGCCGACGATGTTGAGCGTGCTGCCCCCCGTGGTGTTGAGCCGGTCAATCACCAATGACGCCGTGCCTCCCGCGCCCGGCGTGACCCGCAGCGTGTTCGAGCCGGCGGAGTATGCCATGACGCCCAGGCTTTGCATGTTGCTCTGACCCGCCTGCCCGGCAAACTCCAGCGTTCCGCCGGCATAGCTGTTGTTCGCGCCGAAAGTGATGTTGTTTGCAGCGCCCAGCACCGTCGAGGCCGGGGCGTTCGCGCGCAGTTTCAGTGTCCCGTTGGAGATCGTTGTGGTGCCGGTGTAGGTGTTCTCTCCCGCGAGCACCCAGGTGCCCGGGCCGGATTTCAGAAGGCTCACCGCGCCGGTTGTCGCCGCAGCCTGGTTGCTGATGCCCCCGTGTATGATGTTGTCCGCCGTGTTCGTGCCGCCAAGGACGAGCGTCTTGCTCTGAGTGGCGCTGCCTCCAGTTGTGGTGAACGCGCCGGCGAGCACCACGGGGTGCAGGCCGGACTGGTTCGCGTAAATGCTTGGCGCTCCTGTGGTGGAGGCCAGGTTGATGGTGCGCGTGGTTCGCAAACCCTCGGAGTCCGCCGGCGCGGATGTGCCGATGATGAGCGCGCCGGCCGTGCCGCCTGAACCGATATTGACAATCCCAGGACTGGCGTTGTTGAGCGCGCGAAAATCACGGACCGCCACCGCACCGCCACTGATGTTGACATTACCATTCAACGACGTGGCGGTGCCGTTCAGGGTCAGCACGCCATTGTTGGTTTTGGTGATCGTTTTTTCACCGGCCCCGCTCGTGTTGATGCTGCCCTCGATCACCGTGTTGCCACTGCCGCTGATGGTGAGGGTGCGGGCGCTTCCGTCGCTGTTGTTCCAAAAGTTCCCGGTGAACACCAGCGGGCCTCCCATGTTGTTGGTGAAGGTCGAGTTGTTGTTCGAGCTCTCCATGCTCTGCGTGCCAAACGTGGCGCCGAATCCGTTACGGCTGTTGAAGGTGGCCGTGGTGTTCGCCGCGGCGCGTAGTGTGCCGAAAGTCACATTGCCATTGATGCCGTCACCGCCGATCGCCGGAGCGAAGAAATAGGTGGAGGACGCTCTGTTGTAAACATTCTTCGCGATGTCCAGACCGCTGTCGGAGTGGATCTCCAAAACGCCGCCGTTCATGTCAATCGGTGCCGACGCGTTCCCCGAGTTCGCCGTTCCAAAAACATCGCCGGCAAAGACGCGCACGGAGCTCTGCCCGCCTGTGGCGCTGCCGGATATCCGCAGTCGCCCTTCAAAACCCGCCGTGGAGGATGGTGTGAGGACCAGTGTCCCCGCCCCCTGTTTTTGCAGCGTGCCGCTGCCGGTCAACTCCCCCGTCAAGACGAAGGAGCCGCCAGCCCCCGCCGTGTTCACTCCGCCCAGGCTGCTGATGTGAGTGCCGGGTGTTCCCGCCGCATTCAATCCGCCGGAAAGCATCAGAGTGCCGTTGTTCGAGAGGATTCGAGAGGAGCGCGGGGATGCCCCATCCGCCATTCTCAAGGCTCCGGAGAGTGTGTTGTCACCAATGCTGATGAGGGCGCCGCCCCTGTCAGCAATAGGGCCGCTGCCCTGAAGATGGACATCCCTTGTGAAATTCATCCCCCCCAGGCTGCCATCGAGCACCAAAGAGCCGCCATAGAATCCGATGATCGAATTGCTGCCGGCGGCCGTGTTCGACTCGCTGATGACCACGGCGGAGAGGTCTGCCCCAAGCTGGGTCGGGTGGCTGATAACCAGGGTTCCATTCGCAATGCTTGTAATCCCTGTGTAGGAATTCGAATTGTTCGCGAGCCTCACGGTGCCACCGCGCGTCTTGCTCAGCCCCGCGCTTCCAGCCAGGAGTGAGTCCAACGTGAGCGTGTTTCCAAGATTCACCTCGATGCTTCCGGCAGTGAGGCTGACATCCCCGCCGGATAAGGTGTAGTCATCACGCACCCAAAGTCTGTTCGCCAGACTGCCGGATGCAAGAGTGATGATCGGGCCGGTGCCAGGAACAGGCGAACCAAAAACAATGTCATCAACTGCGACGGGCGCGCTTCCACCACTCCAATTGGCGCCCGCAGCCCATAGCGCGCTGTCCGTTCCCGTCCATTGAATGGTTGCTGCGGTTGCATGAGTCTGCCCCAACAGCAAAAACGAGGCAAGCAATGGAGCGGTGGCGAGCAGGCGCGGGGTCGGAGTGAAAGGACTGGAGGTCATGGCGATTGGATTTTCGCCGTCATAGGAACCTGCCCATGAGACGGGCGAGTCAAAAAATAACCCCGCCACCTCGCCCTGCCCGGCACGCTAAAGTCTTTGCGTATCCACGGAAAGCGGCCGTCCGCCAGGCATCAAAAAGCCAGCGATGGCCTGTGTTTGCATCGCCTGCGCGTGTCCGTCCGGCTTCTGAGAATCACCGCCTTTGGAATTCCAAAGCCGCCTTTGTCAAAAAGGTTTCTCGTAGATTAAAGACGCCCGGACTTTATCCGCGCAGCCAGCCTCCCCGGCTTTCTTGTTCATTCATCTTCCTAGTCAATGAGAGTTCCGAGCCATAATTTTCCGCCTTTTTTCGCCTTTTTTCGCCAATTTGGAGGAGTGTGTTTCCACCCTCATTTGGAGCGTCTTGCGAGCCGTCAACGAGCCGCGCGAAGGCATGGCCGCATTCCAGTCCAGAACCGAATCCGCGCGGGATGGCGCGCGTGCCGCCGCAGGCAGTGCGGTGTGAAACCGAGTCCAGATTTCCGAACCTCCACTCAGACCAGCATGAGCGCCGGGTTTTCCAGGAGCTTGCGCATTTCAGCGAGGAAGGTGGCGGCGACGGCGCCGTCCACGACGCGGTGGTCGCCGCTGAGGCCGACCCACATGCGCTGGCCGACGGTGATCTGGCCTTTGTCATCCACGACGGGGGCTTTGCGGATGCTGCCGATGGCGACGATGGCGGCCTGGGGGGGATTGATAATGGCGGCGAACTGGTCAATGCCGTACGCGCCGAGGTTGGAGACGGTGATGGTGCCGCCGGCGAAGTCGTCGGGGCTGAGCTTTTTGTTTTTGGCTTTGCCGGCGAGGTCTTTGACGGCCTGGCTGATCTCCAGGAGGGTTTTCTTTTCAGCCTGCTTGATGACGGGGGTGACGAGACCGTCGTCAATGGCGATGGCGACGCTGAGGCCGACAGATTTGAATTTGACGATGGCGTCGCCATCCCAGGCGGCATTGATGGCGGGCTGGGCCTGGGCGGCGCGAATGACGGCTTTGAGGATGAAGTCGTTGACGGTGTATTTGTTGCCGCCGGCTTTTTCGGCGGAGGCGTTCAAGTGCGCGCGGAAGTCCATGAGCGGGCCGGCGTCCACCTCCATCTGAAGATAGAAGTGGGGGATCTGGGTCTTGGAAGCGAGCAGGCGCTCGGCGATGATGTTGCGCATGCTGCTGGCGGGCACGCGCTCGTCCTCGGGGCCGTAGCTGGGGCGGATGGCGGGCGTGGCAGGGCCGCGCGCGGCGCTGGCTCCGCCTGCGGGGGCGCTTTCGACATCGGCGCGGACGATGCGCCCGCCGGGGCCGGTGCCTTCGAGGCGGGCCAGGTCCACGCCGCGCTCGGCGGCGATTTTGCGCGCGAGCGGGCTGGCTTTGACGCGGGAGTCACTGGCGGTGGCGCGGCTGGCGGGGCGCGGGGCGGCGGGCAGGCGGCTGCCGGGGCTGGCTTTGCGCGCGGTGCCGCCGCCGGAGGCTCCACTGGCGGGCTTGGATTCGGCCTTGGCGGCTGGGGCTGCGACGGCGGCTTTGGCTTTGGCGATGATTTCGTCGAGGTTGGCGGGGGCTTCCTCGCCTTCCTCAAGGACAACGGCGAGCGGCGCGCCGAGGGGGGCTTTTTCTCCGGCACCGACGATGATCTTGTGCAGGGTGCCCTCGAAGAAGCAGGGCATTTCCATGGTGGCCTTGTCGGTCTCCACATCCGCGACGGCCTGGCCGTTGGTGACGGTGTCGCCTTCTTTGACGATCCATTTTGCGAGGGTGCCCTCGGTCATGGTGTCGCTGAGCTTGGGCATTTCGATGATTTTTGGCATGGCGGAGAAAACGACGGCGTGGAGGTTTAGGAAGCGTGAAAAGGGAAGGCGTCAAGAAATGACAAGCATGGACTCAACCGGATCGGCATCAAAAGACAGCAGGTCTTCATGATGGGCAAGAATCAACTGGAGCAAGGTCTCGCGTGTGCAATTGCCGATGCGAATCCAGACAAACTTGGGAGGCTGGCCGCGCAGCAATGAAATGGCCTCGAAATCGCCATCTTTGGAGAGGATGGCGAAGCCATTTGCGGCTGCGAAGCTCCAGATTTCGTGGTCGGGTCTTCCTTTCAATCCGGCATCACGGACATGCTGGCTGCCGGGGAACCAGGGCTGAATCAAGCCTGCGATTTTGTGAGAGATGTTTTCGTCGAGAAGCAGCTTCATCTCACGGCACAGGGGGCAGTTGAAAATCAATCAATTGCTGTTTAGCCAGCCATCGCCACGGCATAGCGCCGCTCCCTGTCGGCGGCGAAGGCCAGGCAGGCCATGACGTCGGCTTCGGTAAGGTCGGGGAAGTCTTCGAGCAGCTCTTCCTTGGAAGAGCCGCCGGCGAGGTAGTCGAACACATCGGCCACGGCTATGCGGGTGCCTTTGATGCAGGGCTTGCCACGCCGGATCTGGGGATCAATGGAGATGTGCTGCAGGTAGTCCATGTGTGGAGCTTAACAAATGCTCAAGACCTTTTCCACGACGACATCGGCAGTCGGGAGCTGGAGGGCCTCAAGCGGGGGGCTGTAGATGGCGGGGGAGTCGAGGCTGCAGACGCGGAGGACGGGGGCGTCGAGCTCGTCGAAGATGCGCTCCTGGATCATGTAGGCGATCTGGGCGCCGACGCCGCAGAAGGGCTTGCCCTCCTCCACATAGATGGCGCGGTGGGTTTTGGCCACGGAGTTGAGCACGGTTTCCTCATCGAGCGGGCGGATGCTGCGCAGGTCCACGACTTCGGCGCTGATGCCATGCTCCTCCTCCAGGATGCGGGCGGCCTCCAGGCAGGTGAGGACGGCTTTGCCGTGGCAGATGAGGGAGATGTCGGCGCCTTCGCGCTTCACGTCGGCGACGCCGAGGGGGATGACGAGCTCGCCTTCGGGGAGTTCGTCGTTGGAGGGTACTTCCCACTCCTCGCCGTAGAGCTTGGTGCTCTCCATGAACATGACGGGGTCGTTGTCACGGATGGCGGCTTTCATGAGGCCCTTCACGTCGTAGGCGGTGCTGGGGACGACGCACTTCATGCCGGGGAAGCTGGCCATGATGTTCTCCGGCGTGTGGCTATGGGTGGCGCCAACGCTGGTGCCGCCGTTGGCCGGGCCGCGGACGACGATGGGGCAGTGGATCTTGCCGCCGCTCATGTAGCGCACCATGCCGGCATTGTTGATGATCTGGTCCCAGGCGACGGTGTAGAAGCTCCAAAACATGAGCTCCATGACGGGGCGCACGCCGAGCATGGAGGCGCCGACGCCCATGCCGATGAAGCCTGCCTCGCTGATGGGGGTGTCCACGATGCGTTTGTCTCCCCATTTTTCCCAGAGGCCCTCGGTCACCTTGTAGGCGCCATTGTACTGGGCCACTTCCTCACCGAGCAGGACGACCATGGGGTCGCGGGCGAGTTCCTCGTCAAAGGCTTCGCGAAGGGCTTGGCGGTATGTGATTCGGCGGGGCATTGGGGGCGTTTTGAAGGGTCGAAAAATGAGCGCCATCGTTCGGCTTTGGCGGCGGCTGAGTCAAGAGCAGGAAACGGCCCAGGAACAACAGCGCCAGCGCCTGGCCGCACGCCGGCGCCTTCCACGCGCCTGTCACAAAGCGGCCCCATTCTTCCGGTTGAATCCCGCCGCGCCGGATCGTATGGCGGCACATGACCTGCTCCCGCATGTTGATGAAAATGACCCCGCGCCTGCTCCTCGCCTCTCTCGTTCTTCTCGCCTGCCCCCTCGCCGCCGCCTCGCTGGAGGACAAGCCGCCTTTCGAGGGGCACGCCCAACTGGCCCATTTCCCCAGGCCGCTGGAATCCTACGGCGACCGGGACCAGGAGAGCGCGCGCGTGAAAATCATGTCCCGCGCGGCGCAGGAGCCCTTCAACGTGGCGGCGACGATCATCTTCGGCCTGGCGGTGCTGCACACTTTCGCCTCCGGCTTCTTCCGCAAATGGGCGCATCACATCGAGCATGTCCACCACGAGAAAATTGAGCGCGAGCGCCGCACCGCGAAGGACAAGCCTCATGAGGACGCGGAGGACGACGTGTCCTTTGGCGCCACCATCCTGCACTTCCTCGGCGAGGTGGAGGTGGTCTTCGGCATCTGGGTGCTGGCGCTGATGGCGGCCGGCGTTTATTTCCACTCCTGGCACGATGTGCAGCTCTATCTCGGGCATGATGTGAACTACGCCGAGCCGCTCTTCGTGGTGGTGATCATGGCCATCGCCGCCTCAAGGCCGGTGATCCAGTTCGCCGAAAAATGCGTGGCTGCCGTGGCCTCGCTCGGCGGCGGCAAAGTGGGAGCCTGGTGGCTGGCGGTTCTGACACTCGGCCCGCTGCTCGGCTCCTTCATCACCGAACCCGCCGC
>DDQZ01000063.1:2977-67343 GCA_002343505.1 Verrucomicrobiaceae bacterium UBA2429 | reverse complement strand
TGGGAAGTCTGGAGGTGCGCCTCCGCGCTGTCCGAGGGACGCTGGAAAGTGGGTCCGCCCGCCTCCACGAGCCTCAAAATGCTCCGGGAAAGCCGCCGAGGCGTCTCTGGGGAGGCGCAGTGGCGGGTTGGGACGTGGAGTTGCATGGGGAGCGGAGGGGGAAAAGCGGCGGAAAAGGCGGGGCGGAGCACGAGTGTCCAGGGTGCTCTAGGGGTTCCCGGGCGGCTGGTTACAGCGGCTGGAAAAAAATTTTCCTCCGGGGCGAATTTTTTTTCGGGAAGGGGGACGCCCCCGGCTCCCTGGACTGCGGCGGCCTGCCGCCGCTTTGAGGTGTGGCAGCCCTGCTGCCGGGGGTGGATTTTCTGCTTCGGCGCTCTCCCAGAGAGGAAGTGGCGGCTGGCACCGCACTGATGCAGGGCAGCCGCCACTTGTCTCTGGAGAGAGGGAGTCGAGGGAAAAGAGCGCGCACTCCCGGCAGCAGGGCTGCCCGAGCCGAAAGCGGCGGCAGGCCGCCGCAGTCCAGGGGGGGCGGCTACTGCCCGGCTTCCAGGACGATGCGGAAGCCGCCGTCGGCGCAGCGGGTGCGGCCGTGGCCGGTCTGGCGGTGGGTGACGAGGAGCTGGCCGGGGTTGTAGGCGGCCCAGTAGCTGCCGCGGGCGAGGCCGCGGTTCGCACTCGTAGGGCTTTCGAAAAAGTCCTGGCACCACTCCCAGACGTTGCCATCCAGGTCGTGGATGCCGAACTCGTTGGGCGGATAGGACATGACCGGGGCGATGAGGGCGTGGCCGTCATCGTAGCTGCGTCCGTCATCTATGGCGTTGGCCTGGGGAAAAAGGGCTTTGTAACTTTTGTCGGAGTAGTTGCCGATGTGGTTGCGGCTCGGCGGCCACTCGGTGCCCCAGTAGCGCAGGTTGCGCAGGCCCTGGTGCAGGGAGCGGGAGGTGGCGTGCGGCGGCTCCAGGTGGCCGATGCCGGCGGCGCAGCTCCACTCGCGGTCGGTGGGCAGGCGGTAGCGGCGGTTTTCTTTCCGGCCGAGCCAGGCGCAGAAGGCGAGGGCGTCGCCCTGGTTGACGTTGACCACGGGGTGGTCGTCCTCGGTGCTGACGAGGTGTCCGCCCTTGGCCGCCACGCGCCAGTTGGCTGGCACGCCGGGGACGGTCTCCGCATAGGCGGCGTAGTCCTGGCGGCGGGTCTCGTGGATGCAAAAGAGGACCTGGGTGCCCGGCACGGGGACGAATTTCATGCCGAGGGTGTTGGTGAAGGGCTCTGCTTTGGTGACGGCGGGAAGAGGCCGGGCAGGAGGTGCGGCAGGCGAGGGGACGGCTGAAGCCTGGACACCAGCAGGCGCGGCTTTTTCCTCCGGCGGTGGGGGAGCCTCGCCGCCAAGATCGAGGACGCAGCGGAAGCCGTGCCCGTGGTTGCGGTTGCTGACAGGGTCGCGCGGAGTGCGGTGGGAGGAGAGGCACCAATCCCGATTGCTGGTGAGGTAGCAGCCGCCCCGCAGGATGCGCTCGCTGGGGAAGTCGGAGCCGTAAGTATCCTCGCACCATTCCCAGACGTTGCCGCCGAGGTCGTGGATGCCGAGGGCGTTGGCGGGGTAGCTCATGACGGGGGCGGTCATGGCATGGCCGTCGCGGTAGCCGCGGATGATGCTGTAGTCTTTGACGGCGTCGAGAAGGTCCATGTCGGCGAGGTTGGCTAGAGGGGCCTTGGGCGGGAAGTCGCCGCCCCAGGGCCAGAGGTTGTCCACGAGGTTTTTGATGGTGCCAGGCTCTTGAGCCGGGTCCTCCCGGTCGGCGATGCCGACGGCGTGGCTCCATTCGCGGTCGCGCGGCAGGCGGTAGGTGAGGCTCTCTTTTTCGCCGAGCCACTGGCAGAAGGCGCGGGCATCGAGCCAGCTCGTATAAACCACGGGGTGGTCGTCCGTCTCGCCGACTTGATGGCCGCGGAAGGCGACGAGGCGCCAGCTCGGGTCGGTTTTGGGATTGCCCTCGGCAAAGGCGGCGTAGTCCTGGCGGCGGGTCTCGTGGACGCACATGAGCACGCGGGTGCCGGGCACGGGGACGAATTTCATGCCGAGGCTGTTGATGAAGGGGAGGTCTTTGGTGGCTGCGTCGGGCGGCGGAGAAGAAGCCTGTTCGTTCTTGCTGGCGGCAGAGTGCCCATTGTCACGGCGTGCCATCCGCCTTCCGGTGTAGTGGCGGCTGCCCTTCACCGAGTAGGCGTGAAGGGTGCTGTAGGAATCGTCAAAATAGAGGTTCGCCTCCCAGTCTGCCAGCTCCTTGCCATCCACCACCGCACGGCTTGCGCGGGCGGTGCGCGCGCCGGTGATCTGCCATTGCTTCCAGGTGAAGCGCTGGCAGGTGGCGGTGCCATCGGCATGAAAGGTGAGTTTGTCTGGTGGCAGGGGCGCATGAGTCCACTCCCAGTGATAATTCAATAGAGCCTCCTCAAGGGTTTTGGGAGCGGAGGCGCCCGCCTCGGTTTCAGCAGGCGGGCTGCGCGCTTCACAGGCTTTGAAGACGACTTTGCCATAGTAGGCTCCGAGGCCGAGGACGCTGCCGCGGATGGGGGGATAGCCGGATGGGGAGAGGATTTGGGAGTAATCCGGCCTGTCTTTTTCAAAGGCCAGCGCGCCGTCTATGCAGGCGGTGAGGCGGGCGGGTGTCATCTCGACGAGGAATTCGTGGTCCTTCCCGTCGTCGAGGACGATGTCGGCCAGGGGGACGCTGTCCATCGTTGGACCGGTGACATTGAAGGGGCCGACTTTGCGGCGGTATTTGTTGATGCCGAAAGTGATGGTGCCGGCGGGGGTGGGGAGGAAGACGACGATGTTGCGGAAGTCGGTGGAGGCGAAGCGGACGCGCACCTGGCAGGCGGGGATGGGCGGGCTGTGGAGGACGGTGGTGGCGTTTTCCCTGGGGGTGTCGCAGGTGAGGCTGCCGTCAGCGGTGGCACTCCAGGTCGCGGATTGCAGGGGGGTAGCGGCGAGGGCGGGCAGCAGGTCCTGCCATCCGGTGGTGAGGGCTGTGAGCGCTCCCTCTGGCTCGGTCGCGCCTTCGGGGGCGCGGTCCAGGTAAAGCCAGCCGCCGGTGGCGAGCAGGGCCGCGGCGAGGGTCCATAGGAGCGGGGATGGCTTTTTCGAGGCTGGGTCTGCGCCGACGGTCGGCTGCGGCGTCTTGCCACCTGGCCGCTGCGGGCGGGCCTCGTCTGGCAGGGCGGCTCCGGGACCGGCGGCGGGGATGGGCTGGGTGAGGATGCCGTCGAGGTCGGCGCGCATGTCGGCGGCGGTGGGGTAGCGGAGGTCGCGGTCCTCGCGCATGGCGCGGGCGATGATGGCATCGAGCCGGGGGTCGAGGCCGGGGACCTGGATGGAGGGCAGTTCGAAGAGGCCCTGGGGCAGCTTGCCGGTGAGCATGTGGTAGAGCATGACGCCGGCGGCGTAGATGTCGGCCCGGCGGTCGGCGGGCGCGCCGGGGACGAGCGCCTCGGGGGCGATGTAGTGCGGGGTGCCGAGGGTGGTGCCGCTCCGGGTGAGCTGGCGCGTCTCCACGCCAGGGACGCCGACTTTGGCGAGGCCGAAATCCGCCACCTTCACGCTGCCGTCGTAGCCGACGATGATGTTGGCGGGCTTGATGTCGCGGTGGATGATGCCGCGCTCGTGGGCGTAGTGGAGGGCGTCGCAGACATGGGCGGTGATGGCCAGGGCGTGCTCGGTGCGCAGGCGGCGGCTGGCGGTGATCATCTGCTGGACGTTGGTGCCCTCGACGAACTCCATGATGATGAAATGCAGGCCGGAGGCTGTCTCGCCGAACTCATGGATGGCGACGATGCCGGGGTGGCTGAGCTTCGCCATGACGCGGGCTTCGTTTTTGAAGCGCTCGCTGAAGCCGGGGTCGAGGGCGTCAAGGTCGGCGGAGAGGATTTTGACGGCGACGAGGCGATCCAGCGCGCTCTGGGTGGCGAGATAGACGGCGCCCATGCCGCCGCGGCCGATCATGTCGAGAATCTCGAACTGCGGAAGCTGGGTCTGCAGCTCCTCCGGTGCGGGGGGCAGCCAGGAGTGGCCGGGCAGGCGCGCGGAGACACCGGCCTCGGTGAAAAGCGCGCGCCCCAGCTCGGCGAGAGAGGGTTCGGTGATTGTCAGGTCTGTGGGACTGTCATCAGGCATGGACGGACGGGCATGGCTGCAATCAATCTATGGGAAGACGCGGACGCGGTTACAGTGCGGCGGCGCTTTCTTCGTTGCAAAAGATTCTTGCCTGAGCGGCGGTCTGTTTGCTATCTCAATCCATCTCTGATGAGCGAGCCGCATTCTGACAGCCATGATCTATTCCCCACGACACAGTGGAGCGTGGTGCTGGCGGCCAGGGCGGACGGGCAGAGCGGGCGTCTGGCACTGGACGAGCTGTGCCGGAAGTACTGGCGGCCGGTGCGGGGCTTTTTCGGCCAGTGCGGTGTGGCGGACGATGAGACGGAGGATCTGGCGCAGGAATACTTCGCCAGCCTGCTGACGCGGGAGTACCTGCACCAGGCGGACCGGGAGCGGGGCCGCTTCCGCGCGTTCCTGGTGCAGGATTTGAAGTTCTTTCTCTGGGACGCGCTGGCGAAAAAGCGGGTGCAGAAGCGCGGCGGCGGCAGGGCCTTCGTGCCGCTGGACGAGACCACGGATGCGGCCGCGGACTCCGCTGGAAACACGGCCTTCTTTGACCGGCAGTGGGCGCTGCAAATCGTGGAGAACGCGCGGGAGATGCTGCGCGCGGAGCATGAGGCCGCCGGCAAGGGGGAGCTGTTCCGCCTGCTGCAGCTGGGCCTGGTGCGGACGATGAGCGCGGCGGATTACGAGCAGTGGGCGGCGCGCGCGGGGATGACGCCTGGCGCGCTGAAGGTGGCGCTGCACCGGCTGCGCGGGCGCTTCCGCCGGGCGCTGGAGGAGCAGGTGCGGCAGACGGTGGCGACGGAGCAGGACTTCGATGAGGAGATGCGCCACCTGCGCCGTGCGCTGCGGGACGGATTCCAGGATGCTCCGGGGGATGAGGCATGAAGCCCGCGCCGCGCCAGGCGCTTGAGCGGGGGAGGCGGCTCAGTGATAGACTTCGGCCAGCGCGCGCAGGAGCTTTTCCAGTTCGGTGAAGTAGGCGTCGTCGCTGAGGGTGGGGCGCTTGTCTTTGTGGGCCTCCAACTGCTGCTCCAGGGTGTCGCGCGCGGCGCGCTGGGCGTCGGTGAGGCGGGCCTCCTCGTCGCTGAGGACGAGGACGAGTTGCGCGGCGCGGGCGCCGTCGGGCCTGGCGCCTTCGGGAGCGGATTTGGGGCGGGTGCCTTCGAAGACTTCGGAGCGGGTGCCGGTGCCGTCGCCGTTGTCCTCAATGAGAGCGTGCTCGGTGGCGAGCCGGTCCTCGTTTTGATAAAACTCGGCCACGTTTTTGCAGGCATGCAGGAAGGCCTCCAGCACGGAGACCTGGCGGTCCTGGTCGAGGTCGGCCTCGGGCAGTCCGGCGATGGCGGGGGCGAAGTGCTCGCCGAAGCGGGCGTAAAAGACTTCGTCGCCGCCTTTGGTGGCGGTGACGATGGTGCGGCGCGGGCCGGCCAGGGGCTTCAAAAACGCGCCGCTGGCGGAGCCGGTGTGGATGAGCACGAGCTCGCGCTTCAGGGGCGCAAGCCATTGCGCGAGCAGGGCGGGAGTGAGGTCCGGGCCGCGCAGGTTGAACTTGGCCTCGCGGCCGTCGTGGGTGCCGTGGCCGCAGAGCACGAGCCAGAGCTGGCCGGCGGCGGGTTGCGCGGCTTTTTTCAAGGCGGATTCGACTTCGGCCAGGTCGGCGTCTTTGCCGCCGCTGGTCTGGCCGATGAGAGTGAAGGCCGCGCCGGCTTTTGCCACCGCCTCCCGCCACGCGTCGGCCTGCTTTTGGAAAATCCCGGCGTACTCATCCTCGCCCGCCGCGCCCTGAATGAAGATGACCTCCAGGTCACGCGAGTGCAGGGGGGCGGCTGCGATGATGAGCCACAGCGGGGCGATGATCCCGATTCCCCGCCCAAGCAGCGCGCGCGCGAGGCTCATGCCATGCCTCCTTTCCGGCGCAGCAGCCACTCGGCGCCGAGCAGTGCGAGGATGAGGGCGAAGAACCAGGGGGTGTGCCAGAGCGGCTCGCTGAGTGTCTCGCGCACGGGCACTTCGATGGCGCTGAGCAGCTCGGGCAGCTTGTCGAGGTCATTGAGGGTGAGCAACCGCCCGCCAGTCTCATCGGCAAGGCGCTGCAAAGTCGCGCGCGCCGGCTCCAGCCTCGACATTTCCTCCACCTGCGGCTGGAAGACCCAGCCGGTGCTTTTGCTGGAAGCAAAGGGGGTGTGCTCCACGCTTTCATCGGGAGGCGCGGCATTTTCCACTGTGGCGGTGACACGATAGGCGCCCGCTGTTTTGGGGAAATACTCGGCCTCGAAGAGTCCCGGCTCGGCCAGGCTCGGCTCGCCATAGAGCAGGGACTTGCCACCCTCGGGGCCGGTGACCTCCAACTTCACCAACGCGTCATCCATGGGCAGGAAGTCCGCGGCGCGCGCCCGCACCGCGAGCCTCACACTCTGCTCCAGAGGCTCGGCGGCCACCTGCACGCGGTCGGGCACGTCCACCACCAGCCAGCGCATGAGCTGACGCCAGAAGCGCTCCTGATCCTTCATGGCATCCGCGTCGCCCATGCCCCAGCGCCAGACATCTCCGAGAGTGAGGGCCACCACGCGGCCCTCGCCGAAACGCTGCGCGGCCAGCGCGGGGTAAGTGGCGTCCTGGGTGGAGACGGTGGCCAGCACGCTGGCGCCCGGCTTGATGGAAAAGGTCTGATTCACCGAGTGGAAACCGGGCATGCCTGCCAGCCGGCCCTCGTCCTCCTCCTGGCTGGGGCGCAGGCGCGTCCACGGCTCCAGCCAGCCCTCGCGGGTGAGATTGAAGCGCGCGTTTTGCACCGGCGGCGCGCTGGTGACGCGGTCCAGATACACGGGCAGCATGCGGCCCACGGGCGTGTGCTCATAGCCGCCGGCCTGGTAGCTTTCCTGGCCGCCGAGCATGAGCAGCGCTCCGCCGCGCTCGCTGACGTGGCGCTCGATGAGCTTCATCTGCTCCTGGGTGAAAAAATCCGCCTCCAGGTCGTCGAGGATGATGGCCCGGTATTCGCCAAAGAGCTCGCCGGCGCTTTTCGGAAACCCCTCTGAAAGCTCCTGCGCGTCCCTGGTGCCGAGGCGGATGAGCACGGGCTGGTCGTAACGCTGCGCGGTGCTCTGGTCGCCGAAGCCGCGGAAGAGCGGGTTGCTGCTCTCGCCCACGCGGCCCCGCCATTCGAACTTGGGCTCGCGCTTGGCGATGCGGATGAGGGACGGCACCTGCACCTCGTCGTCCCCCGCCAGCGCGCGGCGGATGAATTTGTACTCCCAGTTGGGCCGGCCCGAGACGTAGAGCACGCGGTAGGGTCCCTGGCCGCGGTCCACGCAGACGAGGCGCTCGTTGTTGGACAGCACCGCCTCTTTGGCGAGCGCGCGCCACTCATCCCTGGCGGCTTTCGCCAGCAGCGCGGACTCCATCACCGCGATGCGCAGGAAAGACACGCCCGGTTTGACCACGGGCACTTTCAACCTGGCCACGGCCTGGGGCGGTTTGGCCAGGACTTTCAGTTTTTCCGAGACCAGCACACGGCCCTCCTCATCCAGCGCGCAGACCACCGCCTCCCTGCCATCGAATCCGCGCGCGTCCCACTTCACCGTCATCATCACCGGGGCGTCCTCAAAGGCGGTTTGAGTCACGATCACATCCTGGATGGCCAGATCGGGCGCGGGAGCCTGGCCGCCGACGATGACAGGAAACACGGGCCGCGCGCCTGCGCCCTGCGCCCAGCCGGGTGAGGCGGCGTCCGTGGCATGACCATCGGTGACAAGGACCACGGCGGCCAGCGAGCGCCCGGCCGCTCCTTCATGGAGCATCTTCAGCGCGCGGGTGAGATCCGAGCGGCGGCCGCTGAAGTCCAGCGCGCCGAAGTCGGCGACCCCGCGCAGGCGCTCGTCGGCGAGCAGGGTCTTGACGCGGAAGATGGCGGAGAGCGCGCCCATCCAGGCGGGCTCGCCGTCCGCGCCACCGCCGAGGGCTTCTTTGACGGACTGGGCGCGGGTTTTGCCGCCGCGCGTCTCCGCCAGGGTGAGGGAGGCGCTGTTGTCGGCGACGATGGCAAGCTCGTTCTCACCTTTCTTCGGCTGCTGGCGCGTCCACAGGGGATCGCTGACGCATAGCGCCAGGAGGGACAAGGCGGCCAGCTTGCACAAAAACGCGGCCCATTTTCTCCAGCCGCGCAAAGGCGAGCGCAGGTAACCCGCCAGCAGGACTCCAAAACCCAGAACCATCACCGCGCAGGTGATCCATAGACGTTCGGGATGTTGCAAAAGGAAGTTCAAGCGCCGCGGAAAAAGCCCTCCAGCCATGACGAACGGAGGGCGGCCTTAGATAACACCGAAAAGGGGCGATGTTTTCAGAGGAATCCGAAGCCGGAGGAATGCCATGCGGCAAAAAGATGCGCAGGCCAGACCTGGAAGCCTCCATCGAGCGGCTTCCCGCGCCAGTGCGGCTGCGGCCATGGGAAAAGGAAAAGAAGGGCGCTGCTTAGCTGCGACCCCGCCGCAACCTGGAGGACTCAGCAGCACCGGCACGAAGCCGCGCTCGACGGCCTCGTTGATGACCGCGCCGATGACATCTTGAATGGGCTGCGCCGATGCGCCGAAATGCTCCGGGCTGGTCACCGTGAACTCATGCCGCATCAGTGCCCGGCGAATGGCGTCCGCGGTCGCGCGGTCCGCCGAAGCGTAAGAGAGGAAGACGGTGGCGCGCATCGAGAGGCGGATGACTTTGTGGATTTCCGTCTCCAAGCCGCGGCCGAGGTCAAGGGTCTCGACCACCTTGCCCTCCCGCGCCATGGACTTGACCAGCTCCATCTCGCGCAACACGGCGGCGGAGTTCCGCGCGTTCGGGCTGTCGCAGAGGATGAACCACTCGCGCGCCTTGATTTCGCGTTCAATCAACTGCCACAACAGCCGGTCGTCCGCTTCCGTGGTTTCCATGCACTTTAGGAAAAACAGCACGGGATTGTGGCCGCGCCGTTCCAGTTCGTTCCGAATCTCGCTAACCTTTTCAATGTCCCGGTTCGAGTGGGAGATAAAAAAGCCGCGGGTCGTGCTCAAATCGCATTCAAGACATTTGCCGAAACGGTTCGTGCCCAATGCACCGCATTGGCTTGGGATTCGGGATAGGCAGTGTTTCCAAGTGCCGCCCATCTTTCGACAAAGGTATCAGCAGCAGCCAAAAATGTTGGCCCCCACCTCCAACAAGCCAACGCTTGCTTCCAATCCTCAACGTTGCCATGACTTGCCCAGCACCGCAGAATTGCTGACTGGACATCCCAGCGTCCCCGGTCCGCCCTGCATTCTTTGGCGTGCTCAAGTGCCATATTAATACACACGCGTGCATGGGTTGGATCTGTCTTCCACCACACATCCGCCAAACGAACGAGGTGATCACCTGCAATCCGCTGTGCATCATCGTAGGGACAGCCGTGGGGTGGCTGCGCGAACTTGAATGTGTGCATCCAGTCCTGCCAACCCTTTGCCAATCTCGTCACTTGCTCATGCTGGTCGGGACTGAAAAGTCCTGGCAGCGAGGCAGCAAGCAATGCAGGCGCATAGCCATATCCATGCTCAGCCCTCTCGATGCACTGTCGGAGTATTCGACCAGCAAGCTCTCGACTCACGCTGCTGTCTGCACCTGCCTCTTCCAAAAATATCCAGAGCACATCCAACGCCTCTTTGTCCTCCGGTCCAGGCCATGAGCTAGCTGCTCTTTCCGCTCGGTTCCTCCATTCTTTTCGATCCGCTGCGGATGTGGCCCGCCGGGCCATTCGGACCCACGCAATGGCGGCGAACGCAGGATTTTGAATGGCCTCAAGCACGGGGGCTTCTTCAAGTGGCATCCACTGGCTAGCCTCGCACAACACCAGTTCGCGGTCCGTTGGATCATTCAAATGTTGTTCCATCGCGTCACAAATCTCCTGCCAGAGATTCGTCGCCTTGCTGGCAATCACGGCCAAGGTGTGTTTCAGCCTCCATTTGTGCGAGCGAGGCGTTAAGGGACGCCCGATGCTCATCGCGACCCGAGCATTGTCCCACATCCAACTGCGGGTGAGGAACTCTTCAACGCCTTGCAAGGAGTAGCAATCCTGAATCTCCCTGAGCGCCCACTTAAACGCAGAACAAACGCGGTAATCGTCGCATCGAACAAGCCCTGCACGCGATAGTCTTACGATTTCCGCAATAGCCATGGCACCGAAACCCGCGTCATTCTTGTCAAGATGATTGGCCAATCGCAACGCTCCCTCCGCATCTCCAGCAAGCGCCATGGTAGGCAGGATGGCGATTCGATCCCTGCGCTCAGCATAATCGTATTCGTAGCAGTCTCCAATTCTGACTTCCTTAAGCAAGACTTTGGCTTTCTGTTTATTGAGTGCTGCAACAGAACACGCGACCTGAACATCGAGTGGAGTGATGTCAGTTGGCTGGCGCGCCGGCCAAAGGCGTGGGAACAGCTCTTCTCTCAACAGGCGGAGAATCAGGGTGCCTTCCACGGGTCTCGCAACCAACAGAAATTTTTTCAGCACCTCCGCCTCCGATTGGTGGCCTATCCGATTGTTGTCCCACGCTTGGTATGCACCCTCTAAGTCGTGGGCTGCTCGTAGCGTTAGGGATTTCAAAGATTTAGGCATTTCGAAATGAGAAGATAACTTCTTTACCTCGTCATAATTTGGTAGTTCCCATAGCACAATCCAGCGCAGATCATCTCGAGCCAACGACTGCAAGTCGGCCTCCGCACTGAGAGTCCACCCACGCTCTGGGGTCAATCTCGTGATTCCTCGAATTGCCAATCCAATGATAAGACCGATTTCACTTTGACAGAGTTTCGACCATTCTTTTCGACCAGAATAGTCGCTTTTGCCCTGCCCGCCAATGCGTGCCGCCTCCCTCATGCCGCGCAGCGCATCATCATATCTTCCGATCCGAACTAAACCGAGACAGACTTCCACGAGAAGGTTCAAGTTTTGCTCATCTGTCTGTGATCGCTCTATGGCGACGTTAAGGGTCTCGACGCAGTCCACAGCGAGTAGCGCCCGGATTTCAATTTGGTGATTTCCGACGCCGTGGGGACCGATCTCGATGTTCTTCATCGCACGGGCAATGCTCTCATTGGGCGAAACCCGCGAATTCCGGCCTTCAAGCAGGCTTCGCAGTATCGTAATCAGGTCTGCCCGATACCGGGGGCAAGTCCACTCGGGATAATCCCGATAGTGGGTGCGCTTCCATTCAATGTGGGCAGGATTGTTTGTGTCGAATTCGAGATCGATACGTTCTGAGACCTGACTAATGTCCGAAGCAAAGCCGACCAAGAGGAATGCCTCGTGCTCCA
The DNA here is from genome assembly GCA_002343505.1 of Verrucomicrobiaceae bacterium UBA2429. GTDB lineage: Bacteria > Verrucomicrobiota > Verrucomicrobiia > Verrucomicrobiales > Verrucomicrobiaceae > Prosthecobacter. Next base: position 55,867 of record DDQZ01000063.1, on the reverse strand, counting down.
AAAGGCGCCCGCAGATAGCGCTAAGCCTGATGCAAATGTTGTCGAGAATTGGCACCGGCAAATCCAGGAGAGTATGAACCGTTGGCTCGTTGCGGAGCAAGTGGTAAAGAATTTGACGAAAACGATCATCTACACATTGAGATAGATGCGAAGCCAGCAAAGATGGATCCGCGTGTGCAAGGTGGACAACGATCACATGATCTGAGCCGTGTATGTCTGTTCCGCCCGCTTTCCAAGTATTCCAAAGTTGAGCGCGAATAGTTTTGGCCAGCTTGGGTTGGTCAGCTTCGGCAGCTTTCGCAATTTCCAGGAGGAGATTAGCTCGCTCGTATTGATCCTCGATATATTGGGCCATCTCGACTGCATGCGCTCCACGTCCGGCTCGCGCGTAAATAGGAATCAGTTCCTTGGGAGGAACCTGAAAAACCTGCTGGACGGTAAGGGCACCGGCAACTGCGGCCCCTTGCGCCCAAGCCCAATCCCCATCGTCAGCAGCGGACTGGACGATCAGGTCGATATCAGACAGGATCGCCTCGACGCCAAAGATGAGTCTTTTGGTAGCTATCCATCCGGTTTCAGCGAGCAACGATCGAGCTTCTTCAGCACGTCCAGCATTGACCAGGTGAAAGGGAAGATTCTTCAGGAAGTAGCCTTGATCCGGGCCGTTGCTCCAGCCGCCAGGGCAGTGCCCCTGGTAAGCCTCTAAGATTTTCTGGTGAAGTGCGGCATCGCCGCCAAGTTCCTTCTTGGCGCGGGCCAAGCAGTAGTCCTGCACGAGATCGTGCAGTGAAGTGTCCCCGAGTGATTCGGCGGGTGTCTTGTCTGCTTTGTTGAGTTGAACGAGCGACCGCTGTTTCAGCTTTGTTAGCAGGGTGGAAGTGTCGAAGTCATCCAAGCCGCCAGTGTGCTGCCAAAGCATGGCGATCGGTGTTTCGGGAACAGTTTGGTCGCCAGGGAAAACGCCCAGTTCAACCAGCCGGGATTGTTCGCCGGACGTGAGAGCCTGCACGCTGACTTCGATCATGCGTAGCAGATCGTGGTGCTGATTGTCGCGCTGGTCGTCCACAAAGAACTCAAGCCTGTGGCGCTTGAAGGCTGTGAGGAGTTTCGCCCACGGCATGCCACTCGCGATCATGCCCCCAGCAAGGGCCAGAGCTAAAGGGAGTCGTCCGCACTCCTTGGTCAGTTGGGAGGCATCCGGCGGGAGTTGTGCGGTTTCCTTCCCAATGGTAGTGGCGAGGAGGTGCAGCGCTTCGTCATCGTTGAGCAAGTCAATCAGGTGAGGCGTGCCACCAAGGCTGGTGATCAGTTGCGCATCGCGGGTGGTTATCAACGCCCGACAGGTGGGGCCTAGAACATCGAAGGCTTCGACATCCGCCTTGCGCCATGCGTCGTCGAGAATCAGCAAGACCGACATGTTAGCAAGAAGTTGTTTAATCTGCGTTTTTCCTTCGTGAGCTGTCTTGAAGGCACCGGCACCGCCAAGGTCACGGTGAACGCGGCGCTGCAACTCTTCAATTTGAGGCGATGTCCCAAGGGTCACCCAAACGATGCCGTCGGGAAAGGCTTCTCGAATCTTTCGGTCATGGGCAAGCAGGCAGGCCAAGACACTCTTTCCGATGCCTCCCATACCGGCCATGCCACCTATCCGTTGTCTTCCAATGATGCCGGAAAGCCGCTGGTGCTGGGACGTGCCTCCCAGGGGGGCTGTGCTGTCGAGGCCCGCTCGGACAGCGGCGCGAAGATCGGTCAGCAGTTCGGTGCGCGAGAGGTAGTTCGCCGGCAGACTGGGAACACCGATCATCTGTCCAAGTTTTGGTGGCGGCACCGATAGAGAGGCAATGAGCTTCTCAAGATGTTCTGCGTAGCGTGTGTCGTCGCGAAAGTCCTCACAGTGCAGAAGCTTCAGTTCGTCGGGGATGAGTTGATAGTCACCATTGCTGGGTGTGGTTCCCCTCGGCTTCCTGAGAATCGGTGTGACGACTTTCTCAGCGTCGAACCAGGCGAATTGCCATTCCTGCCGGACATACTCCGACTTGGCCGCCTGCGGCCCTACGATCAGGATCAGTCGGTCATGGGCGGTGATGGCATCGCGAATCTCATGGTGAAAGGTCAGTCCGCGTGAGCGGAGATTGTTGCGGTCGAACCAGACGGTGAAACCTCGCGCCTCAAGGTCATCACAGAGGCGGCGGACGAAGGGTTCGTCATCAGCGCGCGCGTAAGAGAGGAAGATGCTGGTGGTTTGCAAAGTTTCACTCATGACGACAGCGGAGTGGATGAAGGTTTAAGTCCAGGCAGAGTCTGTGTTCAGATGAACACGCATTCGCTCTTTTCCAGGATTTGGCCGAGGAGGCGGTCGGCATCGGGGCGGTCGTGGAGTTGCGGCGCGAGTTTTTGCTGGAGGTAGTCGCGGAGGTCCGCGCGGTTGGCCTCGGTGCGAGTGTCGAGGACGAACGGGTTCAACTCTTGCAGCGGGGTTTGGACGGCGCTTTCCGGGCGGCTGGTGACGACGAGGCCGAGCCAGTCGGGCAGGCGCGGGGCGTGGCGCGCGAGCATTTCCACGAGCGGGTTGCGCCCGGCCTCGCCGGCTTCGTCGAGCGCATCAATGACGATGAGCTGGCGCTCGCGTCCGCCGCCGATGACGGAGCTGAGCGGGTTGGCGAGGAGGGAGTCGAAGAGTTCCGCCGGGTCTTTGCGGTCGAGTTCGGCGATCTCCGGCAGGGTGAGCAGGAGCTTGCGGTAGTCGGGCAGGCGGGTGGCGAGCTGGAAGGCGAGGCTGCGGATGACGCGCCGGGCGTCGCGGTGGTCGGGCTTGTCCCATTCGACGAATTGCGCGGCGATGACGGCGTCGGAGCGGGTGTGGGTGAGCTGGGCGGCAAAGGCGCTCTTGCCGACGCCGGGGTCGCCGGTGATCCAGAAGAGGCGGGAGTCCGATTGCGGATTGTGGAATTCGGATTGCGGAATGCGCCACTGCTCCACGGCGTCGAAGAGCCATTGGCGACCGACGAAGCCTTTGCCAAGCAGGGTGTGGAGGCGGGCGTCGGATTTGATGGGCTTGAGATGGGTGTTGAGGGTTTCGATCTCGCCGGCGAAACGGCGGCTTTCGTCGCTCTCCACGACGCGGACAATTTCGGCGAGTTGGGCCTGATACCAATTCTCCCACGCCGCTTCGCCTTCGGCCACTGTGACGGGTCCGTCCTTCGTCTGCCGGGTGCCGCTACGCACAACTCCACGCCCGCTCTTCCAGTCGTGCATGTCGAGCCACTGGACATGGCTGATGTTCACGGGCGGCTGCACCTCCGCCTCGCTCTCGACCAGGATCGTCGAAATGTTCCCGCCCTTCACGCCCAAGGCGATGGCGATCTCGTCGCGGCAGACGCCGGGGTCGCGGGTGGAGTGCTTCGAGAGGAACGCGACGAACTTCTGGCTGCCGGTGATGCCATCCGTGATGGAGCGCCGCCAGTGGTCGCCGGCTTTGATTTCGTTTTGATCGAACCACACGTCATGCCCGCGCTCTTCCAGATCTGCCTTGATGCGGCGGACGAGTTCCTCGTTGGCGTCGTGGCCGTAGCTGAGGAAGATGCGCAGCGGGGTGGCGACCTTGTCCGGGGTGAACTCGCGCCTGCAGTCGTAGCACAAGAATGCTGCCGATTCAGGAATCGGCATCGTTTTGGCGGACTGGCAGTGAGGGCAATTCATGCCTGAAGAAATTCGCCCGCATTTTGCGATGCCAGAGAGTCGCTTGTCAGCAGTTTTTTTGCAAACGACCGGGATTCCTCAGGCCCGGGCACCAGACACCCGCATCCATGATGCGGGCGCAAGATCAGATGCCATCCGTGGAGACTTCCCGCAAGGCGCGGGCGAGAATGTCCTCCTGCAGCGCGGCCATGTCGGCGGCTTCGGCGGGGTCGTGATCGTCCCAGCCGGCGAGGTGAAGCAGGCCGTGGATGGCGTAGAGCGCGATCTCGTGATCAAGGCTCTTGCCGTGGGCGGCGGCCTGGCGCAGGGCGGTGTCCGCGCTGATGAGGATCTCGCCGTGGTGGAAGGTGATGACGTCAGTGGCGGAGGGGTCGCCAAGAAACTCGGCGTGGACGCGGCTGATCTCGGCGTCGCTGATGAGGGTGATCTCGATCTCCTCCAGGCCTGTGAGCGGCGCTCCGGAGGATTTGACGGCGGCAATGCATCCGGGCATGGCGGCTTTGACCACGCGGCGCAGCCAGGGCAGGGGCGGGCGCGGGCCGCGCTGATGGTCGCTGATGATGAGGCGGGGGGTCCTCAAGCGGCGGAGGCGGGCGGCTTGCGCGCTGAGCGCTTTTTGAATTCACCCGTGGCGGTGTCCCCGGCGGCGCCGGGCCTGTCCATGACAATGGTGAGGCCGTCGTGTACTTCGGGCTTGGGCGCGGCTGGCGGGATGCCGGACTCGGCGGTCTTTTGATACTTGATGCGGCTGTGCATCATGCTGAGGAGGGTTTTGACGAAACTGGCCTTGACCCTGGCGAGGTCGGAGATGGTGAGGTCGCACTCGTCAAGCTGGCCGTCCTTCATGCGGTCGAGCACGAGCTCGTCCACGAGGGTCTCAATGCGGGAGGCGTTGGGCTTTTCCAGGGCGCGGGAGGCGCTCTCGACGGCGTCGGCGAGGGAGATGATGGCGGATTCCTTGAACTGGGGCACGGGACCGGGATAGCGGAAGACCTCGGGGCTGACCTTGGGCACGTCATCCTCCTTGGCCTTGCCCTCGCCGACGAGACGCTGCACTTCGGCCTGCTGCTGGAGGGCGCGGTTGTAAAAGTACTGGGTCATGGAGGTGCCGTGGTGCTGCTCAATGACGTCAATGACGCTGCAATTGAGCTTGTGCTTGATGGCGAGGTCCACGCCGTCCTTCACATGGGCGATGAGGATGAGGGCGCTCATGCGGGCGGTGAGGTCGTCGTGCGGGTTGTCCGCCGGGTCCATGTTTTCGATGAAATACTCGGGCTTGGCGAGCTTGCCGATGTCATGAAAATAGGCGCACACGCGGGACATGGCGGCATTGGCCCCGATGGCCTCGGAGGCGGCCTCGGAGAGGTTGGCAACGACGAGGCTGTGATGATAAGTGCCCGGCGCCTCCATGCTGAGCCTTTTCATCAGCGGGTGGTTCAAGTCGGCGAGTTCGAGCCAGGAAATCTCGGTGGTGACGCCGAAGAGGCTCTCGATGACCGGCAGCAGACCGCCAACGAGCAGACCCGTGATCACCCCCACAGCGAAGGGAACACCGAGCACCTGCGCGGCCAGGGTGCTGTCCAGCGGCGTATCGGTGGTCATGTGCAGGCAAAGGGAGAACAAGGCGGCCAGCGCGCCCGCATAGAGACCGGAGGCGAACAGGCGGTTTCTCCGCCGCACACGGCGGGTGAAAAGCACGACCAGGAATCCGATGAGAACCGATGCGGCCAGATAAATGAGCGGATTGACGGCCACACAGACGAGGGTGCCCAGCAGCGTGCCGTAGATGGCGCCGAAAAGACCGATCCTGCGCCCCAAGGTCACCGAGAGAACCAGCGGTGCGAAGGCATGGGGCAGCGCCATGACCAGCAAGGCGCCGGTCCAGCCTTCACGATGGCCGAATTTGAGCATCAGGACATGGCCCGCGAACTGCAAAAGCAAGGTGCCTAACACCAGCAGCAGTTCGGCATTGTCCTCCACATCCTCAATAAGGGACACGCGCAGATGCACGACCATGGCCGTGACCAGGGCGACCGCCAGCAGGTAGGCCAGCGGCTGGGGCGCCACCGTGCCGGGAATGACTGCGGCGCCCGCCTGCATGAGCACGCCCGTGACCAGAAAAAAGCCCAGAAAGAGGAGAAACGTGACCACGGGATGCGTGCGCAGTTCGTCAAGAAGGTCGCCCTCCTGGTGTTTGCGGCGCACCCTGCCGCAGGAAAGGCCTTCCCGCTGCAATTTGGCCCGGCGTATGGATTCAAACATGGATGTGATTTGCGGGAGCTCTGAGGGATCATGTAGCACATCCACCCTGCCGGACAAGCCTGGATTTGGCCCGGGAAGTGTTCATGGAGACAGTTGAAACCGGGCGAGTCCCCTGCCCCGCCATGCCTACCCGGACAATCTTCCGCATCCGTGCTTGGCAAACCAAGCCGCCGCGCGCAAACTGGCGCAAGCCCCCGCGAACTCTCAACCCGACATCCGACCATGCCACGCAAACTCAGCCACATCGCTCCCGACTGGTGGGACTACACCACTCTTGATCCTGAATTGATCAATGATGCCGCCCGGCTCACCGAGCGCGACCTCCGCCAGCTCTCCCGTCCCGGCTTCAAAGTGGTCATGTACGACTCCCTGGAGGACTTTTACCTGGCCGAGGCTCTGGAGTACATCCATGCCTGGAAACAGGCCACCCCGGACAATCCGGCCGGCATTTGCGGCCCCATCGGCCCCACCGAGCAGCTCCCGCTCGTGGCGCGCCTGGTCAACGACCTCGGCATCTCCATCAAAGACGGGCACTTCTGGGGCATGGACGAGTGGTATGACCCGGAGACGAAAAAGGAGGTCTCCATGGACCACCCCCTTTCCTTTGAAAAAGCCGACCGCGAGTTGTGCTTCAACCGCATTCAGAAGAAGCTGGTCATGCCTGATTCCCAGCTTCATTTCCCCAAAGCCGATGTCACCGCCTATTTGAAAAGCTGGCAGAGCGGGGTGCGCTGCGTGGTCATGCAGGGAGGACAGGGCGACATCAAACACTGGGCTTTCAACGACCCCCTGAAACGCGCAGGCAAGTGGAAGAACGAGCCGCCTCCTCCGGCGGAATACCGCAAACTGGGCACCCGCATCGTCGAACTGCACCCCGTCACACTTTCCCAAAACGCCCGCACCTCGGGTGGCGGCAACATCACGATGGTGCCGCAGATGGCCATCACGGTCGGCCCGAAGGAAACCTGGATGGCCGAGAAAGTCAGCATCTGGCAGGCCGGCATGCACGACAACCCGCTCGGCCAGCGCCTCACCGCGCTGATGATCTCCAAGCGCCTCGCCGACTCGTCCGTGCCCATGTCCCTGCTGGCGGACCACCAGAACGTGCAGTTCAACTACTACCGCGGCGGACTCGGAAGCTGCGCGGTGGAGATGCACTGAGCCTCCCCCCCCGGCAAATAATGCGGGCCGTTTCTTTTGTCATGAGGAGGCGGGCACATCACCGGCCGAGCCGGGATCCGCATCGTCCGTCGCGGCGGCATCAACTCCGTCAGGATCACCAGCCCCTGTGTCCGCAACCGCGCTTTCATCCTCATCCTCCGAAGCCACCAGGGCAACGTCCTGAATGGTTTCGCCTTCGTTGAGAGTCATCAGCTTGACCCCCTGGGCGTTGCGGCCGGTTTCGCGGATTTCACTCACCTTGATGCGGACACTCTGCCCTTTGCTGGTCATCAGCATGAGTTCATCAGACTCATGCACAGCCAGGGCGGCGACGACTTTGCCGGTCTTTTCGGTGACCTTCATGGTGATGACGCCCTTGCCACCCCGGTTGATCATCCGGTATTCGTCAAAAGGTGTGCGCTTGCCCAGGCCGTTTTCGCTGACCACCAGCACCATCGTCTCCGGCTCGTTGGTGATGCAGCTCACGAGGAAGTCCTCGGCGTCGAGCATGACACCACGGACACCAGCCGTGTTGCGGCCAATCGCTCGCAGGTTCGGAGAGGCAGGATCGTCGCCGGTTTCGTGGAAACGGACGCACATACCTTCGTGGGTGACGAGGCAGACCTCTTTTGTTCCATCCGTGAGCTCCACATCGACGAGGTCGTTGCATTCATCGAGCTTGATCGCGATGATGCCGTCTTTGCGGTAGTTTTTGAACTCTTCGAGAGCGGTTTTCTTGATGGTGCCGTCCTTCGTGGCGAAGAGAACGTAGCGATCCGCGGCCCACATGGCCTCATCCTCGGCTCCTTGGGCCTTCAAGATGAGCACGGAGGCGATTTTCTCTTCGTTGCGGAGATTGAGCACGTTTTTGATGCTCCGACCTTTCCCTGTGCGCGTGGCCTGCGGGATCTGATACACGCGCTCGACATACATGCGGCCGGTGTTCGTGAAGAAGAGCAGGAAGTCGTGAAGCTGGGCGCTGAAGAGATGCTCGACGAAGTCGTCGGCGTCCTCCTCGCTCTGCGCCTCGCGGGTTTCCATGCCTTTGAGGCCTTTTCCGCCGCGTCCTTGCAGTCGATACTCGGCCGTGGGCGTGCGTTTGATGCTGCCCATGTGCGTCATCGTCACGATGGCGGCCTCGTTCGGAATGAGGTCCACGCTTTCGATCTCGCCGGAGACGGCCTCGATGCGTGTGAGGCGCGGCGTGGCGTGCTTGGCCTTGATGACGTGAAGCTCGTCTTTGATGATCGTGAGCACGCGGTGCTCGTTCGCGAGGATGTCGAGCAGGTCTTTGATGGTGGCGAGGATGGCGTCGTATTCGGCCTTGAAACGGGCGACTTCAGAGCTGGTGAGCTTGTAGAGCTGCAATTCAACGATGTGATCCACCTGTGCTTCGGTGAAGACATATCGCTCACCTTGGATGGAAGGCTGTCCACGCAAAAAGACTCCCAGGCTCTCGACTTCAGTAACCGGGAATGAGTAAGCTTTCAGTTTGTTAGCGGCTTCTTCACGATTTCGGCTACTGCGAACAATCTGAATGATCTGATCAACATGGTCAGGCGACAAGGCAAGCAAGAGCGCCTCCAGCTTTTCGGCCTGCACCTCGGCTTTGCCGAGCAGGAATTTCGTGCGGCGGATGATGACCTCGCGGCGATGCTCGATGTAGCAGCCGATGGCGTCCTTGATGCCGAAAACACGCGGGCGATTGCCATCAATGGCGAGCATGTGGACGCTGAAGGACGCCTCCAGCTCGGTGTGCTTGTACAAATTGTTCAGCACCACCTGCGCACGCGCATCCTTCTTCAAATCAACGACGAGGCGCGAGTTCTCATCCGACTCGTTGCGCACGCCGCTGATCTCCGGGATGATTTTTTCGTTAGCGAGCTCGGCGATCTTCTTTTCGAGCTCCGCGCGGTTCACGTTGTAGGGAATCTCGGTGATGACGATCTGCTCGCGGTTGCCATTTTCGACGATCTCGGCCTGGCCGCGGATGCGCACACTGCCGTGTCCAGTCTCCATGTATTCGCGGATGCCGCTGGTGCCCATGATGGTGCAGCCTGTGGGGAAATCGGGGCCTTTGATGTGCGCCATCAGCTCCGGCGTGGTGATCGCCGGATTGTCGATCTGCGCGCAAACTGCGTCCACCACCTCGCCGAGATTGTGTGGTGGCATGTTCGTCGCCATACCGACGGCAATACCGGTGCCGCCATTGACGAGCAGATTCGGAAACGCCGCCGGGAAGACGGTGGGCTCGGTGAGACGTTCGTCGTAGTTAGGGACGAAATCGACCGTGTCCTTGTCCATGTCCTGCATCAAAGCGCCGCCGAGATGCGTCATTCGCGCTTCGGTATAACGCATGGCCGCCGGAGGGTCGCCTTCCACAGAACCAAAATTCCCCTGCGGGTCGATCAAGGTCTCCCGCATCGCCCATTCCTGCCCCATGTGGACCAGCGTCGGATAAATGACCGCCTCGCCGTGCGGATGGTAGTTACCCGAGGTGTCACCTGCGATCTTCGCGCACTTCACATGCTTCTTCGGCGGGTAGAGCGAAAGCTCATGCATCGCATAAAGAATGCGCCGCTGAGAGGGTTTGAGACCGTCTCGGACATCCGGCAGAGCACGGGAGATAATGACGGACATCGAGTAGTCGAGGAAGCTGTTCTTCACTTCGTCGGCGACCGAGATGGGGCGTGTGTTGGAGTCTTGCATCAATCGAATCGGAAAAGGGTTGAGTCAGGCGATGGCTTGATGGCGATCACACGTCGAGGTTGCGGACGTTCAGGGCATTCTCCTCGATGAAGTGCTTTCTCGGCTCCACGACATCGCCCATCAGAATGGTGAAGATGCGTTCGGCTTCGTGGGCGTTGGATTCGTCCAGTTTGATCTGGAGGAGCGTGCGCTTGTTCGGGTCCATGGTGGTCTCGAAGAGCTGTTTGGCGTTCATTTCACCGAGACCTTTGAAGCGCTTGATCTCCATGCCGCGTTTGCCGATCTCCATCACCTTGTCGAGGATGCCTGGGATGCTGAAAACAGGATGCACCTTGGCGTTGTCGCCATCGCCTTCGATGACTTCGAAGAGGGGCTTGTCCTGGCTGCTGAAGTGATCGACGTGCAAACCGAGCTCGTCGAGCTGCTTGAAGCGGGCTTTCATGCCGTGGGCTTCGTGAACTTCGATCAAGCGGGCGCGGCGGGTTTGCTTCGGCGCGGTGCCGTTGGCTCCTTCGACCTCCGGTTTGCCGAAAAGATGCAGGTCGGCGTTTTCGCGGGCGAAATTGGCCAGCGTGTCGCGGTCGAGGAGATATTTAACGTTCACTTCGTTGCCCTCGCGGATGATCACGAGGTAGTGAGGCAGTTCGCCGGTCTCCGTATTGCGATGCTGGAGGTAGGTCTCGAAGTCAGCGCCGTGGCGGCGGATGATGTCGGCGAATTTCGCCATCGGAACGAGCAGGCCGAGGATTTGCTTCAACTTGTCGGAATCGACCTTCGTGTTGTCGGACACATTGCGCAGCGTGATTTCACCGGAGCCGAGTTCGAGGAGGATGGCGTCCATTTCCTCGTCGTTCTGCACATACTCCTCGCGTTTTTTGCGCGTCACCTGATACAGCGGCGGCTGGGCGACATAAATGTGGCCGCGCTTCACCAGTTCGGGCATCTGGCGGAAAAAGAAGGTCAAAAGCAGCGTGCGGATGTGGCTGCCGTCCACGTCGGCATCGGTCATGATGATGATTTTGTGGTAGCGGAGCTTTTCGATGTTGAAGCTGCCCTCCACCTCGCTGTCGCCGCCGATGCCGGTGCCGATGGCGGTAATCATGGTTTGGATTTCCTTGTTCGCGAGCACCTTCTCCAGGCGTGCCTTCTCGGTATTGATGAGCTTTCCACGCAGAGGCAAAATCGCCTGATTGTGACGGTTGCGGCCCATTTTGGCGGAGCCACCGGCGGAGTCACCCTCGACAATGAAGAGCTCGGTCTTCGCCGCGTCGCGTTCGGAGCAATCCGCGAGCTTGCCGGGCAGGCCGCCGCTGCTCATCGCGTCCTTGCGGATCGCCTCGCGGGCACGAGCCGCCGCGAGACGTGATTTGGCCGCGATGATGATGTTATCGACGATGGCCTTCGCGACATCCGGGTTGTGATCGAAGTGATGCAACACTCCCTCATAGACGACGGAACTCACCACGCCCTCGACCTCGCCGTTCACGAGCTTCACCTTCGTCTGCGAGTTAAAGCGCGGATGCGGATGTTTCACGCTGAGCACGCAGGTGAGGCCTTCGCGGCAGTCGTCGCTGTCGATGTCGAGTTCAGGCCACTTCGCCTTGTCTTTGATCGGCGCCTTGGTCTTGCCCTTCTCGCCATACTGCTCGGGATGGTCGGTGATGTATTTTTTCACCGCACGAGTCAGCGCGGTCTTGAGGCCGGTATAATGCGTGCCGTAGTCCGGATTCGGGATCGCATTGGCAAAGCAGAGCGTGTGCTCGCCGAGGCTTTTGTGATACTGCATGACGCAGTCCACGAGGATGAACTTGTTTTTGTCCTCCAGCACCACCTCGCGGCGTCCGGCGATGACGATGGGCTCGGGATGCACCTTGTCTTTGCCCTCGCCGAGTTCGTTCACGAACTGCTTCACGCCTTCGGTGTAGAGCAGCGTCTCCGAGCGAGCCGATTCACTGCGTTCGTCCGTGAGATGGATGGTGATGCCGGGATTTAGGAATGCCAGCTCGCGGAGGCGAGTGCGCAGGCGCTCAAAGACGAACGTCGTCGTGATCGTGAAAATCGTCGCGTCCGGGAAGAAGGTGATCTTTGTGCCGGTGCGCTTCGGATCATCCAGGTCCCCGAGCACCTTGAGCGGCTCGGTGGTGATGCCGCGCTCAAAGCCGATGGCGTGGATTTTACCATCACGATAAACCTCGCACTTGAACCAGTCCGAGAGCGCATTGACGCACTTCGCGCCGACGCCGTGCAGGCCGCCGGAGAATTCATACGCTCCATCGCCGAACTTGCCGCCCGCGTGCAGGTTAGTGAGCACCAACTCGACTGTGGGCATCCCTTTGGCGTGCATTTCCACCGGGATGCCACGTCCATCGTCCTCAATGCTGATGGAGCCGTCGGAGTGGATGTTGATCCAGACGTTTTTGCAAAAGCCCGCGAGGTGCTCATCAATCGAGTTGTCCACCACTTCAAACACGCAGTGATGCAGGCCGCGCTCATCCGTCTCGCCGATGTACATGCCGGGGCGCATGCGCACAGCTTTGAGCCCTTCCAGGTGCTGGATTTGTTCGGCGCCGTAGGCCTGGTCAGCGGCAACGGCGGTGGAGTTTGATCCCGTGGAATCAATGATGTCGTCTGGCATAAAAAAGTCGGAGAAACCACCACCTGAATTCGTCCGTGAAATCCCTTCGGATCATGCACCCGGTGGAGGTGATTTCAGACTAGCAAGCCCCCCCTCCATGCCAAGGTAATTGTGCCAAAAAAACAGGATTTTGGATGAAAGAACCATGAACTCCTGACAGCATGCCGGATGACATCCATGCCCCTTGAAAACCCCTTTGATTTCATCGTACTCGGCGGCGGCAGCGCGGGCTACGCGGCGGCGCGCACGGCGCATTCCCTGGGCATGTCGGTGGCGGTGGTGGATGGAGCGGCGGAACTGGGCGGGCTGTGCATTTTGCGCGGGTGCATGCCGAGCAAGACGCTCATTGAGTCCGCCGACCGAAATTTGACTCTTCGCCGCGCGGCGGAGTTTGGTCTGGTGGCGAGTCCGGGCGCGCCGGACATCCGTGCGATCCGGGACAGGAAGCGCGCGCTCATCGCGGACTTCGCGGGATACCGGCGGGGGCAGCTTGAAGACGGGCGTTTCACCCTGCTGCGGGGACGCGGAGTCTTTAAAGACGCCCGGACGCTGGTGGTGAGTCCGCTGGATGGCGCGCCGGCTTTCGAGGTCGCGGGACGGAGCTTTTGCATCGCCACCGGCTCGGTGGTGAATGTGCCGGATGTGCCCGGGCTGCGCGAGGCGGGTTTTTGGACGAGTGATGATGTGCTCGACGCGGAAGAGCTGCCCGGCTCGTTCCTCGTTTTGGGCGGGGGCGCGATCGCGCTGGAGATGGCGCATTATCTGGAGGGCATGGACCGGCGGGTGACCGTGCTCCAGCGCGGGCCGGGGTTTCTTTCCGGACTGGACCCGGAATGCGGGGAGACTGTGAGGAAGGCGTATGAGGCGCGCGGCATCACCTGCCGTCTGGGCGCGCGGCTGCTGCGCGTGGAGCGCGCTGCGGAAGGGGCAAAGCGGGTGGTCTTTGAGCAGGGCGGGCATGAACTGGGCGCGGCGGCGGAGGAGGTGCTCGTGGCGCTGGGCCGGAGTCCGGCTGTTGAGGGACTGGGGCTGGAGGCGGCGGGGGTGGCTTTGCATGGCAAAAAGATCGCTGTGACCGGCACGATGCAGACGAGCCAGCCGCATATCTTCGCCGCCGGGGATGTGTGCAGCCCGCTGGATGTGGTGCATGTGGCGATCCAGCAGGGGGAGGCTGCGGCGCGCAATGCGCGGCGCGTGTTGCAGGGCGGGCAGGGGTTGGAAAGCGTGGACTACCGCTTGCTGCTTTTTGGCGTTTTTTCCCATCCGCAAGTGGCCGCCGCGGGCCAAAGCGAGGCCGCCCTGGCCAGGGCCGGCATCCCATTCGTGAGCGCCTCATACCCGTTTGACGACCACGGCAAATCCATGTGCATGGGAGAGACGGAGGGGTTTGTGAAAATGCTGGCGCACCGGGAGACGGGAGAAATTCTCGGCGCCAGCGTTGCCGGCCCGCATGCCACGGAGTTGATTCACGAGGTGGTGGCGGCCATGCACCACCGCTGCACGGTGCGGGAGTTCGTGAGAATCCCGCATTACCACCCGACACTTTCGGAAATCTGGACCTACCCAGCCGAGGAATGCGCTGAGCTGCTCGACCCGTCCGCAGCGTGAGCGCGTCGCGGCTCACAGGGTCATCGGCCGCATGGCGGCGCCTTTTTCCAGGCAGGGAGGCATGGCTTTGCGGAAGTCCTCCAGGCTCACAGGCTTGGTGAGGAAGGCGTTCATGCCCACGGCCTTGCACTCCTCGCGCACACCGGTGAGGGCGTGGCCGGTCATGGCGATGATGGCAGGCTGGTTTTTGAGGTGGAAATTCCCGCGAATGGCGCGCGCGGCGTCTATGCCTCCCATGACGGGCATCTGCAGGTCCATGAAGATGATGTCGTAGCTGCCGCGTCCAACCATCTCCACGGCCTCCTGGCCGTTGTTGGCGATGTCCACCTGCTCGTAGCCGAGGCGCTGCAAAAGCATGACGGCGATTTTTTGATTCAGCGGCTGGTCCTCGACCAGGAGGAGGCGCGCGGGATGCTGGCTGGCAAAAGTCTCTCCCCCTGCCCTGGCCGCCGCGGCAATGGCGCGGTTGGTGTCCTTGGAGATGACGGCGTCGTGCCCGGCAGCGGCGGCGCGGTTCAGCGAACCGGTCGCCGGCTGATCCTCATGAAAGACGCCGCGCAGCGCGGCGGGAGCGACAGGCTCGGGGACAGGAGGCTGGAGCCACGCGGGATCGTTGCCGGGGAAGGCGGGAGGGAGCGGCTGGGCATTCATGGCGGCGGGGTTGTGGGCAATGAGTTGCGCCGCGTGCATGGCCGGAACCTGCGCGGCGGGCGCTGTGGATGGGGATGACAAGGGGGTGGTCGGAGCGGGCTGGGGCATCAGCGCCAGCTCCGCGAGCACGCGCAGCAGCTCGCGATGCTTGGCGGGCTTGGCCAGCTTGCAGAAACGCGCGGGGATGCGGGGTGCGAACTGGTCGCGCAGCTTCCATCGGGTGAGCGGAAGCAGCACGAGCACGCCCGCGCGGCGGCCAGCGGCGGCCTGGATCAGCGGCGCGGCGGAGTCGGGATCATGGGAACTGGCGTCGAGCATGAAAAGGCTCTTTTCATCCAGATCCGCCGCCACTTCCCGCGCTGAGGCGGCGGGCGCATGAATGGGAATGACACCCCATTCCTGAAAGTGCTGCTGGAGAATCTGGCGGGTGGTTTGATGCGGGGTGTGAAAGACGACGCGCAAGCCTTTGACGGCGGTCTCCCATGCCAGCTCCTGCTCGCGCCCCGCCTCGTCCGCCGACACGCGCAGCGGCAGCTCGAAGAAGAAGTCGGACCCCTGCCCCTCCTCGCTGATGACGCTGATCTCGCCGCCCATGAGGTGGCAGAGCTTGCGCGAGATGGCCAGTCCGAGACCCGTGCCGCCATATTTGCGGGTGGTGGAGCTGTCGGCCTGCGTGAAGGCCTGGAAAAGCGTGCCGATCTTGTCGGCGGGGATGCCGGGGCCGGTGTCGCGCACGGAAAAATGCAGGTGCGGCATCTCGCCATTGCGGGTCTTGCGGCTGACATGGCGGGCGAGGATGAGCACCTCGCCCTTGTCGGTGAATTTGACGGCGTTGCCGACGAGGTTGACGAGCACCTGCTTGACGCGCTGGAAGTCGCCGCGGAAGAAGCGCGGCAGGGCCGGGTCGGCGTGGAAGTTGAGTTCCAGCCCCTTTTCGGCGGCGCGGTAGGAAAAGACATCCGTCACCTCGGCGAGCAGTTTCTCCATTTCCACGGGCATGTCCTCGATCTCCATCTTGGCGTTCTCGATCTTGGAGAAGTCGAGGATGTCGTTGATCAAATGCAGCAGGGACACGCCGGAGGAGTGGATCATGCGCACGAGGTCCTCCTGCTCGGGGGCCAGACCCATCTCGATGAGCAGGGAGGTGGTGCCGATGATGCCATTCATGGGCGTGCGGATCTCGTGGCTCATGTTGGCGAGGAAGTCCCCCTTGGCGGCGGTGGCCACCTCGGCCTGTTTGCGCGCGCGCTGGAACTCGGCGACGAGATGCTGCCGCCGCGCCTCCTCCTGCTGGAAGGTGGCGATGGCCTGGTTGAACTGGTGCTGGAGGGTGTCGAGGTCGTCGGAGCCGGTGACACGCAGGCGGTGGTCCAGATCCCCCCGGCTGAGGGCCTCGAAACCCTGGCGCAGGGCGGTGGTCTTGCGGCTGATGGCGCGGCCCAGAAGATAGAAACCGAGCACCGCCGGCAGCAGGCCGGCCACAGCCCCGAAGATGGGCACCATGAGACGCGGAAGATTGATGATGTGACGGCGGTGGATGCGCGGCTGGCGTGCCAGAATGACGCCATCGGCGACGCCCTGCGGGTTGATGAGCGGCGCGCCGGCGATGACCCAGCCGCCGGGACCGTCGAGGTCCGCGCGCAGGGAGAGCGGGTCGTCGCCAACCACTACGGATGAGCCGGCCAGCACACGGAAAATGATGTCGCGCGACTGGGCGAACTCAGGCTCCGGCGGCTGCCATTCGAGGGCGGTGTCGTGGACCAAAATGTAGGGGGAAGTCTCCACGGGAGGCTCGCCATTGCGGGCGTTGGGCCCGGCGATTTCAATGCGCAGACCCAGGTCCTGGATCATGGGCGGCACGTCCACGACCTGGAGGCGCATTTTCAAATGCGTGATGGCCTCGGAAGTCAGATCCTTGGTGCTGGCGAGCGCGCCCGGACTCACGCCCTGGCTGCGCAGCTCGGCCTGCGCGGCCTGGACGATGGAGCCGAGATACGCGCGCTGGGCTGCCCGCAGGATCAGCATCTCCTGCCAGAGGAAGGCGGCGGCGGTGACAGCCGCCGCGGCGACCACGGCGAGCACGCCGAAGACCATGAAACGACCGGATATGGAAAAACTCGGCTTCATGGCGTGTCAGGCGAGTTGATGCGAGCGGACAAGGCTGCCGCGCACCGTGGCCACGAGATGGTCCAGCGTGTAAGGTTTTGGCAGGATGTCGGAAAAGCCGATGGCCTGGCAGAGATCGCGCGCGTTTTCCTGGAAATAGCCGCTGCACGCGATGATGGGCAGGGCGGGGTCCATTCTGCGCATCTCCTCCAGCACCTCGAAGCCGGAAAGCCCCCCAGGCATGGTGAGATCCAGGATGACCAGCTCGATGCGCTGGTCAGGCGGCGCGGGCTGGCTGATCAAGTTGAGAGCCACGTCGCCGGAATCGGTGACGATGACCTCAAATCCATGCGCGTCCAGGATGGCCTTGGCGACGGCGAGGACCTGCGGCTCGTCATCCACGACGAGGACTTTTCCAGTCGTTCGATGGGGGTGGCTGTGAATGTTCATGGCGGCGGCATGGATGGCGGGTTGTCAGGCGGCGGTGTAGGCGAGGCATTTGATCTCATCGAGGCTGGTGTGGCCGGCGATGACCTGCATGAGGCCCTCCTGGTAGAGGGAAAAGAAGCCGTTCTTGAAAGCGCAGGCGCGCATGGCGGACATGGGCGCGCCCTCCTCGATGAGGTCGCGCAGCTCGGTGCTGATCTCATTGAGCTCCATGAGCGCCACACGGCCCGCATAACCCGTGCCGTGGCACTCCTGGCAACCGCCGGCCGTGTAGATGGGCTGCACCAGGGGCTGGCTGATGACGCCCTGGCGCGCCATCATGGCCTGGATGTCGTCCGGCACCTGAATGGGCTGCTTGCAGTAATTGCACAGCCGGCGCACGAGCCGCTGCGCCTGCGAAAGCGCCAGCGAGTCGGCGAGCAGGTACTTTTCCACCCCCATGCTCATGAGGCGGGAGACGGCGCGCAGGGAGTCGTTCGCGTGCAGCGTGGTGAGCACGAGATGGCCGGTGAGCGCGGCGTTGACGGCGGCGTTCGCCGTCTCGGCGTCGCGGGACTCACCGATGAGGATGATGTCCGGGTCGGCGCGCAGCAGGGCGCGCAGGCCGTTGGCGAAGTCGAGGCCGTAATGCGGGTTGGTCTGGGTCTGGTTGATGCCCTCGATCTCGTATTCGATGGGGTCCTCGATGGTCTGGATGTTGACGCCGTCGTCGTTGACGCTGTTGAGCAGGGCGTAAAGCGTGGTCGTTTTACCCGAACCTGTGGGGCCGGTGACGAGCACGAGGCCCTGGTCCCGCTGCATGACGCGGGTGAGGATGTCTATCTGGCGCTGGCCGAGATTGAAGTCGGAGAGGCGCTTCACGCCGTCCTGCTTGTCGAGGAAGCGCATGATGACCTTTTGAAACTCCCGGCGCGTGGGCACGGCGGCGACGCGGATGTCCACCCGCCGCGCGCCGACACTGACGGCGAAGCGCCCGTCCTGGCACTCCTGGCGGCTCTGATTCATGCCGGCGTAGTTTTTCAGCAGCGCCACGAATCGGTTGAGCATGGACTCAGGCGCGGTGAGGATGGTCTTCATGTTCCCGTCCATGCGGGCGCGGAAACGGGCCAGATTGTAAAACTTCTCCAGGTGGAGGTCGGAGGCGCGGCAGCGGATGGAGGTGAAGAGCGCCCACTGCACCAGCTCCTCGGCGCTGTGGTTCGGGCTGGCCGGATTGACGCGCCCCATCTCGTCCGGCAGGATGTCAATGACGGACTCGTTGCCGGAGACGGAGGCAGTGAGCGTGCTCTTGTCGAGCTTTGCCACGCCGCCGGAGTCAAAGGTGGCGCCGGCGCGGTTGATGGCGTCGCGGATGGCGGCGGGGTCGGCCTGCACGGGCACGATCTTCACCGCGGCGTTGCCCATGGAGAGCCACTCGTCCTCGAAGGCGTAGCAGTCCCCGCTCTCGGAGAACATGAAGACCGCGTTTTTGCCGATGTAGAGCGGATACACGGTGTGCCGCTCCAGCAGGGGCAGCGGGAAAAAGGTCTGCCTTTGCGCCTCCGCCGGCGAGAAGCAAAGCGTGCGCCCGCCGCTGACCAGGTGCTGCAGCACCACGCCGAGGTGGCGCTGGACGGTGTTGAAATGGGAGACGCCCAGATTGGAGTGCTTTTCCTTCTGCGTCTCGAAAAAGCCGCGCAGCTTCGTCACCTCCGCCGGCTCGTAGGGGTAGCTGGCCAGCAGCCACTCGAAGGCGCCCTCCAGCCCCATGTCCGCAAAACGCGGCGCCTGCACCCCCTCCATCTGGTTTTGCTGGGCGATGGGGAGCTGGCCAAAGCGCTGCACCAGGTCCTTGCGCGTTTTTTGATACTGGTCGGGCGTGATGAGCACGCGCAGGGTTAAAAACGGCGGCACGCCCCACAGGTCGCCCGCGCGCGGATTGTGGTGCGCCATGACCAGCAGCGGCCCCATCGTGGTCACGGGCAGCCAGGGGTCGGCCACATAAGGCACCCGGCCCAGCTTGCGGACGATCTTTTCCGCCTCCGGGGAGCAGCTCTCGCGCAGCAGGTTCACCGGCAGCATGTTGTACTGCAAAGCCAGCCCTTCGATGGAGAGGATGGCCGCCTGCTTGGCGTCAATGGTTGCCGCAGGTGGAATTTTCGACTGTCCGAAATTTTCAGACGATGCCGGGGTGGATGCGAGAACGACGGCGGACATGGTGCGTGGGCGGTCTCAGCGGCCGCTGGATTGATAGTTTTCCGGAAACTGGAAAGCCTCGGTGAAATCCGAGCCGTCAAAGACCATCAGCAGCCCCGTGCCCTCCTGGCCGGGGCGCAAAAGCTCGTAGCCGCGCGAGTTCCAGCGGATGCGGTAGGCGCCGCTGTCGGAGGAGGATTCGGGATTGTACTCCGGCGGCACGAAAGGCGCGCCGATGACCGCCCGCTCCTCGACCGGATTCCGATACTGCAAATCCCGCAGCACCTTGAGCTCGTCGGCGGAGGAGTCATCCCGGCGGATGAAGCTCATCTCATTGTTGGCCGCCGACCAGCGGTGCAGGCCCTGGTTGAGCATCTCCACGCGCTCCATCGCCAGCGTCTCCTGACCGGCGCTGTAAGCGCTGTTCATGCTCAGGATGACAACACCCGCCAGCACACTCATGATGGAGATGGTGATGACCAGCTCGCTCAGCGAATAACCTGCCGCGCGCCCGTTGAAACGGGGCGCGCGGGCGGCTGCGGCTGGGGGAGCGGACGGCATGGGTGGAGGTCTGCCGGGGTTGCGTTCAATAGGGAATGACGCCGGATGGACCGGTGAGCGTGCTTTTCTGCATGGTGGTGATGCCGGAAGGCAGGGTGACCGTGTAACCGGATGGCATGTAGAGGCTCAGCGTGTTTTCCGCGTAGCTCAGGTAGGGGCGGAGAAGATTGAATTTCGCCTCGTTCGAAGCCGCGCCCGTCCAGTCCAGGCCCGCCTGGGTGCGCCCTCGCACCTGGATCAGCGTGGCCTGCGCCAAATTCAGAGCCTCCGCGCGCGAGATGGCCAGATTCCGCTCGCTGTCCGAGCGCATGCGCGTGACGGACGGGATGGCCAGGAAGGCGACAATGCCGATGATGGACACGCAGGCCATCATCTCCACCAGGGAAAAGCCGCGTCGTGATTTGGATGCCGGGTGTTTCATGGTTGAGCGTTCAGTCATTGACCAGTTCCACCCTCGGCAGGTCGCCATCCTGCCAGGCGGGGAGGGTGAGGTGTTGTTTGGCGCCGGACAGCGCGGCGGTTTTCAGCCGGTCCGTGCCAGTCGTGTATTCGAGAAAATGATCCGCCGTGGTCTGGTCCAGAAACCCGGACCTGGCGTTGACATCCACCGCCGAGGGGTTCGGCAGCAGGAGATTGAAGCGCGCCGAGGTGGTGGCCAGGGCATTGTAAGTGGCGCGGATGGAGCCCAGCCCCTGCACCTGGCCGGTGGTGGCGTTCCTCGTCTGCGCCATCACCCAGACATGCAGGGCCTCCTGGAGAGCCGCCTGCTGCTGGCGCGCCACCACCCGGTTCGCATCCCGCGCGCCATTGGAGATGGCGCTCACCGCCAGGGCGGACATGATGCCGATGATGGCGATGGTGAAAACCGCCTCGACAAAAGTAAAGCCGCGCTTGGATGGAGTGGGTGTCCGCATATGAGGTGGGTCGGTGGTGAAAAAAAAAATCCGCCGGGGATTGCTCCCCGGCGGATGTGAGTGCGCCCGTGGTGTTCAGATTCGATGTGCCGTCACAAGAAACCTGGGGGGGCCGACCGCCGGGCACAGATGAGCCAGCGAGGGACGACTAGGAACCGTTGGCTTTGTAGATGACCTGCTTGTTGGTCGCGTCCCAGTCGAGGTAACTGAGGACGGTCGCTTCCTGCTCGTCATCAATGTCACCGACGGTGAACACCTTGTCTTTGAACGGGCCGCTCGAAGGAGCGACGGCGGTGCCCTGGGCGGCGGTCAGCACGGCGGCCTTGTCAGCCCAGCTGGCGTTGTAGCCGGCGGCGATGGCGGCGTTCATGACGGAGGCGACGGACTGGGCGTTGCGCTTGGCGGTGGCCTGAGCGGCGCTGTCATTGATGTTGCCGATGTTCGGGATGGCGATGGCGGCGATGATGCCGATGATCGCGATCACGACGAGCATTTCCACGAGGGAGAAGCCAGCCTTGAGGCCGGAGCGGATGTTGATGTTTTTCATGGTATGTGTGTTTGTTTGGGCTGTTGGTTTATCATCACCCTTTGAAAATCCATAATTGGACCATTGAGTGAATATGGAAATTATAAACACCGGCAAAATGGAATCAAATAGTTTTTTCATAATTTTCACACTTTTCTGACATTTTCATTTCGGGGTATCATGCGAGTGCCAGTCTTTGTCACTTCCATACCTGCCTCGCCCCTTGCCAGAATCGAAGGAGAAGACTCCTTTCCCATCCATGGAGCCCAACCTCAAAATCGCCCTCGTCGGCGCCGGCATGTTCGGCGGAGATGTCCATCTGCGCGCTTACGCCGACCTTCAACGCTTCGGCATTGCCGGCCAGCTCGCCCGCGTGGGACTGGACAAATTCAGCCGCGACCTCGCACCGGTGAAGTTCGATCTTGTCGCCGTCGCCACTCGCTCGCAAAAATCCGCCGCCAAATCCGCCGCCGCTTTTAAAGAGTGGACCGGCCATGAACCCAAGGCCTACTTCGGCGACACGCCCTGGGATGACATTCTGCGCGACTTCCCCGACCTCGATGTGCTTGCCGTCGCCACGCCCGACCATCTCCACACCCAGCCCATCCTCGCCGCGCTCGCCAAAGGCGCGCATGTGCTGACGGAAAAACCCATGTGCCTCTCCATCCAGGAGGCCGACGAGATCATCGCCGCCGCTGAGGCGAAAAACTGCGTCGTCGCCGTGGACATGCACAAGCGCTACGACCCCGACCACCTGCGCATCCGCGACGACATCCAGAAGCGGATCGGCGCGCCGCTTTACGGCACCGCGTATCTGGAGGAGCCGCTGGAGGTGAGCACCAGCACCTTCAAGTGGGTGGAAAGCAGCGACCCCTTCAGCTACGTCGGCCCGCACTGGACCGACCTCATCTGGTCCTACTACAAGTCCAAGCCCGCGGCCCTCACCGCCGTCGGCCAGAAGAAGCGTCTCGTGCGCGACGGCATCAACGCCTACGACGCCGTGCAAGTGCGCGTGGATTTCGACAACGGCATGAGCATCGCCTTCAACAACAACTGGATCACGCCGGCCGACTTCGAAGGCCCGGTGAACCAGGGTCATGAAATCGTCGGCGCCGACGGCAAGGTCGAGAGCGACCAGCAATACCGCGGCTTCCGCTTCTGGAATGCCGGCGGCGGCTGCCGCACCAGCAACAACCACTTCACCCGCGACGTGCTGCGCGCCGACGGCACCCGCGCCTACATCGGCTACGGCGTGGACAGCCTCACCGTCGGGCTCGCCGCCATCTGCCGGGTGAAGTTCGCCGGAGAAAGCCGCGCCGCCGTGGCGGACATGTACCCCACCGCCGAGGACGCGCGCATCACCTGCGCCATCGTGGACGCCGCCGCCAAAGTGCGGGACCTGAACTTCAAATATCTCCAGGAAGGCAAAGGCGCCCCCGTCACCGCCCGCTTCGGCCAGGACGGCATCACCCTCATCGATCCCTGCCGAGCCGCCGAAGGCCCGGACATGGTGTTTCAGCGGATTTACAAGGGCGCGATTTGACGGTATCAAAGGCCCATGAGCGAACCGCCCAACGAAGAAGAAGACTCCGAAAAAGAAGACTCCGAAGAAGATGACCTCGCAGAAGAGGACTTTGAAGATGATGTCACGGATGAAGAGTTGCTGCAGCAGATGCGTCCGTGGCATCGGGCGCTGATGGTGTTCCTGGTGGTACCGTTGATCAAGACGTATGACTTCCTCGAAGGATTCTTCCGCACAAAATGGAGGATCATCCCGCTTGATGAGCTTCCCGCAGCCAGGCAACGCTGGAGCAGTGTAAGCATGACTCCCGAGCAGGTGCGCGACTTGATCAAACGGCAGGACGGCTTCCTCTGCGATGAATGCAAAATGGAGCTCAAGACTCAAAGGCAGGATGCCGAGGAACTCTTCCCGAATGTTTGGGAGGTGCGGAAACACGGCAGATGCGAGGCATGCGGGGCGGATCGCGAACATTGCAGCCGGATCCACCACGGCTACCTGCTGTTCAAAGAGGATGGCCGCTGGATGGCCGTCTTCGCCCAAGTGCCGTTCCTCCGCCGATGCTGGCTGCGGCTGCGAGGCTAAGATGTCGCGCGCGGTTGGCCGCTCGCATGGCGGAGCTCCGGCCAGGACGGCACCACCCTCATCGCTCCCTGCCGCGCCGCCGAAGGCCCGGACGCCGTGTTCCGGAAGATCCAAGACAAGGCTCTGTGAGGACCGCGCTAACATAAACGCCCCGGTTTCAGTCGTGATGGCTGCTCCAGCAGCACGGTGACAGAGCCGGACCGGAGGACATCAGGCTCCAGCGGATCGCCGCCCGGATCTTCGTCAGGGGTTTCGGGAGGCTCGCCCGCGAAGGAGGCAGCCTCCTCGTTCCCGGCTTTGCCTTTCGGCGGATGGGTGATCACAGCTTCATTCGACTCCTCCTCCACGGGGTCCACGCCGGCAGCCGGAAGGCCGGCGGCAGCGGTGGAAACCGGCGGGGCGCGGGTTGGTTTGACCAGGTTTGACTGGGTTTGACTCTCCTTGGGTGAGGCAGGCTGATGATCCGTGCCAGCCTCCGCATCCGAGAAGACTGGCTGTTCCAAGGAAAGAACATCCCACAGCACCTCGCGGATGGCATCGCCCGCCTCAGCCTGCCGCATCTTGATCTGGTTTTCGCAGAATCTGATGCCGGCTTTCTCCGCCTTGATCTCGTCGCGGAGTTTGATGAGGCCGGCGGCATCTTCCTGCATCTGCGCGCCGAGATTCGTGCCGGTGGAGCCGGCGTTTTCCTGCCACCCCCTCTTATCCTCGTCTTCTTCGCCAAAAATGAGGTGATTGACAGCCTTCGTCAGTTCCCCGGGTGTTTTGCTTTCATGGAACAACCGCTGCATTTGTTCCCTGGCCCACTCCCGCCATTGCGCCTGGGTGCGCTTCGTCTGCGCCTCCCGGGCCACTTGAAGCTCCGCCTTTTTGATTTCGAGCTGCTTGCCCTCCAGTTTGAGACGCGCCGCGCCCTGGTCAAAGCGGCGCAGCGTGGCCACAGCCTCGTTCAGCTCCATCAGCCGGGCAAGCTGGCGCGGCTTGCTCCAGTCCTTCACCTGCATCGTGGTGATGACGCTGGCAAAGCGCCCGGCCAGCAGCGCGGCCAGGCGATCCGGGAGACGGGGAGAGGCCTCCTCCAACTCATCCGCCTCGTCGGCGAGCAGCCGCAACCGGGCCAGCCGTTCCTGCCGGGCCTCCCACTCCAGGAAGCCGCCCTGCCGCCATTCGGAGAGGTTCTGCTTCAAGATGGGGCGGGCTGCAAAGTCACGGACGAGCACTTCGAGCACCTCCGGCAGGCTGTGCAGCCAGGCGAGCAATGGCCCGCATGGCTCGCCATCGGCAAGGCGCTGGTTGAGCTGCTCGCGCACGGCCTTGGGCAGGCGGGCGATTTTTCCAGTGCGTGTTTTCATGGGTTCAGAGGGCATAGTTCTTCTTGATGACCTCATGGAAAAAAGTGCCCGGCGAGGCGGCGTTCACCAGCCTGAGGTAAACGCGCTCCGGCACCCCGTAGTAGGTGTAGGGACCGTTGTTGGGGAACCAGATGTGGAGAAGTCGGCGGGCGGGATCGTAGTCCACCGCCTTGATGGCGTCAGAGTTGAGCTTGATCATGGGCGCAAGCACACCACGACCTGGGGACAAAGTCTTCCGAACGGTCGGCTATTTGGATTCGGAAGAATCCGCCCCAGCCCGATCCACCATGGCAAGGGCCACTCTCCAGCCCCTGGGCCGGCCATCCGGCGCGCTTTTGTCCTGCCTTGCGTTGTTCTTCTTGAGGCCGAGCGCCTTTTGCCGGTAGTCCGCCAACTCCCGGTCCTCCTGCAGCGGATATTCCTCGGGCCGATCCACCACCTCTCTGAGCAGAAGGCGCACATCCCTGTCCGTCCAGCCATGACGCAGAAGCAGGGGCCACCAATGAATCACCAGCTCATCCACCTGGGTTCTTTTGAGCGCGCCCCATTTTTCATTCGACTGCGCCTTGCCGATCAGGCCCAGGGCCTTGTCTCCCTGATGCTGCGCGGCGAGTTCTTCATGCCGGAACTGCCACCAATCTTTGTCATGCGGGTTCAGATCCGCAAAATTTCTTTGAATGAGACCGAGCTGCACAAGCTCACGTCTTTCAGGAGAGGCTTGCAGGGCCAGCGGCGCCATGTGCGCCACCCAATGCGCCTGCCAGTGTGCCAGGGCTTCCTGCCACTCCGCGAACCGTTGAAACCAGTAACGCAGGTGCTTGAGACACATCTTGAAGTCCATGCTCTTTTCCTCGGCAGCTTTCCTGCGGGCGGAGATGGACACAGGCTCACCCAGCTCATCCTCCAGGCGCATAAGGTGCAGCGCCCTCCCCACCAGCTCGCTTTCCGGGGCATCGCAGTTCGAATAACGGCCGATGCATTCATGAATCCCCGGCAACTCATCCTCCCTGGCTTTGCCGAAGAGCTGCTGCCAGGATTCCCAAGCCCGGCCCGTCTGCAGGCGCCGGTCTTTGCCTTTGCGCTCAGCATATTCCGCCAACGCGGCATCGGAGGCATCCCCCAGCCATGCCTCCAAAAGGAAGGCGATCGCATAAAACGCATCCCCACTCTGCTTCGCCATCGCCACAGCCTCCCCATAGTTTCGAAATGCCGGCAGATGATCAGGTGGGTCGGTGCCATTCATACCCGCCAAACTGGCCTTCCAGCGCCCGAAAAAAAGTTCATTTTTTCGCCACCCCCCCCGCCATTGTCCCAGCCCCTGGTGAAACTGTGTGGGATTCTCCATCCCGTCATGCGCCCACCCAGCCTGCCCCAGAGCACCCCACACGACAGTCTTCCGCCCTCCATTCAGAGAACAGCGTCCTTGCATGAAATGACTGCATTAGAAACTCAATTCAAAGTTCGAAAAGAATGTCATGTTCAAAAGAATTCATCCCCCTCTTTGAGCTCAAAGAGTCCTTTCAAGACTTCCAAAATCACGTTCCAGACCTCAAAAAGGCCATTGTTAGGCCTCAAACAACCCCTCTAATTTGCACGATAGTTATGTATGCAGATAAAATATAGCACAATTGGCTTGAAAAATTCAAACCTGTGATGTATAATTTTCCTCGTCAGTCCAAAAGAACCCGAACCGCTGGAAACAGCAATTCGGGCCTTTTGGAACCGATACCGCCCGAGAGCGACGATCAGCCTGAACATCTGGATGTTACCTCTTGGTCGGTGTGGTGCAACAACTTCCCTCCAGCGGCTGGCCTGGAGGGGTTTCACACCCAAACCAAACAAGCCAATGGCAGACAACATCCGCATCCAATGCATCAACAAAACCAACCGCACGAGTGCGCATGAGCGCATCAAAAACATCGGCGGTATCAACGGAGACGGCTCCCGCTGGAAGCTCACCCTCGACGAGGCCATTCAAGGCATCGAATCGGGCAAGTGGACCTTCTACGTCAGTGTCCACGGCGACACCGTCCGTGTCATCGTGGTCACGAGTGCCGCAGGAAACAAATACCTGAAGACGATCAATGACGGCGACCAGCCGAACAATCTTCTCAGCCTTCCTGAGTGCCCATGACCACCACCCCCATCGCTCGCATCGCTGATGTCCGTATGGGGGTCACCCTGCGGGGGCGGGACGCCACACGTCCCGCCCTTCACGGGTCCTGCTTCATGATCCGCATCAGCGATCTCTCGGATGATGGGCACCTCACCACGGAGGATCTGCATCAGTTCGAGCCCGGTGAGGACATCCGGCCGGATCACTTCCTGCGTCCCGGAGATGTGCTTCTGCCGAATCGCGGCACCCGCTGCACTGCTTATGTTTATGACCTGCCGCTGACAAACGTGCTCGTCGGAGCGCAGTTCTACATCGTGCGTCCCGACACCACGAAGGTGAGCGCCGAGTTCCTCGCGTGGTTCCTCCGCACGGAAAAAGCCGCCGCCCACTTCGCCCTCCGGCGGAAGGGCACCCTCGTCCAGACGGTCCAGCGAAAGGACGTGCTGGAGCTGGAACTCCCCTTGCCACCCCTCGCCAAACAGCATTCCATCATCGCCCTCGACGCCCTCGCCATCCAGGAGCGCCAGCTTTCCATCCAGCTTGCCGAAAAGAAAGCCGCCTACCTCCAGCGCGCCATGCTCCACGCCGCCAGTGCCTAGCCTTCCATCAGCGGACAAGAGAACCGCAGGTAGCCTGCAAGGCAATCCGCGCTCCTCTCTTTTCCATCTCTCCATCTCTCCATCTCTCCATTTCTCCACCACTCCACTTCCGCCCCCATGCCCAAAGTCAACCAATCCGAAATCAACGACGTCGCCTGGCGTGCCTGCGACACCTTCCGTGGCGTCGTCGATGCTGAGAACTACCGGAACTACATCCTCGTGATGCTCTTCTGGAAATACATGTCCGATGTGTGGCGCGACCACCGCGATGCCTACCTCAAGGAATTCAACGGTGACGAAGCCCGAGTTGCTCGCAAACTGGCCCGCGAGCGCTTCCAGCTCCCGGATGGCTGCGACTTCTACTCCCTCTACGCCCAGCGCAATGAGGCCGACATCGGCGAGCGCATGAATGTCGCCCTCGCGGGCATAGAGGAGGCGAACAAGGCCAAGCTGGAAGGCGTCTTCCGCGAGGTGGACTTCAATTCCGAGTCCAAGCTCGGCCAGACCCGCGACCGCAATGCCCGCCTGAAGCTCCTCCTCCAGGACTTCGCCGATCCACGGCTCGACCTCCGGCCCTCCGTCGTCGGCGAGGAGGATGTCATCGGGAACGTGTATGAGTATCTGCTGGAGCGCTTCGCCTCCGATGCCGGGAAAAAGGCGGGCGAGTTCTACACGCCCGGCCAGGTCTCCAGCCTGCTCGCCCGGCTGCTCGCGCCGAAGAAGGGCCAGACCATCTGCGATCCCACCTGCGGCTCCGGCTCCCTGCTCATCAAAGTGGGCCGTCAGGCCGATGAGCGGGACTTCGCCCTCTTCGGCCAGGAGATGAATGGCACCACCCATGCCCTCTGCCGCATGAACATGTTCCTCCACGGCATGGACAACTTCCGCATCGAGTGGGGAGACACCCTGCGCAATCCCCGCCTCACCGAGCACGACCGGCTCATGAAGTTCGACATCGTCGTGGCGAATCCGCCCTTCTCCCTCGACAAATGGGGGCACGAGGACGCGGAGAAGGACCCCTTCCACCGCTACCACCGCGGCCTGCCTCCGAAATCGAAGGGCGATTGGGGCTTCATCACCCACATGATCGAGACCGCCCGCGAGCGCACGGGGAAGGTCGGTGTCGTCGTCCCGCATGGCGTGCTGTTTCGCGGTGCGGCGGAGGGAAAAATCCGCCAGCGCATGATCGAGGAGAATCTGCTGGAGGCCGTCATCGGCCTGCCGGCGAATCTCTTCTTCGGCACCGGCATCCCCGCCGCCATCCTGCTCTTCAACAAGGGCAAGACGCATGGCGATGTCCTCTTCATCGACGCCTCCCGTGAGTATAAGGAGGCCAAGAACCAGAACCTCCTCACCGAGGAGCAGGTGCGGAAGATCGTGGATACCTACACGGCCTTCCAGACCGTGGAAAAATACGCCTACCGCGCCACCCCGCAGGAGATCGCCGACAACGACTTCAACCTCAACATCCCCCGCTACGTCGATACCTTTGAGGAAGAGGCCGAGATCGACCTCGACACCGTGAAGGCTGACATCACCCGCCTCGAATCCGAACTCGCCACCGTGCGCGGGAAGATGCAGGCTTACCTGGAGGAGTTGGGGGTATGAAGGCACCGAGTTCCATCCTGTTGCCCATAGCTCTCGCGCCCCTTCAGGGCGCGACGCAGAGCGTGTTCATTGACGTGGTGTTCCCAGGGCACCCAGGGCATCGCTGCGCTCAGCCCTGGGCTAGAGTCTTTCGGCCCTTTGGGCCGCCATGCATTGCCCCCAAAGGGAGGTCGGTAGTTTTGGGCGCCCCCTTTGCAAAGGCCGTGGGGCCGCTATGCATTGCCCCCAACGGGGGCGGAGATTCCAGCCCAGGGATGAGGGAGCCCCGGCGACCGATGCCCTGGGAAACGAATGCCCATGCCGTTTTCGTTTCATCGCGCCCTGAAGGGGCGCGAGAGATTCACGCCAACCCGACATCGTGGCCTCGTCCCACTAGCGCCGCACCCGCAACCCGCCTCGAATCCGAACTCGCCACCGTGCGGGCCGAGATGCCCCAGGGCTTCTGTGGCCCTGGGCTGGAATCTCCGCCCCCTTCAGCGGCTCATCTGGCCCAACGGGCCAACAGAACCCAGCCCAGGGCTGAGCGCAGCGATGCCCTGGGTGCCCTGGATTCGACGGTTCAGCCCGTTTTCATGGCATCGCGCCCTGAAAGGGCGCGAGAGGTTCACGCCAACCCGACATCGTGGCTTCGTCCCAATAGCGCCGCACCCGCAACCCGCCTCGAATCCGAACTCGCCACCGCGCGGGCCAAGATGCAGGCTTACCTGGAGGAGTTGGGGGTATGAAGCTGCCGAAACACTGGAAGGATGTAACCGTTGGCGACTGTTGTAGCATCCGTCACGGCTATGCCTTTGAGGGAAGCGACATGACTGCGCAGGCTACAGAAGGTCCGATTGTGGTGTCGATTGGCAATCTTCAATACACAGGGGGCTTCCGGTTTGGCTCCACGACACTGAAACGAGCGACCATCGACCCGCCGAAGGGCTATGTGCTTCAACCGGGTGAAGTCTTGGTGGCGATGACATGCCAAACCCCAGACGGCGAGATTCTTGGTATACCAGGAATGATTCCCAGTGACGGACGGACCTATCTGCACAATCAGCGGCTCGGCTTGGTGGTTACAAAAGAAGAAGTCCCAACATCTAAGTCATTTCTATTTTATCTCTTCTGCTCAAAGCCGTTTAACCGGCATTTGGTTGAAAGG
This sequence comes from Verrucomicrobiaceae bacterium UBA2429, assembly GCA_002343505.1. Taxonomy (GTDB): domain Bacteria; phylum Verrucomicrobiota; class Verrucomicrobiia; order Verrucomicrobiales; family Verrucomicrobiaceae; genus Prosthecobacter. Next base: position 25,490 of record DDQZ01000063.1, on the reverse strand, counting down.
GCAACGGGAACCAAAGTTAAACATACGAGTCCGACCACGATTGAGAGTTTTGAGTTCGCGCTTCCACCCCTTCCCGAACAACGCAAGATCGCCGACATCCTGAGCACCTGGGACGAGGCGTTGGAAAAGCTCGACGCCCTCATCGAAGCCCAGGAGCGCCGCAAGAAGGCCCTCATGCAGCAGCTCCTCACCGGCCGCCGCAGGCTCAAGGGCTTTGATCAATCGAAGGGCAAGACCGCCAGCGACCGCTTTGGCATTTACCCCGCTGATTGGAAACGTGTCCGACTCGGTGAAATCACCCACGAAGTGCCGACGAAGAACGCAGAAGGCACCGATCTTCCCGTGCTCTCCTGCACCAAGCATCGCGGCCTTGTGCTTTCTCAGGAATACTTCGGCAAGCGTGTCTATGCCGAGGACACCAGCGGCTACCGCGTCGTCCAGCGCGGCGAGTTTGCCTATGCCACCAATCACATTGAAGAAGGCTCCATCGGTTATCAGAACCTCTGCGATGCCGGGCTCGTCAGCCCCATCTACACCGTCTTCAAGACCACGGAGGCCGTGGATGACAGCTACCTCTTCCGGGTGCTGAAAAGCACCCTGCTCATTCACCTCTACCAGATCAACACCAGCGCCTCCGTGGATCGTCGCGGCAGCCTCCGCTACGACGAATTCTCCCGCATCCACATCTGGCTCCCCGGCAAAGAAGAACAAACCGCCATCGCCCAAGTCTTCGACACCGCCGACCAGCAACTCACTCTCCTCCGCACCCAACGCACCGCCCTCGACCAGCAAAAGCGCGGCTTGATGCAGCGCCTGCTGACGGGGAAACTCCGAGTCAAGACATGACCGAGGACGCATAACCATTTCTCACCTGATTCAATGTTCATCAACCCTCCATCTCATCCGGCTTCGGACGCCTCTCGCGCCCCTTCAGGGCGCGGTGAAATGTGGGCGTTGAATGGCACGCAACCCAGGGCATCGCTCCGCTCAGCCCTGGGCTATGTTCTTTCGGCCCGTTGGGCCGGGTTAGCGTATCGCCAACAAGGAGCGGGAATCCGTGTCCATGCCGTTTCGGCCTGTTGGGCCGTGGTTACCTGTCCCCAAAGAGGACCAAGATTCCAACGCAACGCCCCCCAGACCCGTGGGGCCGAGATTCGGTGTCCCCAAAGGGGACCGAGATTCCAGCCCAGGGCTGAGGGAGCCTTGGCGACCGATGCCCTGGGAAACGCACACGCATATCGTTCATTTGATAGCGCCCTGAAGGGGCGCGAGAGAGGACCGAACCCACCCCTATGAAAACCTTCCCCGACATCGACCGCCTGAAGGCCACGCTGGACCAGCATCGCCCGCTGGACCCGGCGATTGTGCGCAACCTGCGGGAAGACCTCATCGTGCGCTGGACCTACCATTCCAATGCCATCGAGGGCAACACGCTCACCCTACAAGAAACCAAGGTGGCGCTGGAGGGCATCACCATCGGCGGGAAGTCCATCCGCGAGCATCTGGAGGCCGTGAACCACAAGAACGCCATCCTGCTGCTGGAAGACCTCGTGCAGAAGAACGAGCCGCTGACGGAGTGGACGATCAAATCTCTGCACCAGCTCATCCTCAAAGGCATCGATGACGACAACGCGGGCCGCTACCGCAGCGTGAACGTGCGCATCTCCGGCGCGGAGCATCTGCCGCCGGATCAAGTCCGCGTGCCGGAGCTGATGGAGAACTTCATCACCTGGTATCAAACCGAGGCGATGGCCCTGCATCCCGTCGAACGCGCCGCCCGCGTGCACAGCGACTTCGTCAAAATCCATCCCTTCGTCGATGGCAATGGCCGCACCGGGCGCCTGCTGATGAACCTGGAACTCATGAAGGCCGGTTATCCGCCCGCCGTGCTGCCAGTGGACGTGCGGCTGGCCTATTACACGTTCCTCGATGCCGACCATGTGCGCGGCGAGAAGGATTACTTCGTGGGCATGGTGTCCCGCATCGTGAAGCAGGGCTTCCGCCCCTATTTCCATGCGCTGAGCTTGCCGTGGGAGGATGGGGTATGAGAGGACGCGGAAATCAGCGAACACCTCTCGCGCCCCTTCAGGGCGCGGCGGAATCACAATGTTTGCGCGTCGTGAACCCAGGGCATCGCTTCGCTCAGCCCTGGGCTAGATTCTCTCGGCCCGTTGGGCCGGTGCATACGACTAGCGCCATGGTCCCGCGATGTGGTGGGGCGGTCCACACAACCTTCGCCATGATCTCTCGGCCCGTTGGGCCGGTGCAACGCACCCCCAACGGGGGCCGAGATTCCAGCCCAGGGCTGAGGGAGCCTTGGCGACTGATGCCCTGGGTAACGCCCGCCCACCCCGTTGTCATTGCACCGCGCCCTGAAGGGGCGCGAGAGGCTCTCATCCACTCCTGACGCGCCATTCCAACCGCCATGCCGCAATCACTCGCCAAACTCTATGTGCACCTGGTCTTCTCCACGAAGAACCGAGAGCGCGTGCTGATGGACGACATACGCCATGATCTCCACGCTTACATGGGTGGCTCGTTGAAGGGCATGGAGTGCATACCCGTGGAGATCAACTCGGAGCCGGACCATGCTCATGTGCTCTTTCTGCTCGGGAGAACGATGGCTCTGAGCGAGGTGGTTGGCGGTTTGAAAAAAAGCGCCACGGAATGGCTGCGGGAGCGCGGGGAAGCCTACCGGGGATTCCATTGGCAGGCCGGCTATGGAGCCTTTTCCGTGAGCCAATCGGCAGTCGAAGAGGTCCGTGAATACATCCGTAACCAACGTGAGCATCACCGTGTGAAGACGTTTCAGGAGGAGTTCCGCGCGTTTCTGCGCAAATACGAAATCGAATTCGATGAACGGTATGTGTGGGATTGATACACCTCGGCCAATGATGAATGCCTCTCGCGCCCCTTTAGGGCGCGACGGAATCGGTGCGTTATCCACACGACGACCCAGGGCATCGCTTCGCTCAGCCCTGGGCTATGTTCTTTCGGCCCGTTGGGCCGCGATTGATCGCCCCCAACGGGGGCTGAGATTCCAGCCCAGGGCTGCGGGAGCCGTAGGCGACCAATGCCCTGGGTTCGAAGGGCATGAGGGAGCCTTAGCGACCGATGCCCTGGGAGCCGAACATCCATTACGCCCCCATTTCATCGCGCCCTGAAGGGGCGCGAGAGCTTACCGCACCACCCAATGCCTCCCTCCTTCCAAGAAGCCCTCATCAGCCAGATTCCCGCGCTGCGGATGCTCCAGCACCTTGGCTTCACCTACCTGAGCCCGGAGGAGTGCGCCGTGGAGCGCAACGGCCGTCTGGGCCGGGTGATCCTCGAAAAGGTGCTGGCCGGGCAGCTCCGTCGCCTGAACAAGATCAGCTTCAAGGGCCGGGAGGTGGCCTTCTCGGAGGAAAACATCGCCCGAGGCATCGAGGCGCTGCGGGACCTGCCCTTTGAAGGTCTCGTGCGCACCAGCGAGAAGGTCTATGATTTGCTCACCCTCGGCAAAAGCCTGGACCAGACCATTGGCGACGAGTCGAAGGGTTTTACGTTGCGCTACATCGACTGGCAGAACCCGCGCAACAACGTCTTCCACGTCACCGCCGAGTTTGAGGTGGAGCGCACCGGCAGCCACGAGACTCGGCGGCCGGACATCGTGTGTTTCGTGAACGGCATCCCGTTTGTGGTGATCGAGTGCAAGCGGCCTGAGGAAAAGGGATCGCTGGAGCAGGCGATGAACCAAAGCATCCGCAACTGGCAGGCGGACGAGATCCCGCAGCTCTTCCTCCACAGCCAGCTCGTGCTGGGCCTGAACAAGAACGACGGCAGCTATGCCACCACCGGCACGCCGCTGAAGTTCTGGGCCAAGTGGCGCGAGATGCCGGACGCGACGGACACCGTGCGCCGGGTGATCAACACCCCGCCACGGCCAGAGGACCACGCGAAGCTCTTCAAGGGGCTGTTTGCCTATGCCCGTGAGGCCTTCGAGGAGCAGATGATGCACGAGCGGGAACCGACGGAGCAGGACAAGCTGCTCTGGTCCCTCTGCCGCCCGGAGCGGCTGATCGAGCTGGCCCGGCAGTTCATCCTCTACGACGAAGGCGGCGCGGTGAAGAAGGTGGCCCGCTATCAGCAATACTTTGCCATCAAGGCCACCCTGGACCGCGTAAAGCAGCGGGATGTGCAAGGCCGCCGCAAGGGCGGTGTGATCTGGCAGACCCAGGGCAGCGGCAAATCCCTGGCCATGGTGCTGCTGGGCAAGGCGCTGGCGCTGGATGAGAGCATCACCAACCCGCGCATCGTCATCGTCACGGATCGCATCGACCTCGACGAGCAGATCACCAAGACCTTCCACCAATGCGGCAAGGACCCGCAGCAGGCCAAGACCGGCGCGCATCTGATCGAACTCCTGCGGGATGAACGCGTGGCGGTGATCACCACCGTGCTCTTCAAGTTCGAAGCCGCCGCCAAGGTGGCCCGCGAGCTGCACAAGCTGAAGGACGATCTCTTTGTGCTCGTGGATGAAAGCCACCGCAGCCAATACGGCGACGCCAACATCCAGATGCAGAAAGCGCTGCCGAATGCCTGCTACATCGGCTTCACCGGCACGCCGCTGATGAAGAAGGAAAAGAGCACCGCGACGAAGTTCGGCGGCTTCATCGAGCCCGCCTACACCATCCGTGATGCCGTGGACGACAAGGCCGTGGTGCCGCTGCTCTACGAAGGCCGCCACATCGTGCAGGAGGTGAACCAGAAGCCGGTGGACACGATGTTTGAGGCCATGTGCGAGGGCCTGACGAAGGAACAGAAGGCCGACCTGAAACGCAAGTTCACCGCCCGCGACGAGCTGAACCGCCTGCACAGCCGCCTTTACCTGATCGCCTGGGATGTGAGCCAGCATTTCTCCAAGCAGTGGAAGGGCACGGGCTTCAAAGGCCAGCTCACGGCACCCGGCAAGAAGGAGGCGCTGCTGCTGAAGGGTTTCTTTGACCAGTTCGGCAAGGTGAGCACGGAGGTCATCATCTCCGGCCCCGGCGAGATCGAGAATGCCGAGGAGCATCAAACCGCCGAGAAGGACGAGAGCGTGGAACTCTTCTGGAAGGCCATGATGGCAAAGTATGGCACCGAGAAGGAATACAACCGCCGCCTGATCGACGCCTTCAAGAAGGGCGATGAACCGGAAATCCTCATCGTGGTGGACAAGCTGCTCACCGGCTTTGACGCGCCGCGCAATGTGGTGCTCTACATCGCCCGCAGCCTGAAAGGTCACACGCTGCTGCAAGCCATCGCCCGCGTGAACCGCCTGCACCCCGGCAAGGACTACGGCTACATCCTGGATTACTACGGTGTCGTCACCGAGCTGCACGAGGCGCTGGAGCTTTACAGCAGCCTGGAAGAGAAGTTCGATGCCGAGGACCTCGAAGGCACACTGACGAACATCGCGGAAGAGATCAAGAAGCTGCCCGCGTTGCACGATTCGCTGTGGGACCTCTTCAAGGAGGTGAAGAACAAGAAGGACGAGGAGTCCTTTGAGGTGGCGCTGGAAAAGAAGGACGTGCGCGAGGACTTTTACACCCGCCTGTGGAGCTTCTGCCGCGTGCTGAAGATGGCCTCCTCCAGCATCCACTGGGTCACCGAGACACCCGCCGAGCAGGTGCAGCGCTACAAGGCCGACGCGGCCTTTTTCCAGAAGCTCCGCGCCAGCGTGAAGCTGCGCTATGCGGAGGAGATCGACTACCGCGACTACGAGAAGCAGATCCAGAAGATGCTGAACACCTACGTGCAGGCCGACGAGGTGATCCAGGTGGTGGAGCCCGTGAACATCTTCGAGCGCGAGGCCTTCGAGGCCGAGGTGGACAAAGCCAAGTCTCCCCGAGCCAAGGCAGATACCATCGCCAACCGCACCAAGAAGACGATCACGGAGAAGATGGAGGAAGACCCGTTCTTCTACCGCAAGCTCTCCGCCCTGCTCGAACAAGCCATCGCCGACTACCGGGCCGAGCGCATCAGCGAGGCCGAGTATCTCCAACGCGTGACCGCCGTGATGGAAGAGGTGCGCGGCGGCAACACCAAGGATGTGCCCGATGTGCTCAAGCAAAACGATCTCTCCCGTGCGCTCTTTGGTGCGCTGAAGGAGCAGATCGCGCCAAAGGCAGGCACGTCCGGAGAGGATACAGGCAGTGTTTTGCGCGAAGACGGCCCCGCCTACGGTGGCGAAGCGCAACGTCCCGCGCCGCCTGCGGACGAGATTCTGGCCGAAGCGGCCGTGAGCATGGACCAAATCATCCGCAAGCATGCCGTGGTGCGCTGGCGGGAGAACATCGACGCGCAGAACCGCATGCGAAATGACCTCGATGATTTCCTTTTCGACCTGCAAAAGGAGAAGGGCTTCACGCTGAGCTATGCGCAGATGGACGCCATCATCGAAGCCGTGATCCGCATCGCCATGCACCGCACCGACGATGTCTAGGGCCGAGATCATCGACACACCTGCCGGTCCGGCGCAGCTCAAGCGCTCGCACCGCAAGACACTGGCCATCAGCGTGCTGCCCGATGGCACGCTGGAGCTGGTGGCTCCTGATCACGCCCCGCTCGAAGCGATTTTACCCCGAGTGGCCAAACGCCTCGGCTGGATCAAGACCCAGCGCCGGGCCTTCCGCGAGATGAACGCCACCCGCCCGGCGCTCCGCTTTGTCACTGGTGCCACCCACCGCTATCTGGGCCGCCAATACCGCCTCAAGATCGCGAAGGGCGAGCCCCAAGAGGTGTCTCTTCGAGGGGCATTCTTCCACGTTTCGATCCCCAAGACCGGAGAGAATGAGGTCAAACAAGCCCTCGAAGCCTGGTATCGCCGCCAGTCACGCCTGCAATTCGAGCGACGTCTCGCCTCCTGGGCCGAGTGGTGCCGCCACCGCAAGCTGCCGCAGCCCAAACTCCGCCTCCGCCGCATGCCCAAACGCTGGGGCAGCGCCCTCCCCGATGGCACCATCTGCCTCAACCCCGAGTTGATCAAAGCCCCGAGCGCCTGCATCGACTACGTCATCACCCACGAAATCTGCCACCTCAAACACCCCGACCACGGCCCGAAGTTCCGCGCCTTGCTCCAGCAGCTTTGCCCTGACTGGAAGCGTCTGAAGGAGCGGCTGGAAAGCACAGGCTAAAGCCCGAACCACGAAGCAAGAACGAGGAACTGAGCCTCTGACATCTGACTCGCCAGATTGTCAACCCAGCTGTTCCCCCGCCCGGGGGGATGGTCCGGTGCCGTGGCGACCGCATTGACCGTTTCTCCCCGCCCGGGGGGGATGGTCCGGACCAGGGTTCTGGGCTGTCACTTGCGACAGGGTTTCCCCCGCCTGCCATCGTCGCCGCCCTCACGGGCGGCGGGGCCGTGCCGGCGCATGAACCGCTGGCGCGGAAGCTGCGCGGCCAGGCATTCAACGTGAACCGCCGCCCTGCGTTTCTGAAGGTCTCATCCGCGGCTTGAACAGGCGGACACCGGCAGCCTGGCGCGTGCGCGCCTTTTCACTGGCTTTCCCGGCGCGTCTGTGGTTCATGCGCGGCATGAACGAGCTGGAGGCGAATCCCTGGACGACTCTCGAAACGCGCACCGCGTACGCCAACCCGTGGATCCGTGTGCGGCATGACGAGGTGCTCACGCCTGCGGGAAAGCCGGGCATTTACGGCGTGGTGGAGTATGAAAACCGCGCCGTCGGCGTGCTGCCGCTGGATGAGGAGGGCAGCACCTGGCTGGTGGGCCAGTGGCGCTACTGCCATGAAAGCTACGAGTGGGAAATCCCGGAGGGCGGCTGCCCGCCGGGCGAGGACGCCGGCGAGTGCGCGCGCAGGGAGCTGCTGGAGGAGACGGGCATCGTGGCGGGTGACATCGAGCCGCTGCTGACGAGTCTCCAGCTCTCCAACTCGACGACGAACGAGGTGTGCGACATTTTTCTGGCCAGGGTGGCGGGCTTCGAGGAGGCGCGGCCCGAGGAGACGGAGCGGCTGCAGGTGCGCAAGCTGCCCTGGCGCGAGGCGCTGGCGATGGCGCTGGACGGGCGCATCCGCGACAGTGTGAGCGTGCTGGCGCTGCTGGCGCTGGCGAACCGGGGAGGATGCTGACATGCATGTGGTGCTCACACCCTTCGGCAGCGCGGGGGATGTCCTGCCCTTCATCTGGCTGGGGCGCCAATTGAAGGCGCGCGGCCACCGGGTGACGATGGTGACGGCCTGCCTGTTTGAGAAGGCGGCGCGGGCTGCCGGGCTGGCTTTCATCCCGCTGGGCAAACCGGAGGACTTCGAGCGGATGATCGCCGATCCGCGCGTGTGGCGGCTGGGTTCAGGAACGAAACTGGTGTTTGAATTCGCGGGACATGCGGCGGGCGCTTATCTGGCGGAGATCGAACGCCTTGCGCAGGCTGGTGACAGGCCCGGTCTCCTGCTCGCGCCATGCACGGCCTTCGGCGCGCGTGCGGCGCGCGAGGCGCTGGGCATCCCGCTGGTGACGGTGCATTTGCAGCCGGCGGTCTTCCTCAGCGCGCACGAGCCTCCGGTCATCCTTCCCGGCATGGAGCATCTGCGGCGGCTGCCCTTGTGGATGCGCAGGCTGCTGCTGCGCGCGCCAAACCCGGCGGACCTCTTTGCCGGCCCCTTGGTGCGCGCCTTGTGCGCGAGGCGCGGAGTGCCGCCGCCGCGCAGCCTCTGGTGGGACTGGGGGAACTCGCCGGACGGCGTGCTGGCGCTGTTTCCCGAATGGTTCGCCGCGCCGCAGCCGGACTGGCCGGAGAATGTGTTTCAGTGGGATTTCCCGCTGGAGGATCTCTCGCTTGAGCATGAGCTGGGGGCGGAGCTGCGGGAGTTTCTCGCGGCAGGGGAGAAGCCGGTGGTCTTCACTCCGGGCAGCGCCAACATCCAGGCGCGCCGCTTTTTTGAGGCGGCTCTGGAGGCCGTGACGCGCGCGGGCTGCCGCGCGGTGTTTGTGACGCGCACTCTGGCGCAGGTGCCGGCGCGGCTGCCGCCATCCGTGCTTGCAGTGGAGTACGCGCCCTTCTCGACTCTGCTGCGTCATGCGGCCGCCTTTGTCCATCACGGCGGCATCGGCACGCTGTCCCAGGGCTTCGCGGCGGGGCTGCCGCAGGTGGTGATGCCGATGGCGCATGACCAGCCGGACAATGCGCACCGTCTCACGCGCCTCGGCGCGGGCCTGAGCCTGCCGCCGCGCCGGTTTACCCCGGCCAGGGTGGCCGCGGCGCTGGACGAGTGCCTGCGGAATCAAAGGCTGATCGAGTCCGCCCGCCAATGCGCGGCGCGCCTCCACCCGCGCGCGGACAGCAGGCCGATGCTGGAGTGGCTGGAAAACCGGGCGAGCCCGCAGGAAGGACGACCATGAATGAAACCGGCATCCCGGCTGGCGGGAACGCACAGTTTGACGCCCGCGCCCGGCGCGTGAAAGGATGCGTTTCCATGCCGGACTTTTCCACCATCACCATCCTCGGCCCCGGACTGCTGGGCGGTTCGCTCGCGCTCGCCATCCAGGAGCGCATGCCGGGTGCGCGGCTGCGACTGTGGGCGCGGAGGGACTCGGCGGAGGCGGAGATTCGCGCGCGGGGCATACGCGCGGTGTTTTTCACGGACGCCACCGCCGCCTGTCACGGCGCGGATTTCATCATCCTGGCCACCCCTGTGGAGACGATGCGCGCGCTGGCGGCGCGGATCGCCCTGGCGGAGCTGCCGGCTCACGCGCTGGTCACCGATGTTGGCAGCGTCAAAGGCAGCGTCGTCGGTGAACTGGCCCCCATCCTGGGCGGACGTTTCATCGGCAGCCACCCGATGGCCGGCTCTGAGAAGACCGGCATCGAGACCGCGCGCGCGGACCTCTTTGAAGGCGCCGCCTGCCTGCTCACGCCTCTTGAAGGGCAGGATGCCGCGCCGCTGCGGGCCTTCTGGCAAAGTCTCGGCTGCCGTGTGCTGGCGATGACGCCCGAAGAGCACGACCTCAAAGTGGCGCGCATCTCGCATCTGCCGCACTGGATGGCCGTCGTCACCACCCTCGCCGCCCTGCGCGCCGACCCGGACGCCGCGGCCTGCGCGGCGGGCGGCTTCCGCGACACCACGCGCGTGGCGGGTGGCGACCCGGGCCTGTGGACGGGCATCTCCCTGGCCAACCGCGAGGCATTGCTCGCCAGTCTGCGGGACGCCTCCTCCACGCTGACAGAGCTTGTTGAAATCCTCTCCAAGCCGGACGAAGAAGCCCTCCGCCGCCTGCTCGCCGAGGCCAACAATCTCCGCGCCCTGCTGCCCGCGGCCCGCATCTGAACATGGCCACTCTCAAAGTCCGCAAACTCAAATCCTTCCCCGTCGAAATCAGCGTCCCAGGGGACAAAAGCATCTCCCACCGCGCCGCCATGTTTGCCGGCATGGCCGATGGCACCACCGTCATCGAGGGCTTCCTGCCCAGCGAGGACTGCCTCTGCTCCGTCAAAGCCATGCAGGCCATGGGCGCGGAGGTCGAGCCGCTGGAGGAGCGCCCCGGCGCCGGTCTCGTGAAGCTCGCCGTCACCGGACGCGGGCCGAAATTGCAGCCGCCCGCCGGCCCCCTGGACTGCGGCAACTCCGGCACCACCATGCGCCTGCTGGCGGGCATCCTGGCCGGGCAGAATTTCACCGCGGAAATGTTTGGCGACGCCTCGCTTTCCCGCCGCCCCATGAAGCGCATCGCCGATCCCCTCCGGCTCATGGGCGCCGCCATCGAGGGCCAGGGCGAGAAAATCTGCGCGCCGCTCAAGATCACCGGCGGCGCCTTGCACCCCATCCAGTACACCCTGCCGGTCGCCAGCGCCCAGGTGAAGTCCGCCGTCCTGCTCGCCGGCCTGTTTGCGTCCGGGAAAACCACCGTCATCGAGCCGGTCGCCACCCGCAACCACACCGAGCGCATCATGTCCCACTTCGGCGTCAAGTGGCTGCGCGAGGGCAATGCGATCACCGTCTATGGGGGGCAGGCCCCGCGCGCCACGGACATCGTCGTGCCGGGTGACATCTCCAGCGCCGCCTTCTGGATGGTGGCCGCCGCCGCCACGCCCGATGCGGAGCTCATGCTGCGCAATGTCGGCCTCAACTCCACACGCACAGGCATCATCAATGTGCTTCTGCGCATGGGCGCGCACATCACCCACTCCGAGACCGACACCGCCGGCGAGCCGCGCGGCAATGTCATGGTGCGCGGCGGCGACCTGAGCGCCACCGTCATCGGCGGCGCGGAGATCCCCAACGTCATTGACGAGCTGCCCATCCTCGCCGTCGCCGGCGCGCTCGCCCGCGGCACCACCCTCATCAGGGACGCGCGCGAGCTGCGCGTCAAGGAGACGGACCGCATCGCCGCCGTGGCCGAAAACCTCCGCCGCATGGGCGTCACCGTCACCGAGCACGAGGACGGCATGGAGATCGAAGGCGGCGCCAGGCTGCGCGGCGCCACCATCTCCACCTATCACGACCACCGCATCGCCATGGCATTCGCCATCGCCGGGCTCTTTGCCGAAGGCGAGACCGTCATCGAAGGCGCCGAGTGCATCAACACCAGCTACCCAGGCTTCGAGCACGACCTCGCCCTCTTCTCCGAGACCCGCGAGTCCGGCGCCCAGATTCCGGTTCTCTCGCAAGCACCGGGGAAGTAGGCTGGGAATTCGGAGATCCCCTCATCACTCCACAATTCCATCACTTTCCAAGAACCAGCGGCTTCCAACCCTGCCCTCATTAGTGTCACATCAGTGTTCGATAAGTGGTTCAAACCCCATCCCCCTTCCCCGCCTTGAACGAAACCGAAGTCATCACCATGGACGGCCCCGCCGCCTCCGGCAAAAGCAGCGTCGCGCGCCTTGTCGCCGCCCGCCTTGGCCGCATCTACGTCAACACCGGCAACATGTACCGCGCCATGACCTGGGCCGTGCTGGAGCGCGGCGTGGACCCGCATGACGCGGATGCCGTGCGCTCCGCCGCGGCGGACATCCGCATCGAGTGCCCCGTGCTGGACGGGCAGACGCAGGTCAGCGTCAATGGCCGCCCGCTCACCACCACCGACCTCAACAGCGACGCCGTCAACGCCGCCGTCTCCCTCGTCGCCCGCGTCCCGGAGGTGCGCGAGCGCCTCGTCAGCGACCAGCGCTCCCTCACCGCCCTCGGCCCGCTGGTCATGGAAGGGCGCGACATCGGCAGCGTCGTCTTTCCCGGCAGCCGGCTGAAGTTTTACATAGACGCCAGCGAGGAAGTCCGCGCCGCCCGCCGCCATGCCCAGGGCCACACCGACCGCGTCGCCGAGCGCGACCGCATGGACTCCACCCGCAAAAGCTCCCCCCTCGTCATTCCCGAAGGCGCCCAATACATAGACAACAGCCACCTCACCCTGGAGCAGGCCGTCGAGTCCGTGCTCGGCATGATAGCCGATGGCAGATAGCCAAATCCGAAATCCCCAATCCGAAATCCGAAATCCGAAATCCGCATTCCCCAATGCCCCCCTCCTACCGCATCGGCCACACCCTCTTCCGCTCCCTGGCGCGGAACTTCTACGACTTCCGGGTCGTCGGTGCGGAGCACATGCGCATCCAGGGCGCGGCGCTCATCGTCGCCAACCACGTCAGCTTCCTCGACCCGCCCTTCATCGGCCAGGCATTCGACGAGCCTCTCTACTTCTTCGCGCGCAAGACCCTCTTCGAGCACCCGCTCATGGGCAGGGTCCTGCGCAGTTGGCAGACCATTCCCATTGACCGCGACAAACCCGACGCCTCCAGCCTCAAGGCCACCATCCGCCTGCTGAAAAGCGGCAAAAAAGTCCTCATGTTCCCCGAGGGCACCCGCAGTCCCGACGGCACCCCCCAGCCCGCCGAGGCCGGAGTCGGCCTGTTCATCGCCAAAAGCCGCGCCCCGGTGCTGCCCGTCCGCATCCACGGCACCTACGAGGCCTACCCGCGCGGAGCCTGGTTTCTGCGCCCCTCCCAGGTCACCCTCGTCGTCGGCCAGCCCTACCAACCCCGGCTCGAAGGACGCCCCGACCAGGGCCGTGATCTTTATCAATCCCTCGCCGACGAGGTCATGGAGCACATTCGCGGACTATGTTTGTGACAAGACCGCGCCCGCCCGCGCGCAAAATCCATCGTCACACCCGCCTTGAAGCGGGTTAATTCAAACAACTCTCCAGCAACTGCCATGCCCAGCAACGACTCCTCCGACTTCATCCAGGCTGAGTCCTTCACCATGAAGGGCAACCCCAACTCCATCGCAGGCGTGCAGGCCAGCGAGACCTTCATGGTCACCGCCAAGGGAGACACCGCGCTGGCGGAGGGCGGACTGCAAGTGGGCTTTGCGAAGTACCAGTTCGACGGGGCCGCCTTCGACAAGGCGCAGAAAGATTACGACCGCCTCGCCTCAGCCCAGTCGGATTGCAACCGCGACATCAATGGCTTCATCAATGCCTATCAAAACACCACGAACGACCTCGCAGCCGCCCGGGAGTCCGTCGCCGCCGCCAATCAAAAACTCGATGACCATGCCGCCGGAACCGCCGTCCTGAGTGGGGACGATCTGCAAAGCGCGCAGCAGGAGCTGGAAAACGCGCAAAAAGAAGTGCAGCGCCTTGAAGGGGATCTATCTGGCGCAAACCTCGAAACCGCCAGGGAGACCCTCAAAACCGCCCAGGAAGCTGTTGGAGCCGCCAACAAAAAACTCAATGATCACGCCGACGGGACCGCCGTCCTGAGTGAGGACGACCTGCAAAGCGCGCAGCAGGAGTTGGAAAAAGCGCAGCAGGAGCTGGAAAACGCGCAACAGGAAGTGAAGCGCCTTGAGATGGGACCGGCCGGCAAAGCCAGGAAAGCCCTCGACGCAGTGGCGAAAGCCCAGGGAAAAATACCCGCGGACTACCCCGAACTGGCCAACGCGCAGTTCAGCCAGGACGACCCTGCCAAGCAGGCGGCCGACCTGCAGGACTTTCAAAGCAAGCTCAATCAAAGCGCCTTGCAGGTGGGAGCGCAGGTCCAGGCCATGGAAAAAGTCGCGGGTCCCGCCTCCTATCTTTACGAGGAGGGCACACCGCCGCCGCCGGACCGCTCCCTGCTCTCCCGCCAGGTGGCCTCCTATGAGGTGGACAAAGCGATCGGCATCGGCGTCATCGCGCCTGAAAAATTTGGCGTGGACGCGGATGGCAAAGCCATCGGCATCAGCATGCAGGCGGACGGCGCCGGTGTCACCGGGCTTTACCAGGGCAAGGACAGCTACCTCCAGGTTGACCTCTCCGATCCAAACGTGCAGCGGGGTCTCTACGATCTTGAGGCGATGGACTACATCACCGGGCAGATAGACCGGCACGCGGGGAACATGTTCATAGATCCCGAGACGGGAAAAGTCACCGGCATTGACAACGACCTGGCGTTTCCTGAAAAGTCACGCCAGCAAATGCTGCAGGAAGGTGCTGACTATGCTTCCAAAGTCTGCGCGGGGCCGCCCAAACTGATGCACAGGGACACCGCTGAAAAAATCTTGAACACCGACCCCGAAGACCTGCGGCGGCAACTCAAGGACATGCCGCGCCCCGATGGAGTCGCCCCGCTGAGCGACAAGGCGATTGACGGAGCCGTTGAGCGCCTCAAGGAGCTTCAGGCGCATCTCAGGAATCCCAAGGGGCCCATCAAGGTGGTGGACGAGTTCAACAAAAAAACCTATGAGGCCGCCATCAAGGAGCAGTCCAAGGACATCGGCATGAAGGATCTCCGCCAGGCAGGCGACGAGATTTACAACAAAAGCGCCAACCAAGCCAAACAATCCTATCTCGGCTCCGCCGCGATGAACATCCGCCGCTACGAAAACCAGGGTCTGACTCCGCGCAACGAGACCGGCATCGCCCAGCGGAACTCCGACGGCCTCAAACAACTGGCCGACCAAAACGCCGGCAAAATCGCCCAGGCCCAACAAGACCTTCAACAAGACGGGGAGGTGCTCGCCAAAGTCAAGCAGGGCGGCCTCAAAGGTGTCGCCGCCCGGATGCAGCACGGCTCTGCGGACTCGGCCAAAGCCAAGGTGGACAGCACCATGGAAACCATCAAAAAACTCGAGAAGCAAAGCGACCGCATCCTTGCCATGGCGGACGACAAAACCGCCACCGAGATCGCCCCGCAGCTTGGACGCAAGCCGCCAGCCCCCCCCGCAGTCCAGCAGGACGCGCAGCAGCCGAAAATGAAAGTGGGAGCCGCCCTCCAGCAGCAATCCGGCGAGCGCCCGAAAGTCCCCTCCCTTGATTTGAGCAACGTGCAGCAAAAGCCGATGGTCGCCTCGCTCGGACCCGACATGGATGACAAAGGCCAGGCCCAACTCAACAAGCAAAAGACCCGCGAGTTCCTCCAGGGGGCGCGCAAGGACAAAGCCGAAACCCCCGCCATCGAAACCCCGGACAAGCAGACCGCCGACAAGCCAACCACCGCCAAACGCAAACTCTAAATTCACTCCCGCTCCTGGAAGGCCCCCTTCCCCCCCTTCATGTCCGCCGCCTCAGAAATCGCCCGCCGCCGCACCTTCGCCATCATCTCCCACCCGGACGCGGGCAAGACCACGCTCACGGAGAAACTCCTCCTCTACGGCGGCGCGGTGCAGCTCGCGGGCAGCGTCACGGCGCGGAAAAACCAGCGCGCCACCACCTCCGACTGGATGGAGCTGGAAAAGCAGCGCGGCATCTCCGTCTCCTCCACCGTGCTCCAGTTCGACTACAGGGACTGCGTGGTCAACCTGCTCGACACGCCCGGCCACAAGGACTTCTCCGAGGACACCTACCGCGTGCTCACCGCCGTGGACGCCGCCGTCATGGTCATTGACGCCGGCAAGGGCATCGAGGCGCAGACCCTGAAGCTCTTCGAGGTCTGCCGCCGCCGCGGCGTGCCCATCTTCACCTTCATGAACAAGCTCGACCGCCCCGCGCGGCCGCCCCTGGAGCTGCTCGACGAGCTGGAGCGCGTGCTCGGCATCGCCTCCTGCCCCATCAACTGGCCCCTCGGCGACGGCGTGGACTTCAAAGGCGTCTATGACCGCGAGACGCGCGCGGTGCATCTCTTCGAGCGCACCGTCGGCGGCAAATTCCGCGCCCCCGTGAACGTGCGGGACATCCACGACGACACCGTGCGCGACGCCCTGCCGCCCCTTGTCTATGCCCGTGTTTGCGAGGAGCTGGAGCTGCTGGAAGTCGTCGGCGCGCCCTTCTCCATGGACAACATCCGCAAAGGCCAGCTCACCCCCGTGTTCTTCGGCAGCGCCATGAACAACTTCGGCGTGCAATTGATGCTCGACCGCTTCCTGGACCTGGCGCCGCCGCCCGCCCCGCGCCAGGTGGGCGAGGAGATCCTCATGCCGGAAAACCCCGCCTTCAGCGGCTTCGTCTTCAAAATCCAGGCCAACATGAACCCGCGCCACCGCGATCATGTGGCCTTCATCCGCATCGTCTCCGGCTGCTTCCAGCGCGACATGACCGCCACCAACACACGCACCGGCGCGAAGATGCGCCTGGGCAACTCGCAGCGCCTCTTCGCCCAGGAGCGCGAGACGGTGAACGAGGCCTGGGCCGGGGATGTGGTCGGCCTCGTCGGCAACTACGGCTTCCAGATCGGCGACACGCTCTCGGAGGATCCGAAGATCCGCTTTGACGAGATGCCCCGCTTCGCGCCGGAATGCTTCGCCTACCTGCACAACGAGAACACCTCCAAGTTCAAGCGCTTCCGCGACGGCCTCGACCAGCTCCTCAAGGAAGGCGTGGCGCAGCCCTTTGAACTGCCCGACGCCGCCGTGCGCATCCCCCTGCTCGGCGCGGTGGGGCCGCTCCAGTTCGATGTCTTGAAATACCGCCTGGAGACCGAATACAACGCCGAAGTGCGGCTCGAGTTCGCCCCCTGGACCCTCGTGCGCTGGCTGCGGGAAAAGAACCCGGCGGACAAGCCCAAGAGCAAAGACCCCAACCCGCGCCCCGAACTCGCCGCCTCCTACGGCACCACCCTCGCGCTCGACAGCGCCGGCCAGTGGGTCGCTCTCTTCAGCGACAAAGTGAGCTGCGGCTACTTCGAGACCAAGAACGCCGAGAAGTTCGACATCAGCCCCTACCCTTTTTGACCCGCGGCAACGCCCGGCCTCCTCTCACCTGCTGTGTTTGCCCCCGCGTCACGGCGTGATCAGCCGCCGTCGAGGGACAGGCCGTGCATGAGCGGCTCGATGAGCTGCCAGCCCTGGGGCAGCTCCATGCGGGCGAGGGCGCCGGATTCCGTGAACCAGGCGCGCACTTGCTCCGAGCCGAGAAGACCCGCGGTGAGGATGTAGCAGCGGCGGCGCTTGCCGGCGAGGTCCATCACGCCCTCGCGCGCGGTGATCGCGGGCGCTTTTTCCGCGCCGGGCTGGCTTTTCATGCCGCCGAGCAGGGCGGGCAGACCGGCGGCTCCGCTGATGGCGAGCATGGAGCGCAGCATCTCCGTGCTCATGAGCACCTCGCCGCCGCGGCGCACATCCACGGAGGGCAGGTCCTGCCCCTCGCGCCATTCGAGCACGGCGGACAAGTCCAGCACGGGGACGCGCACGTCGAGTTCGAGGGAGCGCCAGACCTCGGCGTTGGCGAGCTCGCCGCGCAGACGCCAGGCGGCTTCGGGGCGGCGGCCATCCTCCAGGAGGGGCTGCTCGTGGAGGACCACGGTGCCGTTGCCGACGATGGCGTAGGAGCCGGTGGCGGAGTCGCCGGGGCGGCGGGCGGTGAAGGAGGCATGGCCGGTGCGGATGCCGTCCTTGTAAAGATGGAGCGTGTTGTTGAAAGCGGAGGCGTCGGCAAGAAAGAGATCGAGCACGAGACGCGGAGGCACGCTGGCGAAGCGCGAGTGGTCGGGGAAGTAGGTGTCGCGCAGGAAAAGGCCGGTCATGACGACCCAGAAGGCCGCGATGAGGAGGCTGAGGAGGCGCGTGAACATGGGCGGCGGGGTGTCAGGCCAGCACCTGTTTGACCAGACGCCCGGCGACGCCGGTGAGGCGGACATCGAGTCCCTGGAACTTCACATTGAGGCGCTTGTGGTCTATGCCCAGGAGGTGGAGCATGGTGGCGTGCAGGTCGTGGACGTGGACCACGTCCTGCACGGCGCGGTAGCCGAGCTCGTCGGTGGCGCCGAGGCTCATTCCGGGCTTCACGCCGCCGCCGGCGAGGAAGACATTGAAGGCCAGGATGTGGTGGTCGCGCCCGCTGCCCTGGCCCATGGGCGTGCGGCCGAACTCGCCTCCCCAGAGGATGAGCGTGTCCTCCAGCAGGCCGCGCTGCTTGAGGTCGCGGATGAGGCCGGCGGTGGCGCGGTCCACATCCAGGGCGGCGTTTTTCATGCCCTCGACAATGCCGCCGTGGTGGTCCCAGGCGCGGTGGTAGAGCTGGATCATGCGCACGCCGCGCTCGGCCAGGCGGCGGGCCAGCAGGCAGTTCGAGGCGAAGCTGCCGTCCCCCGGCTCCTTCACGCCGTACAGGTCCAGGATGTGCGGCGGCTCGCCTTTCATGTCCGTTAGCTCCGGCACGCTGGCCTGCATTTTAAAGGCCATCTCGTATTGGGCGACGCGGGTCTGAATCTCGGGGTCGAGCTTTTGCTCCGCGAGCAGGCCGTTGAGCCGCGCCACCTCCTCCACCACCTGGCGCTGCATGCTCTGGCACACGCCGTCCGGGCTGCCGAGGTAGTGGACGGGCTGGCCCTTGGACTGGAACTGGATGCCCTGGTATTTGCTGGGAAGGATGCCCGCGGACCACTGGCGGGCCGAGACAGGCTGCTGGCCGGACTTGCCGGCGGAGGTCAGCACGACGAAGCCCGGCAGGTCGCTGGTGTCGCAGCCAAGTCCGTAGAGCAGCCAGGAGCCCATGCTGGGGCGGCCCTTGATGATGCTGCCCGTGTTCATGAAGGCGTGGGCCGTGTCGTGGTTGATCTGCTCCGTCTGCATGGAGCGGATGATGCAGAGGTCGTCCGCCAGGCCGCCGATGTTCGGGAAAAGCCCGGAGATCTCCTGGCCGGACTGGCCCCATTTTTTGAACTCGCAGAAGGCCCCGCGCGCCTTGAGTTCGGTGTTCTGGAGCTGGGCGAGCTGCTGCCCCTGGGTGAAGGACTCGGGGAAGGGCTTGCCGTCCAGCTCCTTGAGCTTCGGCTTCCAGTCGAAGGTCTCCAAATGCGAGGGGCCGCCCGCCATGCAGAGAAAAATGACCCGCTTCGCCCGCACCGGCGCGTGCGGCTGGCGCAGGACGCCGGGCACACCCGCGCGGGCGGCATCCGCCAGGCTGGCGAACGCCATGCCGCCAAGCCCGTAGGCGGACTGCGTGAGGAAAGCGCGGCGGCGCACGCCCAGGGCATGATCAGCGATGTCGGCAAAGTCCATGCCCCAATAAACGCCCGGACTCCGGGAGCGCAATCAACGATGCTCGACGACATCCGCCGCCTCGAAGCGCACCTTCGGCAGCGCGGCGTAGCGGTCGTCCGCGCTCCGGTAGCCGGCGGGGCAGAGCACGGCGGTGGTGAGTCCGTCCTTCCCCAGGCCGAGCACCTCGTCGAACTTCTCCGGGAGGAAACCTTCCATCGGGCAGGTGTCCACCTCCATGAGCGCCGCCGCCAGCATGAACTGGCCGAGCGCGATGTAGGCCTGCAGCTTCGCCCACTGCTCCAGCCCCCCCCTGGCCTCCAGGCCGGAGCGGAAGCCGGCCACCATCTTGCGGAAGCCGGCCAGCGCGTCAGCCGTGCCGCCGCGCACCTCCGCCATGCGGCGGATGTTCGCGTCAATCAGGTCCTCGGACACAGCCTTGGGGATGGTGAAAACGACCAGGTGCGAGCAGTCCGCCACCTGGCGCTGGTTCCAGGCGTGCGGCACCAGCTCCTCGCGCAGGGCCTTGTCCTGGATCACGAGGAACTTCCACGGCTGCAGCCCGAAGGAGGAGGGCGTGAGCACCAGGGACCGCTCCAGCGCGGACCAGGTGTCCGCGGGGATGGTGCGGGCGGGGTCGAAAACCTTGCAGGCATAGCGCCATTCGAGAGCGGGTAGGACGGGGGAGTTCATGGACATGCGCATTCCGCTACGAGGCGCGGCGGCATTGTCAAACCGGGACTGCTGGGCGGGGCGGGAAAAAAACTTTTGCCATTCAGATCTTGACGCATCGTAATTTGTCGTTACGACATTTCTCAATGCAAGCCCCTATCGCCTTTGCCAGGGCCATCGCCGATGAGACGCGCTTCCGCGTCGTACACCTGCTCCACGAGCGCGTCCTGTGCGTCTGCGAACTGGCGGATATCCTGGAACTGCCCCAGTCCACTCTATCAAGCCATCTTCGTGTGATCGCGCGTGCCGGCATGCTCGACTGCGAGCGGCGCGGGAAATGGCTTTTCTACCGGGTCAAGCCCTCCTTCAGGCCGCTGTTGCGGGTCTTGTTCAAGCACTTCCAGTCCACTCCAGCAGAGGACAAGGCCCTCGCGAGCGACCAGCGCAAGGCCTTGAGGCGCGTTGACTGCCGCGATGCCGAATGCTGCCCCTCGCCAGCCATGAAAACCTCCAGCCCGTCCAGAAAATAACCCCCCGCTCTCATTCATGATCTCACTCCGCGATTTCCGTTCCCTCCTCGACCGGCATCCCGACAAAGCCTTCCAGTTGCGCCTGCCCGGCGGCGGCTCCGTGCCCGAATCCTTCCACATCACCGAAGTGGGCCGTGTGCGGAAGGATTTCATTGACTGCGGCGGCACGGTTCGATCCCGGGAGTCCTGCCTTCTGCAGGCATGGCTGGGGGGTGACGACGATCACCGCCTTGCCACCGGCAAGCTCGCCGGCATCATGAGAAAAGCCGCGCCCCTGCTGCCGGACGAGGATGTTCCTCTGGAGATCGAATATGAGGACACGCTCATCTCTCAATACCGCGTTTCAGAAGCCGCGGTCATCAGCGGTGCCGTGGTGTTGAAGCTGGAGCACAAGCACACGGACTGCCTCGCCAGGGAAGCATGCGGCGTTCCCGAAAAGAACGCGACGCCAAAAGCATCCGCCTGCGGTTGCGGACCCTCCTGCTGTTAACCCGCCGCCGACCATGAAAAAACTCCTCGCCGAAGCCCTCGGCACCTTCACCCTCGTCTTCGCGGGCACAGGCGCCATCGTCATCAACGAAGTCAGCGGCGGAGCCGTCACCCATGCCGGCATCGCGCTCACCTTCGGGCTCGTCGTGCTCGCCATGATCCACACCTTTGGCGATGTCTCAGGCGCGCACCTGAACCCCGCCGTCACCACCGCCTTCGCCGCCGCAGGCCGCTTCCCCTGGCGTTCTGTGCCCGGCTACCTCGGCGCGCAGATGACCGGCGCGCTCGCCGCCAGCGGGCTGCTGCGCTTCCTGTTTCCGCAGGCCGCCACGCTCGGCGCCACGCTGCCCGCCGGGCCGCCCGTGCAGAGCTTTGTGCTGGAGCTGGTGCTCACCGCCATCCTCATGCTCACCATCCTCAGCGTCTCCACGGGGGGCAAAGAAAAAGGCGTCACCGCCGGCATCGCCATCGGCTCCGTCATCGCGCTGGAGGCCATGTTTGCCGGGCCCGTCTCCGGGGCCTCCATGAATCCCGCCCGCTCCCTGGCCCCCGCGCTGGTCTCCGGCTCCCTGGAGCACCTCTGGATCTACCTCGCCGCGCCCGCGCTCGGCGCCCTGCTCGCCATCCCGCTGTGCAAAGCCACCCGCTGCGACGGCTGCTGCCCGCACCTTCACCCTTCCTAATCCGTAACGATGCAGTTGAACCACGAATGGGCACGAATGGACACGAATTCATGCGGAGAAGATAGGGATGGGCGAGGCATCACCCAGGGGTGATCTCCCGGCGCTTCAGCTCACCTGACATGATGCCTCCAAAACTCGTGCTCATTCGTGTCCATTCGTGGTTTCCATCGCATGAACACGGCTGATTCCTCCTTCCTCCTTCCTCCTTCCTCCCTCCAATGCCTCCCCTCATCCTCATCCTCTGCACCGGCAACTCCTGCCGCTCCCACCTGGCCGAAGGCATCCTGCGCGCCGCGCTCGGCGATGCCTGCCGCGTCGCCAGCGCCGGGTCCAAGCCCGCCGGTTATGTGCATCCGCTCGCCGTCAAAGCCATGGCCGAGATCGGGCTCGACATCAGCGCGCACACCAGCAAGCACATGGACGAGTTCCTCACCCAAAACGTCGAGACCGTCATCACCGTCTGCGGCAATGCCGACCAGGCCTGCCCCATGTTCCCCGGCCAGCTCAACCGCCACCACTGGGGCTTCGACGACCCCGCCCACGCCACCGGCAGCGAGGAGGAGCAGATGCAGGTCTTCCGCCGCGTGCGCGATGAAATCCGCCGCGTCTTCGAAGCCTACGCCGCCGGCAGGCTCGACCAGGCAGGGCGGTGCCCCGCGTGACCATTCCCGCCTTCCCACGCGCGCCCGATCCGGGAAGACTCACGTCTTCCTCCACCGTAGATGCTCGTAGAGGCAAACGTCAGTTTGCCCCCGCTCCCGGAACCAGCGCACC
>DDQZ01000063.1:2474-2829 GCA_002343505.1 Verrucomicrobiaceae bacterium UBA2429 | reverse complement strand
ACCACGCCAGCGCCTTCCCCGCGCCCGATCCGGGAAGACCGTAGATGCTCGTAGAGGCAAACGTCAGTTTGCCCCGCTCCCGGGGAGCGTCGCCGGAATGATGTAGCGTAGGACGACTGTGGCTTTAGCCCGGTCGTCTGGTGGGCGCACGATGAGAAACGACGCCTCCCAAAAGCCGGGCGGGCTGCGCCACACCCGGCCTACATCATTCCGGCGACGCACCCCGCTCCCGGAACCAGCGCTCCACCACGCCAGCGCATTCCCCGCGCCCGATCCGGGAAGACTCACGTCTTCCTCCACCGTGATGCTCGTAGAGGCAAACGTCAGTTTGCCCCGCTCCCGGAACCAGCGCACC
>DDQZ01000063.1:0-2314 GCA_002343505.1 Verrucomicrobiaceae bacterium UBA2429 | reverse complement strand
ACCACGCCAGCGCCTTCCCCGCGCGGGCGGGAAACAAGCGGGCCGCGCCTTTCGTATTCAGCGCGCATGTTTTCCGAACACACCCTCCTCCAGCAGCGCACGCGCCGGCATTTCTTCAGCCAGTGCGGCATGGGCATCGGCTCGGTGGCGCTGGCATCGCTCATGGCGGAGGGCGGGCTGCGCGCCGCGCCCGGGCCGGGTGTCACCGCGCGCGGGCATCACGCGCCGAGGGCGCGGAATGTCATCTTTCTGTTCATGGCGGGCGGCCCCTCGCAGTTGGAGATGTTTGATTACAAGCCGCGCCTGAGGGAGCTGGACGGCAAGCCCATCCCGCAAAGCTACATCGAGGGCAAGCGCTTCGCCTTCATGGACAGCAGCCACCGCGTGAACCTGCTGGCGCCGCGCCGCAGCTTCCGGCAGCACGGGCAAAGCGGCGCCTGGGTGAGTGATCTGCTGCCGCACACCGCCGGCATCGTGGATGACATCAGCATCGTCACCACCTGCAAGACGGAGCTTTTCAACCACGCCCCGGCCAAGCTCTTCATGAACACGGGCAGCGGCCAGTTTGGCCGCCCCTCCATGGGCGCGTGGGTGACTTACGGCATCGGCAGCGAGTCGGCGGACCTGCCCGGCTTCGTCGTGCTGCAAAGCGGCCCGCGCGGCCCGCGCGGCGGCGCGGTGAACTGGGGCAGCGGCTTCCTGCCCACCACCTATCAAGGCGTGCCCCTGCGCAGCCAGGGCGAGCCGATCCTGAACCTCACCACACCCGCCAGCGTGGACGCGCGCAGCCAGCGCCGCGTCATAGACACCGTGCGCGCTCTGAACATGAGGCGCCTCGTGGAGACCGGCGACGACGAAATCCAGACCCGCATCAACGCCTATGAAATGGCCTGGCGCATGCAGTCCAGCGCGCCCGACCTCATCGACATCCGCGGCGAGTCCCAGGCCACGCTCGACCTCTACGGCATCAAGGACGTGAACGAGTCCAGCTACGCGCGCAACTGCCTGCTGGCCCGCCGCCTCGTCGAGCGCGGCACGCGCTTCGTGCAGCTCTATGACACGAACTGGGACCACCACGGCGGCCCCACCGAGACCATGGAGAAGCACCTGCCCGACAAGTGCCGCGACATTGACCGCGCCTCCGCCGCGCTCGTGCGCGACCTCAAGCAGCGCGGCCTGCTGGAGGACACCCTCGTCATCTGGGGCGGCGAGTTCGGCCGCACGCCCATGGGCGAGGTGCGCGAGTTCACCGGGCGCAACCACCACATTGACGCCTTCACCATGTGGTTCGCCGGCGGCGGCATCAAAGCCGGGCAGGTCCATGGAAAGACCGACGAGCTGGGCTTCGACTCCATCGAGGGCAGGGCCCACGTCCACGACATCCACGCCACCCTGCTGCACCTGCTGGGATTCGACCACGAGAGGCTCACCTTCAAATTCCAAGGCCGCGACTTCCGCCTCACCGACGTGCACGGCAAGCTGCTGACCGGACTGCTGGCGTGAGCGCTGCCAGGTAGCGAAAGTGATGCAACCCACGGCAACACGAAGCCTGTCCCGTTTGAAAAGTCGCAGCCGCCCAAGGTTCCACCCGCGTCAGACTGCGCGGCCCGATACTTCACGGTCCGCAACAACGGCGGATCAGCTTTTCATTCGCCTGCTCCCCGCAGGCGCAAGCCCGACTGAGCGGGAGCGAAGGAGTCAACGCGATCTCGTCGTCCGTCAGGCCCAGGTCCTCGCCGCGCTTGGCCGCGGCATCCATCTCCTTGGCGAGGCGGATGAGTTCCCCGATCACCTCCATCGTGCTGATGGCGCGTTCAGCCCCGAAGGGGCGCGATATGCCAGCCCAGGGCAACGCCCTGGGTTCCATGGTCACAACCATCCCAAGCCCTGAAAGGGCGAAACAACGGTTGTGCCGCCCCTTCAAGGCTTGATCAAACGGGGACGCATCCCCAGGGCGTTGCCCTGGGCTGGCATGTGCCGCGCCGCTGGCGCTCACATCCGGCGGCGGTGAACACATCAATCACCTGCCCGTCGGTCGTGATCGCCTTGCTCACAAGCTGGCGCACGGCGGCGTCAGGGGAAGTGCGAAGTCCGATGTGCGAATGGCGAAGTTCCGCCAGTTCGACATTCGGCATTCAGCATTCGAAATTCCCCCGATGATGGCCATCACGCCTTCGTCTTTGAGGAAGTGGAAGCCGTGCAGCAGGAAGGCGAAGCTGGACTCATTCGACATTCGAAAATCCTCATTCGTCATTTTCCCCGTCCCACTCCTTGAGCAGCGTCCCGCGCGCATGTTTTGACTTCACCCCCCGGC
>DDQZ01000106.1:104639-139347 GCA_002343505.1 Verrucomicrobiaceae bacterium UBA2429 | reverse complement strand
GCGTGCGCGACATGTTCGAGCAGGGCAAAAAAAACGCGCCCTGCCTCATCTTCATTGACGAGATTGACGCCGTGGGACGGCACCGCGGCCACGGCCTCGGCGGAGGCCACGACGAGCGCGAGCAGACGCTGAACGCCCTGCTCGTCGAGATGGACGGCTTTGACTCCCAGGAAGGCATCATCATCATCGCCGCCACCAACCGGCCGGACGTGCTGGACCCCGCCTTGCTGCGTCCCGGCCGCTTTGACCGCCAGGTCACCGTCGGCCTCCCGGATGTGCGCGGGCGCGAGGAAATCCTCACCGTCCACGCCAAAAAAGTGAAGCTCTCCGAACATGCCGACCTCAGCAAGGTCGCGCGCGGCACCCCCGGTTTCTCCGGCGCGGAACTCGCCAACGTCATCAACGAGGCCGCCCTGCTCGCCGCCCGCAAAAACCTCAAGGCCATCACCACCGCCGAGCTCGAGGAGGCGCGCGACAAGGTGCGCTGGGGCCGCGAGCGCCGCAGCCTGGCGCTGAGCGACAAGGAAAAGGAAAACACCGCCTACCACGAAGCCGGCCACGCCATTCTCATCGAGTTGCTGGAGCACACCGACCCGCTGCACAAAGTCACCATCATCCCGCGCGGCCCCTCCCTTGGCTCCACCATGTGGCTGCCCGAGGAGGACAAGCACAACAACCGCAAAAGCGAGCTGCTCGACGAACTCGTCGTGGCCATGGGCGGGCGCGTGGCGGAGGAAATCCAGTTCGGCGATGTGACCAACGGCGCCAGCGGAGACATCCGCATGGCCTCGCGCATCGCCCGCAGCATGGTCTGCGCCTGGGGCATGAGCGACAGCCTCGGCATGGTGGAATACGGGGAGAGCGACAGCGCCGTCTTCCTGGCCCGCGACCTGGGCCGCACCCGCAACTACAGTGACGCCATGGCGCAGAAAATTGACGAGGAGGTCAAGCGCCTCATTGACGAGGCCTATGCCAAGGCCAGGGCGATCCTTCTCCAGCACAAGGACAAGCTGGATGCCATCGCCGCAGCCCTGCTCGAATACGAGACGCTCGACGGCGAGCACATCAAAGAAATCATGCAGCATGGCCGCATGCTCAATCCGCCGCCGCCGCCCACCAAGGCCCCGACACCGCCGCCGCTGCCCAAGAACACCGACTCACGGCCCGTCAGCAACGACGACGCGGAGGAGGACGGCCTGCCTGGCGGTCTCGCCGGCGTGCCGGCGTGAGCCATCTCACCCCGCCAGCGGCAGCGTCAGGCAAAAAGCCGTGCCGCGCCCCGTCACTGGCAGGTGCTTTAAATCCCCGCCAAGCTCGCGCGCGAGCCGCCGGCTCAACGCAAGTCCGAGACCCACGCCCGGCGCGCTGTGCGCCGCCTCGGTCGCCGATTTGCTGAAGGGACGGAACAGCCTTTTCATCTGGCCCGGCGGCAGACCGGGACCGTAATCCCGCAGAGTCAGCGAGATCGTCCCAGCCTCCCTGACGGCGCTCAACTCCAACAGACGCGGATCACACTCTGGCGCGGCGTATTTGCAGGCGTTGTCGGTGAGATTGAAAAGAATTTGCTCCACGGCCAGGGCATCCACCCGCACCTCGCAAGCGCGCAGGTTTTCCTCCACACGCAACTCCAGCCGCATGTCCGCCTGCGCCGCGCGCTGGCTCAGACGCGGCAGGATGCGGTCCAGCAAACCGCCCACCGGCACGCTTTCCAGCCGCGCCGCCGCGCGTCCGCGCTCGATTCGTGAAAAGGACAGAACGTTTTCCACCAAATGCATGAGCCTGCTCGACTCGTCACAGAGCGTCTGCAAATAACCCCTGCGCTGCCCGGCATCCGGCACCATGTCATCAGCCAGCATCTCCGAGTAAAGACGGAAAGTCGTCAAAGGGGTGCGCAGCTCGTGCGTCACCGCCGAGACAAAGGCTGCGCGCCGCTCGCTCAACGTCACCGCCCTGTGCAGCACGAAGGCGATGGCCGCCGCCGCCGCGACAAGGCAGGCCCATGCCAGTGCCAGCGCGGGTTTCAAAAACGAGCCAAACGCGCCGGTCTCCACCGGCACGACCCCGGCGACGAGCCGGACTGGCAGCGTGACGAGCGCGGCGGGGTCCGTGCTGGCCAGTTCGGGCGGCACTGGCAGCAGGCGCGCATCCGGCAGCAGATCGCTGATGGCATCGTATAACCGTCCCCTCAGCCCCGGCCAGTCGAGCCAGACGCCTTGCAGCCGCTCCTTTCCTTCTACCACGGCGGTGCGCACCAGCAGCAGTTCCTCGCCCAGCCAGAGCGGGCGCATGTCCCCTGCCAGCGCGGGTTTCTCCTGAAGCAGCACCGCGCCCGGCGATGCGGCGGCGGCATCAGCGTTCGCGCGATACCTGGACGCAACCGAGGACAATGCCGACGTGTCCTGCGCGGGACCGGCAGTACCCGGCGCGGGCGAGCGGGATGGCGCGCCAGCGAAGGAATCAGTGGAAGCAGCACTGGCAGGCGCCGCAGCGGCGGCGGGAACAGGAGCGCCGGGCTTTTCCGGCATGGGAGCGGCAGCGCGCTTGAGCAGCGGCAGCTTTAGCTGCTCCGTTTTCTCCGCGCCCACGTTTTGGGTGATCAGCGTGTTGCGCGTCATCTGCTCGCGCAGGCTTACCTCCGCCTGGAGTTGGTCCACCTTTGCCACTTCCTGATTGGCGGGTGGAGTGGCGGATGCCGTCTTGCCTTGCTGCTGCGGCTGCGGCGCCGGGGCGGGAGTGGCAAACTCCGGGTGCCTGGCCAGCAGGCCGGAAAGCTCGCGCAGTGCGTCCATGCCCTGCTGGAACTGTGGACTCACCGCATACCAGCCAAGCGCCCTCTCACGCCCCTCTCCCTCCGGGGCTTGAGGACTGCAAATCATGGCGCCGGGTCTCTTTTCAAAATGCAGTTTCACCAGGTCGGGCAGCCCGGCCAGCAGCGGCGAAGGCAGAACGACCTCGCCTTTGCCCAGAGCGCGGTTGTCCGCTGTGAAAGCATCATCCGGCTGGTAGAAGGGCTGGTAATGCCAGGGTGGGCGCGCGTTTTCCCGAATCAGCAGCGCGCTGGTAAGCGCGTCCATGCGCCAGAGAGCCAGCCGCATGCGCTCCTGGATTTGCGCCTCGATGGCATCCGACCGGCGCTCCTCCTCGAGTCCCAAAGCGCGCAGACTGATCCAGCCCATGGCCGCCACGAAGACGGAAAGGCAAAGGAGGAAAGCGAGCCAGCGGAGCATGGGGATCAGGGACTTCGAGTTTCAAACGGCCAGCATGTATCCTTTACCACGAACGGTCAGGAGAAACTTCGGATTTGAGCCGTCATCCCGCAGCTTCGCGCGCAGGTTGGCGATGTGCATGTCAATGGTGCGCGTCTCGGTGTGGCGCGGCTCGACGCGCCAGACGCGCCGCAGCAGCTCCTCCCGTGAGATGGCGCGCCCCCGATGCGAGGCCAGATACTGGATGAGATCACACTCACGTTCGGAGAGCTCCGCGCGTGATCCGTCGGCGAAGCGAAGCTCGCGTCTCTCCACGTCCGCCTCGCCGCATGGAAATGCCACGCAATGCACAGGTTTGGGCCGCTCCGGCGAGCGGCGCAGCACGGCCTCCACGCGCGCCAGCAGCTCGCGCACGCTGAAGGGCTTCACCACATAGTCATCCGCGCCGAGTTTGAGCCCTTTGACGCGGTCAGCCTCCTCCCCGCGCGCGGAAAGTATGATGACGGGTGTGCCCGGCCGGTGCTCGCGCAGAGCGCGGAGAATCTCGAAGCCGTTGTGGTTGGGCAGCACGAGATCCAGCAGCATGAGGTCAAAACTGGCTTTCGCCGCCTGCTCCATGCCGCTGATGCCCTCCGCGGCCTCCAGCACCTCGTAGCCCGAGAAGCGCAGCGCGTCACAGACACCGCGCCGTATGGCGCTGTCGTCCTCGATCACAAGAAGAGTGGGCATGATGGTTTGAATTTTCGTGGAAGTGTCCTTCAAAACGCGAGCCTGGGCAAGGCTCCAAGGCGGGGCAGTCGTCTCTTGATTGCCCGTGCTGGAGTGAAGCCTTCAGGCGACACGGGAGCGCGCGCCGCCGCGCACCCGCTCCCGGACATGCTGAAGCATGAACTCCAACGGTGGCACCCCTTTACTTGAACTCGATCCTCACCTTCGCCGCCTGCTCGCGCACGGCCTTGCCGATGACGACATCAAGCGTGTCGGACTCGCCTTTCTCCCTGGCCTTCTCCGCGATGAACTTTTCACGCTCATCATTCAGCTTCTTGATCTCAGCCTGGATGCGCTCGCGCTCGGCGGCCTTGGCTTCGATTCGCGCCTTGATCTCGGCCTCACTCAATCCTTTGAACTCCTCCGGCAATTCCTCGGGCTTCAGCGCGCCGGGGGCGAGGCGCTTGCGCTTCACCGCGTCCACGAGGTCCCAGCCACTGTTGTCATAGTTGCGGGAGATTTTTGTGACCGCGCGCTGCACTTCGGCCCCGGATGCGGCATTGGCTGCGGCGTTTTGATCCTGAGCCATCTGGTTCGCGCTCGCCGCCGGACCTTCCTTGCCGTAGCTGATGTAGGTCTTGTTGAGTTCGATGCTCAAGCGGGCGATCTCCTTGTCCTGCGGCGCCTGCACGCGCACGATGGCCTTGTCCTGGTCAATGGTCATGAACTTGCCCTCGGCCAAGGCCGCGCCGGTGCGCCAGCCGCCGTTCTCCCCCTCGGCCTGGCTGCCGCAGTGGATGGTGTTCACCACGATGCCGCGCTGGATGGCGGCGCGGCAGGCGTCGTTCGGATTCACCGGCCCCTGGGTGAAAGGCTCGTTGCCCGCGATGAAGACGGCTTTGTAAACCCCCGCGCCAGCATCCCAGGCCAGCTTGTCCACCGCCTCGCGCACGACCGCGCCGCAGTATTCCTGGCCGCCGTTGGTGGTGAGTTTGAATAAATGCTCCGAGACCTTGTCGAGATCCCGTGTGAAGGGCTGCACGAGGCGGATGTAGTTCGTGCCGGCACTGAGGTTGTTATTTCCGTACTCATAGAGCGCCACCTGCACGACGGCGGCTTTGCCGTCCTGTTTGGCGTCGTTGAATTCGTTGACGATCTTCCAGAGCTGGGTCTTTGCCTGCTCGATGAGACCGTCCATGCTGTTGCTGGTGTCCAGCAACAGGGCGATCTGCACCAGCGCCTCGTCATCATTGACGGGTTTGCCAGGCTTGTCTTTGTCCGGCTTGGCGAGAGCCGCCAGGGGCAGCATGGCCAGAGCCAGGATGGATTTCAGGGTGAGTTGAAGGATGGGATGGGTGTGCGTTTTCATGGCGGCCCCAGCCTCCCGCCAATTCGGCCCCGCGTCTGTAAAGCGGCTGTAAAGAAGCTGGGCTTCCTGAATCGCCGCCTTTTTCACTCCAGGCTTGAGCAGTGCCGCCGCTGGCGATAAAAAGTGCGCGCGCCAGGAATGCACCCTGCCGCAGCCCGCACAAACTCCTCACTCTCATCCCCATGGCAATCACCATCCGCATAGACTACCAGGGCGAGCTGCGCTGCGAAGCCACGCACGGCCCTTCGGGCAACCACTTCCACACGGACGCCCCCGTGGACAACAACGGCAAAGGCCAGTCCTTTTCCCCCACCGATCTGGTGGCGACCGCGCTCGCGACCTGCATGGCCACCGTCATCGGCATCAAGGCCCGGCAGAAAGGCTACGATCTCGCCGGCATGAAGGTCAGTGTGGAGAAGCACATGAGCGCCGACTCGCCACGGCGCATCACGCGCCTGCCCGTGACCATCGAGATTCCCCTGCCCCCCGACCATCCCGACCGCCGCCTTCTGGAGGCCACCGCCCTCGGCTGTCCGGTGCATCACAGCGTCCACCCGGAGATAGACAAACCCGTCACCTTTGTCTGGAACGGGTGAGTTCGCGGACCAACGAGGCTGCGGCGACAATTTGCAGGAAGGCAAAATGTCGTTTGACCCTCCTGTGAAACAGCCCGAAATGCGGTCTTATTATGGTATCTACTTCGGAAAAGGCAGGCCAGTTCTTCAAGAGCATTTATTTCCATGATCTAGTGGACAGGGAGGGCCGCCGTCAATGCCTGACTCTGGCATTCCCGGCCGATGATACGGAGTTGTGGAAAAGAGTTTCACACCTGTCCAGCGTCGAGGTCCGGAGCATGATCGGGCATCGCACCATCGCGACCGTAAAAAAGGCGGCCGCGCGCGAGCAGAGAAGCGTGAACGCCTACTGTCTGGGCAGACTAGGGCGGCATTCCGGCAAAGCCGGCCTCAAGGGCAGCATTGACATGGGTGTGCAAGCCACTTTTCGGGGCGGGAAGGACGAGCCGATGCACGGCTGGTTCCCATATCTGGAGGGCTACTCGCCGGAATTCGTGCGCCAAATGCTGTCACGTTACGCCCCAGATGCCAAGAATGTCCTTGATCCATTCGGCGGTGTCGGCACCACCCCGCTGACCGCCGCCAGCCTTGGATTGCAGGCCATGTATTGCGAGGTCAACCCGCTGCTTCAGCAACTGATCCGGGCCAAAGCCGATGCTCTGGGCATGACCGGGGAGGAACGCAGGGGTCATGCGGCGGAGCTGGAAAAGCTGGCGGCCAGGCTTGAGCATGACTGCCACGGCTTTCCGACTGACGCGGCGCTCCGCCAAACTTACACGGACACTTTTGTCGGCAGCGAATTTTTCGACCCGCCGGTGTTTGAAACCGTGCTGCGGCTGCGCTCGTTTCTGGACCACCTGCAATGTGGGGACCAGGCACACGCGCGCTTTGCCGAAGTGGCTGCCACCGCGTGCCTGCTGAAAGCCTCACGGCTCATCCGGCGCGGGGATGTGCGCTTCAAAACCCGCGCTGAACTGGTGGCGGGGACCGAGGATTTATTGGAGGCGATGATCAGGCATCTTCTCCTGATGGCATCCGACTTGAGGGCGCTGCCGGCGCCGTGTGATTCACCACCCGCGCTGCTCTGCGCTGACGCGCGAAATCTGACCTTGCTGCCGGAACAGGACATTCATGCCGTGCTGACCAGCCCGCCTTACATCAACGGCACCAACTACTTCCGCAACACGAAGGTGGAACTCTGGTTCATGCGCTGCCTCAGGCATGGCGCTGACTTGGGCGCCTTCCGCGCCAGGGCGATCACAGGCGGCATCAACGATGTCACAAAGGGCAAGACCTGGCGCGAGACGCCCGCGCAGGCGGAGAAGGTGGTGGCCGAGTTGGAGAAGAGTGCTTATGACAGGCGCATCCCCATCATGGTGGCTGGCTACTTCGCCGACATGGCCGAGGTGATGGATGGCATGGACGTGCATCTGGTCCCGGGTGCGCCGGTCATGATTGACATCGGCGACTCGAACTATGGCGGCGTGCATGTTCCAGCCGAGAAGGTACTCAAAGAAATGTTTGCCGAGCGCGGCTACCAGTTGGTGGAGGACCTGACTTTGCGCCGGCGCGCCTCGCGCGGCGGCCGGGAACTACGCCAGGCCATGCTGGTGTTTAAAAAGTCAACCGCGCGCAACAGAGCGCTTTGCCTGAGGGAGGAAACCGGCTCCGTGCCCTGGTGGAACACACGCTGGCAAAAATTCAAAAAAGAGCTGCCCCACCAGCATGGCGTCTTCGCCAAAAGAAATTGGGGGCACGGCCTGCACTCGTTGTGCTCTTACCAGGGAAAGATGAAACCCTCCATCGCCCACTTTCTGACGCGCATTTTCGTGCCCGAGTCAGGCTCCATGCTGGATCCTTTCGGCGGAGTGGGCACCCTCCCGCTGGAGGCGGCCCTGCAGGGGATGAGGACGTGGACATTTGACATCAGCCCCGCTGCGCTGTGCATCGCCCGCGCCAAACTTGGCCGGCCCTCCATGCGGGAATGCGACCAGGTGCTGGGCGCTATTGAAGCCTGGCTGGATGAGGCGCGGCCTGCACCGGAGGACTCGAGCCGGGCAGCATTGATCCGTTTCAACGGTCCTCTGGAGTCCTATTTTGAGCCGAAGACTTTTGAGGAAATCTTGAAAGTCAGGCGCTGGTTTTTGACCCGGCCTCCGCGCACGGACGCGGAGGCGCTGGTGCTTGCATGCCTGCTGCACATCCTGCACGGCAACAGGCCCTATGCGCTGAGCCGCCGCTCCCACCCCATCACCCCCTTCGCGCCGACGGGTGACTTTGAATACCGGGCGCTGCTGCCCCGCCTGCGGGAAAAGATTGCCCGCACTTTGGATGCGGAACTGCCCCC
The DNA here is from genome assembly GCA_002343505.1 of Verrucomicrobiaceae bacterium UBA2429. Lineage (GTDB taxonomy): Bacteria > Verrucomicrobiota > Verrucomicrobiia > Verrucomicrobiales > Verrucomicrobiaceae > Prosthecobacter. The sequence goes on along the minus strand of DDQZ01000106.1, from coordinate 131,142 downwards.
GGAATTCGTGACCGGGCAGGTCCTGCGCCAGGATGCCTGCGGATTCTGGCCGCAGGAAGTCCGCGAGTTGGACGCTGTCATTACCTCGCCGCCATTTTATGACAGCACTCGGTTTTACCTCTCCAACTGGATGCGCCTCTGGTTCTGCGGCTGGGAGGCGGAGGATTTCAAGGAGCAACCGAAGTCTTTCGTTGACGAGCGCCAGAAAAAGTCCCTCGACATTTACGAGCCGGTCTTCAGGCAGGCGCGCGAGCGCTTAAAACCGGGCGGCGTTTTCGTGCTGCATCTTGGGGAAAGCAGAAAGTGCGACATGGCGGCTCATCTGCGTCATATCGCGCGGCGCTGGTTCCGGGTGGCGGACCTCTTTTCAGAAAGTGTGTCCCACTGCGAATCCCACGGCATCAGGGACAAGGGCACCGTGACCGCGCATCAGTTCCTGGTGCTGGAGTGAGCTTGGTTCATGCATGGCCCAGCAGGCGTTTGTTGGCCGCCGAGAGTCCTGCCGAAAGTCCGCGTGAATCGAGAAGGTCCCTCAATTCTTTCACGCGCTTTTGAAGATTGCCGCCCTCCCTGACCTTTAAATATCTCGTGACGCAAGCGTCCACATCAATCTCCGGATTCACCACGGGCTCCCTGCTTGCCAGCAAGCTCAAATCCGCGCCTGTGATGCGGGCCAGTTCGATCAACTCGTTGTTGGTGTAGAAATGGCTCGGCCACGCGGCTTTTTTGTTTTGATTGGCCTCCTTGCTGAGCAAGCAGGCATTGGCCTTTGTCATGGGGTATAGCCATGTTGAGGGAAGAATGTGGTCCAACTCCCAGGTCTCGCGCGCATGAATGTCGAGTTTTTGGCCGGTCTTGAAACATTTGCCGCCAAAACGCTTGAACAGGTCCGCGAAATCCATTCTCTCATTTTCGCCTTTGAGTAGCAGCTCGGAGACCCTGCGGCGCGACGCTGACTCCTGCATCTGCTCTTTCGTGCGCAGCGGATTGAGCACCGCGTTGATCGCCCCCTTGCAGCTTCGGCACTCCATTTGGCGCTCCAGCGGTCCCCATCCGGCGTGCCTGCTGAACGCTTGGAAAGGCAGCACTCGTCCGCAGGTGTTGCACTGCTTCCAATAGGATGACGGATTTTCCGTGTGGATGCGAAAGAAACCCTGCCAAAACCGCATCGCGGGAGCCGAACCTGCCGCAGTGGCCTCCCCGGGCCAGTTGTCCCAGTCCGGCAAAGCCGAATCTTTGCCATGCTCGAAGCCGCATTTCCCGCATGACCACCTGCAACTTTCCAAGGCATCATCCGGTGCGAGCAGCTTTTGACCGATGCGCACGGTGTTAAGCATTCCGCAGCGAACACAAACGAACCCGGCCCAGGCGTCGTGCGCTTGGAGGTTTTCCAGGCGCGCGATGCCAGTGCTGTTTTTTGCGCCGCGTCTCGCCATGACAAAACAGATCAATCCTCCCCGCTCGCAGCGGCCAGGGCGGCGATGACGTTGATGTCCTCAAGGGTGGTGGTGTCGCCCTTGAGCGTCTCGCCGGCGGCGATTTGTTTGAGCAGGCGGCGCATGATCTTGCCGGAGCGGGTCTTCGGCAAGGCGGCAGCAAAGCGAATCTCGTCCGGCGTGGCGACGGGGCCGATGACTTTGCGCACATGCGATTTCAGCGCATCGGCCAGTTCGCGCCCGGCTTTGACACCTTCCTTCACGGTGACGAAGCAGACAACGCCCTGGCCTTTCAACTCGTCCGGACGGCCCACAACGGCGGACTCGGCGACAGCGGGATGCGAGACGAGCGCGCTCTCCACCTCGGCCGTGCCGAGACGGTGACCGGCGACGTTAAGCACGTCATCAATGCGGCCGATGATCCAGATGTAGCCGTCTTTGTCGCGACGGGCTCCGTCGCCGGCGAAGTACCAGCCTTTGAACTCGCTCCAATAAGTGTCCTGGTAGCGTTTCTTGTCACCCCAGATGCCGCGCAGCATGGAGGGCCAGGGTTTGCGAATGACGAGCTTGCCCTGCTCATTGGTGCCGACCTCCTTGCCGAGGTCGTCAACGATGGCGGCATCCACGCCGAAGAAGGGCAGCGTGGCAGTTCCCGGCTTGGTCGGAGTGGCGCCGGGGATCGGTGTGATCATGTGGCCACCGGTCTCCGTCTGCCACCAGGTGTCCACAATGGGGCACCTCCCGCCGCCGACGAGCTTGTGATACCACATCCAAGCCTCGGGATTGATCGGCTCGCCGACGGTGCCAAGCAGGCGCAGGCTGCTGAGGTCGTGCTTCTTGAGCCAGTCATCGCCCCATTTCATGAAGGCGCGAATGGCGGTGGGCGCGGTGTAGAAAACGGTGACCGCGTATTCCTCGATGATGCGCCAGAAGCGGTCGTTCTCCGGCCAGTTTGGCGCGCCTTCATACATCAATGAAGTCGCTCCCATAGCCAAAGGGCCGTAAACCATGTAGCTGTGGCCCGTGACCCAGCCGATGTCGGCGGTGCACCAGTACACATCGTCGTCGCGCAGGTCGAAGACGTATTTGCAGGTCATCTGCGCGTGCAGCAGATAGCCCGCCGTGCTGTGCAGGATGCCCTTGGGCTTGCCCGTGCTGCCGCTGGTGTAGAGAATGAAAAGCGGAGCCTCGGAATCGAGCGCCACTGCGGGACAATTCGCATCCACATATTCGAGTTCGCGGTGCCACCAGTAGTCACGGCCCTCCTCGATATGCACATCCTGGCCGGTGCGGCGCAGCACGATGACCGTCTTCACGGGCGTGTCCCCGCCCTTCAAAGCGTCGTCCACATTCTTCTTGAGCGGAACCACCGCGCCGCGCCGGTAGCCTCCGTCGGCGGTGATGACCACCGTGGCGCCGCTGTCGAGCACGCGGTCCTTGATGGATTCCGCGCTGAATCCGCCAAACACGACGCTGTGAACCGCGCCGATGCGCGTGCAGGCCAGCATGGCCACGGCGGCCTCGGGCACCATCGGCATGTAGATCACCACCCGGTCGCCTTTCCTCACCTTGTGGCGCTTGAGCACGTTGGAAAAACGGCACACGTCCCGGTGGAGCTGCTGGTAGGTGATGACGCGCTTCTCGCCGGGCTCGCCTTCCCAGATGATGGCGGCCTTTGTCTTGCGCGGGCCGTCGAGATGGCGGTCCAGGCAGTTTTCACTGACATTGAGCTGGCCCCCGGTGAACCACTTCGCGTTCGGGCACTTCCAGTCGAGCACCTTCTTGAAGGGCTTGCGCCAGGCCAACTCCTTTGCCTCGCGCGCGAAGAACTTCTCCGGATGCCTCAGCGACTCCTCATGCATCTTCCTGTACTGGGCCATCGAGCTGATGCGGGCCTTTTTGGAAAACTCGGCAGCGGGCTTGAACACGCGGTTTTCAACGAGCAGGCTTTTGGTGGAGGTCGTGGCGGGCTTGACGTTTTTGGCGGCTTTCGCGGTTTTTTGGGAGGCGGCTTTTTGGCTCATGACGGTTGGGAGAAGGCGGAAATTAACGATGGAAGGGCGAGGCTACATTCAGAGATGCTGGATGGGCAATCACGGAATGAAGTGTTTTTGTGCCGCACAGCTGCTTGGAGTCAATCCCTGAGACGCAGCAGGAGCACACTCACACACGCGAACGGACAGGCCGGCGGCGCGCAGAGCCTGGAGCGTCCAGACCACGGGATAGAGCCGCTCGTGGTACCACAAGCGCGCGAAGTAGAGGCCGATGGGGCTTGGGGGGGGAAATGCGTTCCGCCTTGCGTGGCGGAAACGAGCCATGAAACACCGCGCTCCACGGCATCGCGATGATGCCCTCCCTGCGAAGCCAGCGCGTTCACCGCCACCGCTGTCTCCTCATTGCCGGCGGGCGCGTCCCCTGCCCTGGCGGGTGTGCGCGGCGCGCGGGGAGGGGCTGCTGACCTTCGCGGGGCTGCATGAGACGTGGCGGCACCCGCCGCCGCAGGGCATGGGCGCGGCGGACGCGGCGGACTTCCAGACCTGCCGCGTGACGCCGCGCATGAACAGCCAGCGCTTCGAGGCCCCGGCGGCCATCGAGCCGCTGAATGAGCCGGACCTCTTCACGGGTTGAGGCGCCGGCGGGGAAATGGCGCGTTTTTTGAAGCACTGCCAGAGCAGAAACGCCAGGCATCCTTTTTCGGTCATCTCCGACTCGAATCATCTGTGGTTTCTCCGATTGCTTTGGCCAGCATATTGTTGGAAGCCAGCATCGCTCCGAATAGCAAGAGTGGAAGAATTACGGGCCACGGAAACTTGGTGGATGCCAGACCAAAGTGCAGGACTACCGGCAACACCATCGCGGTCAGCCAGAGAATCGTGTTGTGCTTCAGAAGCCTGCTTTTTTCGGATTTTGTCATGGTGTGCTGGTTGGGTTGTGTTCTTTGTGGACGCGCTCGAAGCCGCTTAACGCTTCGGATCAGGCGACGGCGAGCGCAATCCGTTGCTGACACAACGGATAGCCTTCGAGCCGTTGCATGCATCCGTTTTGTTCGCCAGGTTGTTCATGGCTTCAGTTTCAGTTGCTTGGTTGGCGCACCATCTCCGGGATCGAATGTCCAAATGTCAACTCCACCAACTTCTTCAAACCACAGCGCCGGATCCCAACCGAGCTTCCGGTAGAGCCTGAACTGGCCAGAGCCCTCTGGGACATAGGTCCAACCGAGGGTCATCTCATCTTGAAGGTCGGTTGTGTGGGGTAAATCAGCACGAATGACATCGAGATTCGGGGGAAGTGTGTTGGAGTGGGTCTCGCGATAATGTCGAATAGCCTTGATGAGCGGAAGGGCGTGTCTGGCCTCCTGAGTGAGTCTGGAGTCGAAGTCCGTAGCAGGATATGACGATCTCAACCCTCCTCCGAAGTCATGGGAAAGTAGCCAAGATACTCCCCAGGTTATGCGATGGTCGCCGGGAGTATCACACGAACGACTCTCACGAACTTGGAAGGCTCACGTCGCTCTGCTTGGTCTATGATCTGTGCGAGCATGAAGCAATGGCGATGAACTCGGCTTTTTAGGCGAACTTGTTGATGAGACACAAATTTGGCAATTACGTCATCCCCATTATAGCCGGCAAATGGGTGGGTTTTTCACGGTTTTCGGGGATGTGCATGACCGGTTTTAATTTGAGCGCGGGTCATGGGCAATAAAAAAGCGGGTTATGGCGCAAATGCGTGCATCAAACCGGTGAAATGATCACCGGGATGAAACTGGAAGACTCGTTGCGGGAGGTCCTCCGCAGAAGCAAGACTCGCGCAAGACCGGGGAGAATGATGCGGGCTGGTACCGCCGCCATGTGCTCTGGCACAAGGAGCGGGCGGGACGCGCGGTTCATCCGGCGGAGATGGGCGCGACCGAGGAGGAGGCGTTTTTGACCCATCTGGCGGTAAATCGCGGCGTCGGCGCGGTGACGCAGTATCAGGCCGTCAATGCCGTGCTGTTTTTGCATCGCGAGGTGTTGAATCTGGAACTGGAGGAGAATGCCGGACATGAATGGCACTCATTTAAGACAGGGGGCGGTGCAGTAGGCCGGGTGTGCCCGGCGAAGAATCGCGCCGCTGAACTCAACAAGCCCTCACCGCCGGACCGCCCGGCTTTTGGCGCGTGAATCCCATGCCGGAGGTGCGGGCACAGCCGGGCGGGCTAAAGCCACACCCGGCCTGCGAATCGTCATTCCGCCACGATTCAGCGCCTTAACTGAGCCGTCACGATGCAGTTGAACCACGAATGGACACGAATCCATGCGGAGAGGAGGGGGATAGGGGCATCACCCAGGGGTGATCTCCCGGCGCTTCAGCTCACCGGACATGATGCCTCCAAAATTCGTGCTCATTCGTGTCCATTCGTGGTTTTCCATCGCATGAACACGGCTTAGGGCTCAGCGGCCAGCGGCCAATAGAGGCGCTAAGTGCGGTCCAGGGATTTTCTCGGGGAGGCATGGCGCGCAATTGTGGGCGGTTGCCGGGCGGGCTTTACCAGATGGCGGTGCCCCCTGGGGCGGCGCACGGAATGACTCCGGCATGTGCCGGAATGAATCCAGCACGTGCCGGATGAATCCGGCACATGCCGGAATGAATCCAGCCCATGCCCGGATGAATCCGGCACATGCCGGAATGAATCCAGCACATGCCGGGATGAATCCGGCAAGCCTCCTCGCGGCCTGACGACGCGCCGGGTGCGACTGTTTAACCCGTTGAAAATCCATCTTTTGCCATGCCGACCTGGTCCAGCGGAGTGACATGGTCCTCCGGCGCCCTTTGGGGGCCGGCCACGGGGCCGGACCCGTTTAGAACCCGCAGTCGAAACCATAAACACCGTAAAGACATGAGCCGTAAACATTACTTCCCTTATCGCGTCTCCGAGCGCCCGGCGTGGTTCCACAACCTGGCCACGCAGTTGCTGGTGGTGAATCCCGTGCTGGGCGTGGACACGGTCAAACTCAATGCCCGCGTGGCGGACGCCTGCGGTGGTGGACACGGTGGACACGCTGCCGGCGGGGGAGGTGAGCGCGCAGGATCTGGCGGACGGGCTGGAGCGCGCGGTGCGCCCGCGATGCCATGCCTCGCGTGATCATGATTTGTGATTTCCCGCAAATTCAAGGAGGCCGGCAGACTTCTGTGTTTCATCCTGTGTCTGCGGGCCTCCCTGAATCTTGCGGGAGGAAACCCAATTCACCAAAGGTGATGACGTTCCGCATGTTTCCGCAACGCCGCGAGCCCGGCAAAAACCAGCGGAGAGATCAATGACTTTTTTGATTCGTGCCGGGTTCACACAAGTGTCTTTTCTTCAAGGCAGGGAGGGTTTGCCACCCGGCAATGACCCCGCCGGGCAAAGACGCGCAACTCACGACAGCAGCGGAGCCGCCGCGCGCAGAGCCTGGAGCGTCCAGACCACGGGATAGAGCCGCTCGTGGTACCACAAGCGCGCGAAGTAGAGGCCGATGGGGCTGGGGGGGAAATGCGCGCCGCCTTGCGTGGCGGAAACGAGCCATGAAACACCGCGCTGCACGGCATCGCGATGATGCCCGCCCTGTGAAGCCAGCGCGTTCACCGCCACCGCTGTCTCCTCAATGCTGGCGGGCGCGTCCCCTGCCCCGCCCCAGCCGCCATCCTCCCGCTGCGCTTTCAGGAGAAAAGCCGCGCCGCCTTTGATCAAGACACGCGCCTGCTCCGCCAGCGCCGGCTGCGCGCTGAGGCAACCCACCACCATCGCCGTGCCATAGACGGGGTTCTCCTCCTCATGAACATGCTCGTTGCCGAACCAGAGCGGCGCCCACGAGCCGTCCGCGCGCCGCGTTTTTGCCAGGTAATCCAGCGCCCGCGCCGTGGCGTCCCGCACACGCGGGCGCAGTTCCTCCACATCCCAAAGCCGCCACGCCAGCAAGGCATGGGCGGTGATCTCCGGAGTGCTGCGGTCAAACGGCAGCGCGCCCCAGCCGCGGCAGAAAGTGGGGATGCCGCCATCGCGGTTTTGCAGGTTGAGAAGCCAGGCGATTGCGGATTGCGGATTGCGGATTGCGGAACGGGGACATGGCTCTTTGGGCCTCGAATTTCGAACTTCGAACTTCGAGTTTCCCTCCCCCGCGAGTTTCAAAGCGATGAGCGCGCCCGAGGTGTCATCCGCGTCGGGCACACCGCCCGGAAGGTCCGTCCAGGCCCAGCCGCCGGGCGCGGCGTTGGTGAAAGGATGCACCTCCAGGTATTGCTGGCTCAGCAGCCAGTCCGCCGTGGCCGGCTCGATTTCGCCCAGCGCCTTCACGGCGAGCGTGGTTCCCCAAGTGGCCAGGTTGGTGTCTATGGGCCAGCTTCCATCCGCGCGCATGGAGCGGGTGAGAAAAGCCACCGCGTCCGGCACGCAGGGGTGGTCTTTCTCCCCCGCCGCCGCCAGGGCCATCGTCACAAAGCTGGTCAGCGGTGTGGCCTCCAGGTAGCCGCCAGTGGAGGGTTGCAGCGCCTTGAGCATGGGCCGGACGCGCGGCCACAACATTGCGCGCAGCCAGCGCAGAGGGTTCCACCACGCCGGTGGAGCGTTCCTCCAGCGCGCGTGGCCGATGGCGATGAGCGCCGGCAGCGCGTAACTGACCACCGGCAGGCCGATGGCGCCGAACCAGCTCCGCGGCAGCGCCGCCAGCTCGAACGGCAGCGGCAGCACATGCAGCCAGGGCCGCGCGCCAAGCGTGCCGCAGATGGCGCACAGCATGAGGATGGGCACGGAGAAGGTCTTGTCCTTCCCGTAACGGGCGATGACCGCGCGCGCGATGGCCTCCGGCGCGAGGCTGCCCGTGCGGGCGGTGATCCAGGCCCCGGCGCGCAGGCGGGATTCCCGCGCCCCATGCCCGCGCCCGCCGTTGTCATCCTCATCATCCAGATGCAGCGCGCTCCAGCAGAGCAGCGTGGTGGAGAGGTTGCTCTTGCTGAGGGTCGTGTCACCCCAGCCGCCGTCGTCATTTTGACTGGCGACGAGCCAGCGCGCGCCCGCCGCGATGAGCGGGGCGTGTTTTTGCGCGTCCACCCCGTGCAGAGCCACAATGGCTGTGGCCGTGCTCAGCGCGCTGCTGGACAGCTCCCCCTCCCAATAGCCCTCCGCGTTGCGCAGGGACAAAAGATGCGCGCGGGTGTTCGCGAGGGCGGTTTCTAGGGACACGATCATCAAGCGCGTGATTGTTCGCCGCGCCGGAGCGCGTTCAAGCCATTCTCATGAGAATGTTCCTCCCCTTCCTCGCCGCCGCCGCGCTCCAAGCCGAAGACTTGCGCTGGTTCAAAGGCAACACGCACACCCACTCCCTCTGGAGCGACGGCAATGATTTTCCGGAAACCATCGCCGCATGGTACAAGGACCAGGGCTACGATTTCCTCGCGCTCTCCGACCACAACACCCTGCAAAAAGGCGAAAAATGGATGACCGAGGAGGCCATCGAAAAACGCCGCGTCACGCTCGGTAGAAAAGTCATCGAGAAATGCCGCGACCGCTTCGGCCCCGGCTGGGTGGAGACCCGCATGAACGCCGAGGGCAAGCTCGAAGTCCGGCTCAAAACGCTGGAGGACTTCCGCTCCAAGCTCGAAGCGCCCGGCAAGTTCATCCTCGTGCAGGCCGAGGAGGTCACCGCCTCCTTCAACAAGGCTCCGATTCACATCAACGCCATCAACCTCGAAAATGTCATCGAGCCGCTCAAGGATGTGGTCTCCATCCGCGAAACGATGCGCAAAAACCTCCAGGCCATCGCCGCGGAGGCCGCGCGCAGCGGACGGCCCATGATCGCCCACATCAACCATCCGAACTTCCGCTGGGCGCTCACCGCGGAGGACCTGGCGCATGTCATCGAGGACAAATACTTCGAGGTCTATAACGGCCACCCCTCCTGCTACAACGAGGGGGAGGAAGGCCGCGCGGACACGCATCTCGGCCGCGTGTGGGACATCGCCAACACCATCCGGCTGGCCGAGTTAAAGCACCCGCCACTTTACGGCATGGCCACCGACGATTCACACCACTACCACGGCGGAGCCAACACGCCGGGGCGCGGCTGGGTGATGGTGCGTGCCGCGAAGCTCGACGCCAGCGTGCTCACCGAGGCCATGCAGCGCGGGGATTTTTACGCCACCACCGGCATCCTGCTCGATGACGTTTCTTTTGATAAAGTCACCCGCCGCCTCAGCTTGAAAATCCAGGGCAAACCCGGAGTCACTTACACCACGGAGTTTCGCGGCACTTTGAAAAACTATGACCGCGCCGTGAAAGAGGTACCCACCCCCGAGGGTGACAACCATCCCGTGCGCCTGCAACATGGCGCGGACGTGGGCAAACTGCTCGCCTCCAACACCAGCCTCGAACCCTCCTACCAGCTCACTGGAGACGAGCTTTACGTCCGCGCTGTCATCCGCTCCGACGAGGAAATGAAAAATCCGATCACTCCTGGCGAGAAACAGCAGGCATGGACTCAGCCTGTGGGCTGGATGGCCGAGTGATTTGAACCGCGCTCCTATCTCAACCCGCATTGCCGTCAATTTCGACGCGCAATGCGTGAGCGCCGCAAAGGGTGCCGGGCATGAGCACATCCACGCGCTTTTCCTCCGCGGCGAGCGCCGCTGCCAGGACGAGTTGAAGAGCGCCTGCGGCGCCCATGCTTTCTCCGATGACAGCGCGCGGATGCAAGCGCCGCGCTGGCTGCAAACCCGGGGATCGCAAAGCGGCCTCCTCCGGAGAATCGAGCACGGAGATGCCGCTGCTGCCGTCCACGAGCAGGCCCGGCGGCGCGGGGGCGGCAAGGGCAAGGGCGAGCCCCGCAAGCACTGCGGCGCGCTCGTTTTCTCCGAGAAAAGCGGCTGTCCCCAGGACTCGCAGGCTGGGAGCATGGGGCGCGGGCGTCCCGTCCGCGCGCGCTTCATGAGCGGCTCCAAGCAGCAAGGCGCCTGCGCCCTCACTGGCCGGCAGTTGCGGGTGATAATAACTGGTAGCCTCCGCGCCGAGCCAGTCGGCCTCCTCCGCTCCGATGACCAGGCAGTGATCCACGAGTCCCTGCTCCAGCCACAGCCGGGCGAGTGTGACGGCATCCGCGATGGCCGAGGACTCGCCAACCAGAGTGGACACGGGCCCGTCCGCGCCGAGAGCGGCGGCGATGTGCGAGGCGGGCGCGTTATAGACAGTCTCCGGGAAAATAAGCGGGCTGGCCAGCGCGGGCGTCTCGATGACCTCATGATAAAAGCGGCCGGAGAACTGCACGCATCCGTTGAACACGGCCATGACGATGCCGAGCCGCCCCGCACCCGCGCCCTGGGGAAAACCCGCCTGTTCCAGCGCCTCAAGCGCGGCGGCCATGGCGAATTTGGTAATCGGGCTGGCACGGCGCAAACGGGGAGATTTTGGAATGCGGTCCGGCGGCATGGCGGGAACGCGGCGCGCGGGACACTCCCAGTCGCGCGTGCCAATGCTGCGCGGGCAGTCACTCAAAGGCGGCGCGGCATTTTCCAGAACGGCTTTTTTGAGATCGGCGGCCGTCCAGCCGGCGGACGACACCGCGCCGCCCCCCAAAATCCTCAAGCCGGCGGGCGGCGATGGCGAGGCATGAGATGAAGGGGTCTCGGCGGTGAAAACGAGAGTGGCATTGGTGCCGCCGAAACCGAAGGAGTTGGTCATTGCAGCGCGCACCCGCGCCTGGCGGAATGCGCGCACGAGATCAAAACCCGCGCATTCATCCACTTCGCGCACATTCAGACTGCCGGGCAGCCAGCCGCCGCGCATGGCCATGAGGCAGACCACGGCCTCCACCGCGCCCGCGCCGCCTAGCAAATGGCCCATGGCGGACTTTGTGGAGCTGACAGCGAGGCCTGCCGCCGCGCCCCCGGCCCAGGCGCGGATGGCGCTGGCCTCGGCCACATCATTGTAGGGTGTGCCGGTGCCGTGGGAGTTGAGGTAATGGATTTCATCCGGCCTGAGTCCGGCCATGACACAGGCGCCGGTCATGGTGCGAATGGCGGCCTTGCCTTCGGGATCGGGCTGGGTGAGATGGTGGAGGTCGGTGGCTGTGGCGTAACCCGCCGCCACGGCCAGCGCGTCCGCCCCGCGCTCCGCCGCCGCGTCCGCGCTCTCCAGAAGCATGACGGCGGCGCCTTCGCCGAGGGCGAGTCCGTCGCGCGCGGCATCGAAGGGCCGGGGAATGCCGGAGGGTGCCAGGGCGCGCAAAGTGTCGAAGCCTGCGAAAACCAGCTCCGCCAGGGCATCGTAGCCTCCGGCCAGAACACGGCGCGCGCGCCCGCAGCGAATGAGAGCCATGGCCTCGCCGATGGCGTTGGCGCCGCTGGCGCAGGCATTGGAAATGAGGATGACCGGCCCGCGCCAGTCGTACTCGGCGGCGATGAGGGAGATCTGCCTTTGCGGCTGGTAGTGCTCCAGCCGCGAGAGCTGCCCCGGCTGCCGGGACGGACTGGCGCGCGCCGCGCGGAAGTATTCCTGCCCCACGCTCATGGCCCCCGCCGAAGTGCCGAGCACGATGGCATCCACCCCGGCCAGCCCCGCCATGCCGGCCATGCCCAAGGCCTCGCGAACGGCCAGCATCAGCATTTTTGTGCCGCGGTCCACCAGATGCGCGCGGCGGCGCGGCACTCTCTGAAAAAGCCGGTCTTCCGGCAAATCCACGCTGGCCGCTGTTTTCGCGATGCGCTCGGAGACATCGAAAAGCGTCACCGGCCTGAAAGCGGCGCGGTCCGCCATCAAAGACGCCTCGTTTTCCCGCCAGTCCAGCCCCAGGGGCGAGACGATGCCTGCGCCAGTGATGAGAATTCGAGGATCGGAGGGTCGGGACACAATGAGAAAACGAAGTTTTCAGCCGGATGGATTCCCAGGCTTGAACTCAGGACGGACACGCGCACACTGGCACGCCCGCGCTCCACGTTTTGCTGTTCGCGGCGGAGAGTGTCAAATGTTTGGTGAACGCTGGCAAAAAATCCTGGACGCGCAGGGCGATGACATCGCCCTCCGGCATCCTGGCGGCGTGTGGAGCTTTCACGAGTTGGAAAAGCAGGCCCGCACCCTGGAGCCGGACCTTTGTCCGGTGCTTGGACCTTATTACCTGGCGCAGGGTGACGGGCCGGAGATCGCCCGCGCGCTGCTGGCGGGCTTCCTTTCCGGCCTGCCGGTGCAGGTGGTGGAGAAAGACCGCTCCCGCCGCGTGCCATCCTGCCCCGCTCCCGCCGGCACCGCCTTGATCAAGCAGGCCGTCGGCGCCTCTGGATCGCGCAGATGCCAGTTCTTCACCCTCGCGCAGGCTGCTGCGGACGCGGACCGCCTTCATGCCGCGCTGGGACTCGGCGGCATCGGCACGGCGCTGGCTCCCCTGAGCGTGGCGCACTCTTTCGGCCTGACCACCACGCTTCTGCCCATGCTGCTGCATGGCCTGCGCGTCCACTGGCTGCCCACGCCTTTCCCCGCCGGCATCGCTGAGGCGCTGGCCCTGCATGAGCGCGTGTTCCTGCCCGGAGTGCCCGCGATGTGGAAGGCATGGCTGCTTTCCGGCCTGGGCCTGGAGCGCGTGGCGCTGGCGGTCAGCGCGGGTTCCCCCCTCACGCTGGAGCTTGAGAGCAAAGTGCGGCGGCAGTTCGGCCTCAAGCTGCACAATCTCTACGGCACAAGCGAGACGGGCGCCATCAGCTATGATGCCGGCCAGTCTCCGCGCACCGATGCGCGCGATCTCGGCCGCCTGCTGCCGGGAGTCCGTGCCTTGTGCGACGAGCAGGGCTTTCTCATCGTGGAAAGCGACGCCGTCGGTCTCGGCTACGATGCCCCGCTGCCAGGCGAGCTTTTTTCCGCAAGTCGTCACCGCACCTGGGACAAGGCGCGCCTGGAGGGTGACGCCCTGTTTTTCGAATCCTGCGCCGGCCCGGGCATCAATGTTGCCAGCCGCAAGCTCAGCCCTGACGAGATCGCCGCAAAAATCCGCCGCGCCACCGGCATCGCGGACATCGCGGTGCATGGCGCCGCCAGCCGCGACCCCGAACGCGTGCAGGATGTCGTCGCCGTCGCCGGCCTGCCCGCGGGGCAGATCACCCAGGCTTTCAAATCCGCCGCCTGCGCCGGACTCGCCGCCTGGGAGGTGCCGCGCCACTGGCGCGGCAAACCCGGCTGAGCCGCGCGCATCAGCGCCCCACTGGAGCCGCGCGCTGAATCTCGTTGGGAAGCTGGTTCTGCGAGGATGGGCCTCCGCCGGCCTGGCCGTTGGCGGCTGGCACCGAGTACCAGTTAAGCTGCGGCACGGCGGCGAGCTGCACCCACTGCGTGGCGCCCAGTTTCACCCACTCCAACTCCACCACCGCCCAGACCTGCGCGCCCCACGGGATGCGCTCGCGAAGGTCGCGCGCCAGGGGCGAGTCCTTGTCGAGAAAGACGGTCGTTTTCCAGGGATTCGGCGGCGCGGGGCTGACGAGAAAAGCGTCTTTCGAACCCGAGTTCGGCACTTTGTCGTCGAAGTAATGCGTGCGCGTGATGCCCACATGGAAGCGCGCCGGCCCTTCCTGGTAGTTTTCAAAGAAGCGCTCCAGCAGCCTGTCCTTGAACTCCACAAACGACAGCCAGTCCACGCGGAAGCCGTCCTTGCCTTCCTCCAGCATCACCGGGATGGGAAACTCCCACTCGCGGCTTTCCAGGCCGAACACGGCATGAGCGCCGCCGCCAATCTGCGGCTTCGGGTCAAAGCGCACCAGGCCCACGGCATCCACCTTCACCGGGCCTTCCGGCGCGCCCTTGTAATAGCGCTCCATCAGCGGGCGCATGAAATCCGGCGCCAGGCTGTGGCGGAGACGATCCTCCAACGTGCGCGCGGTGAGGAATTTCATCAGCGCCTCGGCGGCAGGCTTGGCTTCCTCGGGCACCTCGATCTCAATGTCCGCCCTGGCCACGCCGCTCTTTGTGTCCGGCGCCGGCTGAGGAACCTCCTGCAATCCCGAACCCGGCGTCGCGTCGGGCACTGCCGGCGCAGGGGGCTGAGAATTGCTCATCCCTGGCCCGGCAGTCAAAGCAGTGCGCTCGTCATCAGTGAGCGGCACAGCCTTCGGCGGCGCGGGTTCATCGGGATCGAATCCGGCGATTGCCGGCTTCTCAGGCGGCGGCTCCGCCACCACTGTTGGCGCTGGCGCATTCACGGGCTCCGACTCGGTGCCTGGTGCAGGTGCAGAAACCACGGATTTTGGCGAAGGCACGGGGGCCTCCACCGGCGTCTCATTCCCCGCCGGCATGTACTTGTGGACGATCTCCATCAAAGGCTCGCGGAACATCCACCCAGCCGCGGCCAGCGTGCCGAGCAGGAAAATGACCGCGAGACTGAACATGAAAATGTTCGAGGCGCGCTTGGGCCTTCGCAGCGGACGGGAGCCGCGCGGCATGGGCTGGTGCAGCGGCTGCGAGGCCGGCATGGCCGGGGCCGGCTGCATCACAGGCATGCCCTGCGGCACGCCGCGACCGAGCAGGGAACCGGCTTCCCTGCCTTCATGCCCGCCGCCTAGCGTGGGCAGCGCGGGCGCTCCAGGGATGAGACTGCTGTGGGATGGCGCGCCGCCGCCGCGCCGTTCAGGCAGCACGGTTCCGCTCCCCTGCATGGGCGGGCCCGCCACGGGACCGCCGGTCCAGGCGGGCGGACTTTGCGCGGGAGGAAAAAGCGGTCCCGCGCCCTGCTGTGGCAAGCCCTGCCCTGGAGCGGCACCGCCAAGAAGAGCCTGGCCAAGACCGGGCGGCTGCCAAGCGGGAGGAGATTGCGGAAGCGGACTTTGAGCCGATGAGGGCGCAGGCCCCGGGCCGCCCTGCCATGCTGGAGCACCCGCGCCCAAGGGATTCAGATGCCGGGCCAGCGAGGCCGGATCAGGCAGCACTGGACCTGCGGCAGTCGCGGCTGACGGCGACTGCGCGGGCGGTGCGGGTGGAAACATGGGCGCTGCCGCTGCTTGAGGTGAGGTCACAGTCTGACCACACACAGGGCAAGGACCCGACACTCCGGCGAGATACCCCGGCACCGTGAGGGTGCTTTGGCAGGAAGAACATTGAAACTGGATCGTGTCAGGAGCCATGAGGGGGATTTCAATACCCGCAGGTATTTTTTTAAATTTCGCTCAACTCACCGGTTCGACAAGCACCATTCTGATGATTATAAAGCCCCGCACATCCATGCGCGGCCTGCATCAAGACGCTCATCCGCCATTTGTCGCCCACGACGCCACCACGCATGGTCTGCTCTGCATGAAGAAACAAAATGCAAAAAGCCGTTGCACGCTGCTGACTGTCTTGCCACAATCGCGGCCCGCTGAAAACAGCGGAAAGTGAAGGCTCGGTAGCTCAGTCGGTAGAGCAGGGGATTGAAAATCCCCGTGTCGGCGGTTCGATTCCGTCCCGAGCCACCTCTGAAGATGCCAAAGCATGGCGCGGCCGCTCAAACCGCCAAAAACACGACACCTGCGCACGGCGCCCAGCCCTGCCCCGCGTTCCCCGAAACTTTCTTTGCATTCCCGCCGCCGCGCTCTCGAATGAGCGGATGATCAAGACTTTGACCGGACAAAAAATCGGCTTCGCGGGATTGGGCAACATGGGATCGGCCATGGCGCGGCATTTGCATGAGGCGGGGGCTGAAATGGTCGTGTGGAACCGCAGCGACGCGCCCGCTGAAAAAGCTGTCGCGCTGGGCATGAGGCGCGCGCTTTCCCTGCCGGAGCTGGCGCGCGAGATTGGCGCGGGCATCGTCTGCATCAATCTCACCACTACGGAGGTGGTGGAGCAGATGGTCTTCGGCGCGGGCGGGCTGGCGGAGGGACTTTCGCCCGAGGCGCTCATCATAGACTTCGGCACCACATCCGTGCCGGCCACGCGCGAGTTCGCCCGGCGCGCGCGCTGGCTGGATGTGCCCGTCTCCGGCGGCCAGGTGGGCGCGGAGGCGGGAAACCTCACCCTCATGGCCGGCGGCAGCGCGGAGGACTTCGCGCGCGCCCTTCCCGTGCTGCGGGTGGTGGGCGAGCGCATCACCCACATGGGCGGCCCGGGCGCCGGGCAGGTCACAAAGCTGGCCAATCAACTCATCGTGGCGCAGACCATTGACGCTGTGGCGCAGGCGCTGCGGCTGGCCGAGCTGGCGGGCGTGGATGCAGCGCTCGTGCGCGAGGCGCTGCTAGGCGGCTTCGCCGAAAGCCGCATCCTGCATTTGCACGGGGACCGCATGGTGCGGCGCGACTTCGCTCCCGGCGGACGCTCCACCCTCCAGCTCAAGGACGTGCGCCTCATCTGCGAGCTGGCCGGAAACCTCGGCTTCCACTCCCCCACGCTCGAAAACTGCCGCGCGCAGTGGGAGACCTTCGTCCATGAAAAAGGCGGCGGCGACCTGGACCACTCCGGCCTTTTCCGCATGTATGAGTGAGCTGTGGTCGCCGCCGCAAGGCGGTGCATCAGCGTGGCGGCCAATCCAAGCACCACCACCTTGTCACAGCACTCTCACTGCGAAAGCACCGAACAGCCCGGACTCTCCCTGCGGACCTCCCGCTCGCGGGATCGGGATCACGCAGCCTTCCGCAACCACGCTTGGCGTCGGCAGTGTGGATGATGATCTTGAGGGGACTCCCGAAAACTCTGAGCATGGGGCGCAGGCATCCTGCCTGCGCGAACAGGCGGGACGCCTGTTCCCCATGCAAAAGCGGGTTTTCGGAAGTACCCTTGATTTGCTCTCATCCCGCTTCGCGCAAATCGGAATCGCAACCGGCTCACTCCCGCGTTTCCCGGTTTCAGACTAAAAAGCGCGCGCGCAGGTGCTTCAGATGCCAGGCGGCTTCGGTAAGACGGCCGGTGGCGTGGGTCATGACTTCGCCGGGCAGGCCGGCGCCGCCCTGGGCGTGGACTTTTTCACGCAGCCAGGCGAGCAGCGGCGCGTAGTCGGCGCAGTCCATGGCGGCGGCGATCTTCCGCTGCCTGAGTGCGGTGGCGAAGAGCTGGGCGGCATTCAGGTTCCCCAGCGTATAGGTGGCGAAGTAGCCGAGGCCGCCCATGCTCCAGTGAATGTCCTGGAGGCAGCCGCGCGCGTCATCCGGCGGGAACATGCCGAAGAGCTGGTGAAACTCGTCATTCCATGCCTCGGGGACCTTCTCCACGGGCAGCTCGCCGCTGACGATGCGCCGCTCAATGCCGAAGCGCAGCAGGATGTGCAGGTCGTAGGTGGCCTCGTCGGCCTCGACGCGGATGAAGGAGTAACGGGCGCGGTGAATGAAGGCGAGGAAGCTCTCCAGGCTGGTTTTTTTCAGATGCGGGAAGATCTCCTGCGCGCGCGGCAGCCATTTTTCCCAGAAGGGGCGGGAGCGGCCGACGTGGTTCTCCCACAGGCGGCTCTGAGACTCGTGGATGCCGAGGGAGCAGGCGCTGCCTGAGGGCAGGCCGAAGTCCTCGCCGGGCAGCCCCTGCTCGTAAAGACCGTGACCGGCCTCGTGCATGACGCCAAAGAGGGAGGAGGTGAAGTCGGCCTCGTCATAGCGGGTGGTGAGGCGCACATCGCGCGGGCCGAGGGTGGTGCAAAAGGGGTGCGCGGTGGTGTCTATGCGGCCGCAGTCGAAGTCGAAGCCGATGCTGGCGGCAATCTCGGTGTTGAGCTGCTGCTGTTTGGCGACGGGGTAGCGCCCGCGCGGGAGGGCGGCGGGGGCCTGGGCGCTGCGGGCGACGGCCTCGCGGGCGATGCGGGAAAGGTCGGGCTTTAGCCTCGCAAAAAGAGCGGCCACCTCCGTGGTGCGGGCGCCGCGCTCGTAGCCTTCCAGCAGGGCGTCATAGGGCTCGCCAGTGTAGCCCCAGAGGTCGGCCTTCTTCCGCGCCAGATCCACCAGGGCCTGGAGGTGCGGGGCGAAGGTGGTGAAGTCGGAGCGCCGCCGGGCGTCCACCCAGGCGGCCTTGGCATGGGCGCAGGCGGAGCTTTCCTCCTGGACGAGGCGCTGGGGCAGGCGCGCGGCGCGCTCGCGGGCGCGGCGCATCTCGCGCAGGTTGGCGGCGGCTTTGGCATCCGGTGGCGGGGCGGCCTCGGCTTTGTCGAGGAGTTTGCGGAAGCTGGGGCCGGTGGCGAGGGCGTGCGCTTTGCCGTTCAGGTAGGAGAGCTGGCGCGCCCGGTGGTCGAGCGCGCCGGGCGGCATGTAGGTTTCCTGGTCCCAGGAAATGAGCGCCTCAGTGGAGCTGAGAATGGCGATCTCACGGGCGAGTGAAACGAGCTGGTCGTAAGCGGAGACGGGCATGAACAGGGGCGGTTAAGCTTCGTCGCGCACGGGATTGGTGAGGGTGCCGATGCCTTCGATCTCGATGGTGACGCTGTCGCCGTCCTTCAGCCAGAGCGGGGGCTTCCGCGCCATGCCGACGCCGTGCGGCGTGCCGGTGAGGATGACGGTTCCGGGCTCGAGCGTGGTGCTGCCGCTGAGGAAGGAGATCAGCGTGGGCACGTCGAAGATCATGTCGTTCGTGTTCCAGTCCTGCACGGTCTCCCCATTGAGCACGGTCTTGATGCCGAGGGCGTTCGGGTTCGGTATCTCGTCGCGCGTGACGAGCACGGGGCCGAGCGGGCAGAAGGTGTCGAAGGTCTTGCCGCGGCACCATTGATTGCCGCCGCCGTTGAGCTGCCAGTCGCGCGCGCTGACATCGTTGGCACAGGTGTAGCCGAGCACATAGTCCAGCGCTTTCTCTTTGGAGACGTTCCTGGCGGCTTTGCCGATGACGACGGCCAGCTCGCATTCATAGTCCACCTTTTCGCTCTTCAGGTGGGTGGGCAGGAGAATCGGGTCACCGGGGTTCTGCACGGTGCCGGGCAGCTTCATGAAAAGCACGGGATTCTGCGGAATGGCGGCTCCGCTTTCCTCGGCGTGGAATTTGTAGTTGAGGCCGATGCAGAGGATGGCGCGCGGTTTGATGGGGGCGAGGTGCTTGGTGATGACGGCCTCGCGGCCGGTCACGGTGTGCTCGCTGAAGATGCAGCCTTCGATGACGAGCGCGCGTCCATCAGGTTGCAGGGCGGCGTAGGCGGTTTTTCCTTCGGAGTCTAGATGGCGGATGATTTTCATGGCGGGGAGAGGGGCGTGTTATTGCACGCTGCGGTGGTTGAAGGCAACACAGTCTTCATAGCGGGCGCCGGTTCCGCCAAAGAGGTCGAGGGCGCTGCCGATGGTGCCGTCGAGCCGGCTGGAGCTGAGTTCATCCAGACGGCGCAGGTCGTCGAGATGGCGGATGCCGCCGGCGTAAGTGGCGGGGATGGGGCTGTGCTCGGCCAGAAAGCGCACGAGGTCCTCGTCCATGCCTTCGCATTTGCCCTCGACATCCACGGCATGGATCAAAAACTCGGCGCAGTGTCCGGCGAGGTGGATGAGTGTGGCGGGTGTGATGCTCAGGTCGGTGAGCGTCTGCCAGCGGTTCATGGCCACGGTCCAGCCTTCGGGGGTGGCTTTGCAGCTCAGGTCAATGACCAGCCGCTCTTTGCCTGCCGCGCGCGTCATTTTCTCCAGTCTTGTCTCGGAAAAGGTGCCGTCGGTCTCAAAGAGGTAACTGGTGACGATGACGTGGCTGGCGCCAGCGGCGAGATGTTCCTGCGCATTGCACGGGCGGATGCCGCCGCCCACTTGCATCCCGCCCGGCCAGGCGGCTAGGGCCTCGCGAGCGGCCTGCTCGTTGCCTTTGCCGAGCAGGATGACGTGGCCGCCGGTAAGACCGTCGCGACGGTAAAGTTCCGCGAACCAGGCGGGGGAGCGGTCACTGACGAAGTTCACCTTCGGCCCCGCGCCCTCGTCCTTGAGGGTGGAGCCGACGATTTGTTTGACCTTGCCATCATGAAGGTCAATGCAGGGGCGGAAACGGGTCATGCGTGCTGGCGGCTGACATGGCGGCGCGCGGCACGCGGGTCAAGCGGCGGAGGGGATTTTGGTTTTTGAGATGAGGTGGATGTCTGTGATGCGCATTTCTTTGTCCACGGCCTTGCACATATCGTAAATCGTCAGCGCGGCGATGGACACGGCGGTCAGTGCCTCCATTTCGACACCCGTGGGCGCGACAGTTTTAACCCCGGCGGTGACAGCGATGCCAGTCGCGCGCTCGTCGAAGCTCACGGCCACCTTTGACAAGGGAATCTGGTGGCACAGCGGAATCAGCAACTGCGTCTGCTTTGCCGCCTGGATGCCAGCGATGCGCGCAGTGGCAAGCACGTCGCCTTTTTTCAAAGCCTGCGCGCGGATCAGACTCAGCGTTTCCGGCTTGAGATGGATGAATCCAGCGGCCACAGCCTCGCGTGTCATGAGTGGCTTGGCGGAAACATCCACCATGCTTGCACTGCCGGTGGAATCGAGGTGGGTGAGATCGGGCATGGGGCAGGTAAGCTCGAAATTCGGAATCCGAAATCCCAGAATCTTCCCCCCGAAATTTTTCTTGTCAAAGTCCCGCGTTTTTGGTTTAACCGCTGGTGTCAGGAAATAATCCGGAAATTCCAAACGCAGCTTTCCGCATGAACTCTCACCTCCCGCCTGAACCGCGAACCGCGAACCGCGAACCGCGAACCGCGAAGCTCGAAGCTTCATTCCGCGCCGTAAACGCTGGTTCGGCTGGCTGCAATTTCTCGTCATGCTCTCCTGGACGCTGACCTCCCCGGTGGCCACCTTTGGCGGTTATTGGGCGATGGATGGCGCGGGCCAATATTACTGGGTGCCGGATTTCGAAGGTGACGAACCCACCGAGCCGCCGCCCGGCTCCGGCGGCACCGGCCCCGAAATGTTCGAGTGGCATGGCGGCGTCTGGATCATTGACGGCGTGGCCGTCGAGTTTACCGGCACCTCCACTTATCAGGACTTCATCCCGGACGCGGATGGCGACGGCCTGCCCGATGATTGGGACCCCCATCCCTACGACGCCGCCAACAACAGCCACTGGTTCGGCGGCGGCACCTGGGCCATTGATGGCGTGCTTCAGAGCTGGGAGGGCCTGTGGCTGGCCGGGACGGGTCCTCTGCCTGATGATGACAATGACGGCCTGCCCGATGACTGGGATCCGCACCCGTACGATCCCGCCAACAACACCTTCGAATTCTCCGGCGGCATCTTCACCCGTCATGGTCTCACCCTGGCCCTGCGCTCGGGCTTTTACGCGGGCAGCGGGGTGGACGGGGATGAGGACGGTTTTCCCGATGACCTCGACGACCGCTTCATCAACCCCGCCTCCTACGGCGCGCTCCAGTTTTGGGCGGGCGGCACCTTCCTCATCAATGGCGCGCCCAGCACCTATGGTCCTCTCCACTACTTCGCCCCCGCTGTCGCGGACACCGACGCCGACGGCATCCCCGACGAGTTGGACGCCGCGCCCGAGGATCCGTGGAACGGCACCTATTTTCACTGGAGCGGCGGTGTCTTCCATGTGGACGGCGCGCCCACCACCTTCGCGCCCCGCTATCATGGCGGCCTCTTTGCCGACACCGATGGCGACACCCTCCCGGATGTCGCCGACCCCTATCCCGCCGATCCCGCCAACAACTCCGCCTGGTGGTCCGGCGGCACCTTCACCATAAACGGCATCCCCACCGAGTTCCCCGGCCAGTGGCACCGCGCCAATGCGGGCGATGGCGACAATGACGGCATTCCCGAGGACATGGACCCTTATCCGGGTGATCCGAACAATCCCACCATCCACCAGTTCACCTGGCAGGGCGGTGTCTTCATCATCAACGGCCAGGCGCAGACCTTCCCCTCCGGCACCCACCCGGGCGTCTGGGCCGACACGGATGAGGACCTCATCCCCGACAGCCTTGACCCCTGGCCCAACGACCCCGCCAACAACTCCGCCTGGTGGCAGGGCGGCGTCTTCACCGTGGACGGCCAGCCGCACACCTTCCCCGCCCAATGGCACCGCGCCGATGCCGTGGATGCCGATGAGGATGACATTCCCGATGACCTCGACCCCTATCCAGGCGATCCGCTCAACCCCACGCCCGTCACCCATTCCTGGCAGGGCGGCGTTTTCCGCGTCAACGGCGTGGAGCAGACTCTCCCAAGCGGCACTTACCCCGGCCTCTGGAGCGATGTGGACGGCGACACCATCCCCGACGCCGCCGACCCTTATCCAGCGGACAATGCCAACAACTCCCTTTGGTGGCTCGGCGGCACATGGCTCGTCGAGGGCGAGGACCAGACCTTTGCCGCCCAGTGGATCGCCGCCAACGCCCCGGACGGCGATGGCGACGGCATTCCCGACGCGCTGGATCCTTTCCCCACAGACTCCTGGAACGGCACCGGCTGGTGGTGGCCCCAGGCCCCCTCCCTCACCGTCAAGATCAACAACCAAAACGTCACCTTCCCCCGCCAGCACTACCTCAGCGCCTGGAGCGACACCGATGGCGACGGCATTCCCGACATCGCCGACCCGCTGCCGCAGGACTTTTACAACGGCAACGACACCGACGCCGACGGCATCCCCGACAGCATCGAGGCCCAATACCCCGGCGTGCTCGATTGGAACAACCCCGCCGATGCCCAAATCGTCCGCGCCGACGGCGTCTCCCACCTGCGCGCCCATCTCTACAACCAGCAAGCCGCCGCCGCCGGCCAGCCCGGCCTCATCCTGCCCCTCACCACCCTCATCCCCCCGGAGCGCGACACCGATCTCGACACCATGCCCGACCGCTACGAGGCCGCCCACGGACTCAGCCCCTTCGACAACCAGGACGCCGCCGGCAACACCCATGACGACCTCGTGCTCCTGGCCGAAAAAGCCGCCGCCGGACTCAACCCCTGGGAGGAGGTCCTGCCGGAGGACTACCTGGCTGTCACCGGCCAGGACCCCTCCACCATGAGCAACCACGACCCAGGGAAAAGCTACGCCGAGAACGACTGGGACGGCGACGGCGTCAGTAACGTGGACGAACTGCTCGTCTTCCACACCGCCCTGCGCAACACCTCCTCCATCCCGGATGAAAGCCAGATCCTCGCCGCCATGCTCTCCGGCCAGGTCTCCCAGACCACCTGGCTAAACTTCGAGCACCTCATCCAGCCCGACACCATGTGTACCTGCGGCGGCCCCGACTGCGGCATCCACGGCTGCACCTGCACCGTCATCTGCGACAACTGGACCCCGCACTACTGCGGCTGCGGCGGTCTCTCCTGCCACGTCTATGAATGCCACTGCACCGAAATGTGCGGCGGCGACCCTGGAGGGGGAGGCGGCGGAGGCGGCGGCGGAAGTGGGGGTGGTGGCTCAGGAGGCGGCACTGGCACCGGCCCGTGCCAGTGCGAGCGCTCCCAGCACCCTGCTGGCAGCCAGTGCGGCTGCCCGGAGGGGCGCTCATGCCCTGAAAACGAACTCTGCCCCCCGCCGCCCGGCCAGGGCACATGCTCCACCGAATGCCCCGCCAGCGAGGGCAACTGCACCTGCCTGTCTGGCAACCACGGACGCTGCACCAACGACTCGCTCGGCACTCGGCCGCCGAACTGCAGCCAGGACAGCACGGACTGCGAATGCGCGGCAGGCTGCGGCGCCACCCCGCCCGACCCCAATGTGGAGGGCGACGAAGGCACTCCCTGTCCCTGCCGCATCAGTTGCAATCCGCAGTCCTTCCCCTGCGTCTGCGACTGCGACCCCGAGTTCGGCGGCTGCGCCGCCTCCCCCAACCCGGAAATAGACCACTCCACCTGCATCGCCGGTAACCTCGCCGACCCTCCCCCAGGCCATGTGCGCACAGGGGAGCTGCCTTGCTCTGGATTTGTTGAATTCAAGATATTGCAGCCCGTCATCAGCCCAACCGGTGAAGTGGGAGCAATGCAAATGACATCTTCTCCAAGACTTTCACGCTGGGGAAGCCAGCGCGGTTCGAATCATCTAGTTGACAATGATGATAGAAGCACGTTTCCCGACAACGACCCAGACAGGCTGGTGGTGCGCATTTCATCCTCCATTGCGCAAGACGGCGAGGGACTGCGAGTCAAGCTCAGCACCACCGGAGCATCCAGCGGATACGATGACGCAGGCGCTGAAATGGAGTTCGACAGAGTAGGAAGCTATTTTGAAAGCAAGCCAATCGTGCTGGTCGCCGACGCAGACTACGATGCGCTCAATGTCGGAGCCGGCTCTCCTGCCGATGGTGGATTAAATGACCGCACATTCATTTCCTCGCCTGGAGGCCGGTTGGTGGTCGAGGTTTTGGATGCGTCAGGATTAACATTCGAAGTTCAGGTTCAGAGGTTCACGAATCGCATCAAGATACAAAACATTTACTTAAACTTGAGTTCGGCCGAGGAAGCTGCTGCTCAAGCCTGCATGGATGAAAACGTCAGGCGTATCAAGGAAATATATGCTCAAAACCATGTCCAGGCTGAGATTAATCCGCAGCCGATCAGACTTGCCAGGAGCATAAAGCCTTTCATTGGCGGGCAGCAAGGACCGAACAACAACACATACGGCTATATTGCTCAATGCGCGGACGAAGTGTTTAACGGGATTGATGAAATCACAACTTTCAGGCTTGTGTGGGTGTCGCAAGATCATGTGGATGCATCGGGCCAATTTGGTATCAATCTTACGCAGCCGAGCGACAGGCCGGATGTGTGTTTGTTGTTCTTGAACAAACTAAATGTCACATCAGCGGTTGCACATCGAACTTCTATGGTTGCCGCACATGAGGTCGGGCACGGCCTGATTGGGGCATACAATCACATTGATCCACGTGACAATCCTTACCTGCCATATCATTTGATGTGCGTAGCCGATTCATCCAATGGCATTGTGGATGGCAGTCCCGATCAGAGCGCCAAGCATTGGAGACTGGATGCCGATGGTTATGGCGACCCTGAAATCATGAAAGGATCACCGCGATGTCCTGCAATTACCCCTTGATCATCAGATGGGCCGTTGCCTTGACACTCGCGCACAGCCTTCATGCGCAGACCACAGCTCCCTCATGGCTCGACGGGCGGACTGATTTACTGCCTGACGTGCCTGTCCAGGCTATTGATGAGATGCGCAAAGCATGGCCTAACACAATGCTTAGCGACACCTACGATGACAGGCTGCCTCTTCCGGATGACTTTCAACTGGCTGCCGAGACAATCGTCCGTCTTGGAGACAATGCAGCCAAGGCGATGATCTGGATGTATGCCGAGGATCCACCCCGCCTGAGTTATCAAGATTTCCGAACAGGGCGCACCAAGTCAAAACTCATTGTAGATTTGATAGATGATGGTAATGTTGCGAAGTGGCTTGTCCCTCTGCTTCGACACCGTCTGGCCTGGGCAGAAGCGGTATTTAGGCAAGGCAGGATTGATCAGACCTGGTTCTCCGCTGATGAATTTGGGGACATTGAAGGCTATCTGGCGATTCATGGCACGGACGAGGATCTGCGCCGAGCCTATCAACTTCAAGACGAGTTCAGAGCCTCAAAGACACGAATCGGCAGCCTGCTTTATCCAGTGACCGAGGCCACGCCTGAGCAGCGATGGCAGAACGCGATGTTCAGAAGGCAATCCCGGCTCAAAAGGCTCGAACCCTACTATGCCTTCTTCAAGAGGAACTTGGAAATGAAGCGGCCAGGGGTGCCGAATGGTGATCATGCGGCTTTGCAGAAGATCACCCCCAATTCAAACCAACCCATCAGCGAGCCACCTTCCAGAGCACCGGGATCATCAAAAACACAGTCAAGCTCCGACATGCACACACCCACGCCGTGGAGCCTCATCGTGGTGTTGATGGTGGCGGCGCTTGGCTTGTTGTGGCTGCTGCTCAAGCGTCGTTCGTGAGCGCAGTGTATTTTCGTTAACTTGAATTCGCCCTGCAGCAGCCAACTTGAAGCCTTTGATGTCCCTTTCCCGCCTCCTCTCTCTGAGTCTCGTCTTCCTTTGCGCCATCCATCCGGTCTCCGCGCACATGCACCGGGAGGTGGTTCTTGGGTTGCTGCTCCTGCTCGGGTTGCTGGAGGCGGGAAAGGAGGTGGAGACGGGCGGTTCGGTGACGGAGCAGTTGCGGGCTTGGCTGGGCAGGCTGGTTTCACTTTCGGTCTGGCCGTTTCATGCGGCGG
>DDQZ01000106.1:98879-104435 GCA_002343505.1 Verrucomicrobiaceae bacterium UBA2429 | reverse complement strand
CGGCGGCTCAAGCTGCGGCTGCTCCAGCCGCGCCACAGCCGCAAGCGCGCCCGCAGCACGCGCAGCCACCCCTGCTCCCGCCGCGCCCAAACCCCGCGTCACGGCTCCTGCCCCCATCCCCGCTGTGCGTGTGCTGCCAGCCTCACCAGGGAATGCCAGCTCGTCGAAAACAGAGATGAGTCCCATGGTCCAGCAGCCGAAGGGCGGCACACCCGCTCCCCGCCCTGCTCCGCCAACACAGGGGAACAGCCGCCCCGTCCCGCTGCGTGCGCCTGTCCAGAGCCTCGCTACTCAGCCGCCTGCCCCCGGCATCCCGTCCGCACCCGCCACTGCGACGCCCAAGCCAACCCCGGCTTTGCCAGCCGCAGGTCCGCCGAATTGATGCTCATGGCACTGCTTCCTCGCAGGAGTGAAGCCCTCAGGCGCGACGGGGACGCGTCCCGCAACGCAGCGGGCCCGCGCTTTTTAAAATGCCGCAGCAGGAGGCAAGTTTTACCGGCAGATGCCGGTGCAAAATGCGGTTGCGCGGGCATGGGGAGGTTGAGGCGCGAAGTTCAGGCTTCCCATCGTCGAAAGGTCTCCAGCCTCCCGGCGTATCCTCCGGCGTGAACCGTTTCCCCTGGCAGCCTTTGCAGTCACGCCGCGCCATGCTCCAGCAGGCGTCGGCGGGTTTTGGTTATCTGGCTCTGCGCGGGGTGCTGGGTGCGGAGGCGGCGGTTAATCCGCTGGCGGCCAGGAAGCCGCATTTTCCTGCACGCGCCAAACGGGTGATCTTTCTGTTCATGAAGGGCGGTCCTTCGCATGTGGACACCTTTGATCCGAAGCCGCTCCTGGACCGCGACCACGGCAAGCCACTGCCGTTCGCGCTGCCGAGGGTGACCTTTGCAAAGACGACGACGCTTTTCAAATCGCCCTGGAAGTTCAAGCGGCACGGTCAGAGCGGCCTGCCGGTGAGTGATCTCTTTCCGCATGTGGCGCGCTGTGCCGACGATTTGTGCGTCATCCGCTCCATGCACGGGACCAATCCGGCGCACGGCGGTGCGCTGCTGAAGTTGCACACGGGAAGCGACACCTTTGTGCGACCAAGCATGGGAGCCTGGGTGAGTTACGGCCTGGGCACCGAGAATTCCGATCTACCCGCTTTTGTGACCATCTGCCCCACGCTGGCCCACGGCGGGGTGAACAACTGGGGCGCGGCTTTTCTGCCAGCCTGGGCGCAGGGCACCCCCCTTGGCAATGCCAGCGTGCCCTCTGATCAGGCCGTGGTGCGCCACATTCGCGGGCCTGGTTCGGGCACGACCGTACAGCGCCTGCAACTGGAACTGGCGGCAAAGATGAGCCGGGGTCATCTGGCAGGCCATGCCGATGCCGCGCTGGAGGCGCGCATTGACTCCTTCGAGCTTGCCTACCGAATGCAGACCGCGATGCCGGAACTGCAGGACCTGAGCGGAGAGACGGAGGCCACGCGGAAGTTATACGGCCTGGACAGCCCGGTGACGGCAAACTTTGGCCGCCAGTGCCTGATGGCGCGGCGCTTTGCCGAGCGCGGAGTGCGGTTCATTCAGGTCACCCACAGCGACTCGGATGTGCAGTGGGACCAGCATGGCAATCTCATCAAGGGCCACACCAAAAACGCCGCCGAAGTGGACAAGCCCATCGCGGGCCTGCTGCACGACCTCAAAGCGCGCGGCCTGCTGGAGGACACGCTCGTTCTTTGGGGCGGCGAGTTTGGCCGCACGCCCGTGGCTCAGGGCACGGCGGACGGGCGCGACCACAATCCCGAGGGCTTCACCATGTGGATGGCGGGAGGCGGAGTGAAGGCCGGTCATGCCCACGGCGCCACGGACGATTACGGCTACTATGCGGTGGAAAACAAGGTTCATGTCCATGACATGCATGCCACCCTTCTGCACATCCTGGGTCTGGACCATGAACGCCTGACCTTTCGCCATGCCGGGCGCGACTTCCGCCTCACTGATGTGGAAGGCCATGTGGTGAAAGACATTCTGGCCTGATTCTCGGTAGACCGCGCCTCTGCGGATAAAAAAAGAGGGACGCCTCGCGGCGTCCCTCCGTGATTTTGACCGGATCGGCAAGGCCGGTTTATTGACCGGGGCGCCATTCTTCGGTGGCGAACTTGAATGCCTGCTCCAGGCCGACGAGGTCGGTGCTGGGGCGGAGGGCTTCGAAGGCGGCGCTTTCCTTCTGAATCTCGGCGTCGCTGTAGGCCATGGCCTTGATGGAGAGGCCGACGCGGCGCTCCACCTTGTCCACTTTGATGACACGGGCTTCGACAGGGTCGCCGACATTGATGACATCCTTGACCTTGGCCACATGATCCTCGCTGAGTTGGGAGATGTGGATGAGTCCGTCAATGTCGCCCTCAAGCTCGACGAAGGCGCCAAAGCTGGCGATTTTGGCCACCTTGCCCTTGACGATGTCGCCAACCTTGAAGCGATTGTCAATTTCGCTCCAGGGATCGGTTTCGATCTGCTTCATGCCGAGGCTGATGCGCTGGTTGGCCTTGTCAATGCCGAGCACGACAGTCTCAACCTCGTCACCTTTCTTGAGCATTTCGGACGGATGATTGACTTTGCGTGTCCAGCTCAGGTCGGAGACGTGGATCATGCCGTCAATGCCTTCCTCCAGCTCCACAAAGGCGCCGTAAGCGGTGAGGTTGCGGATCGGGCGGGTGAACTTGGTGCCCACCGGGTAGCGCTCGTCAATGTCATCCCACGGGTTGGTGTCGAGCTGGCGCACGCCGAGGCTGATCTTGCGCTCGTCTTTGTTGATGCCAAGGACGACGGCTTCGAGTTCCTGGCCGACCTGGAGGACATCGGAAGGACGGGCGATACGCTTGACCCAGGAGAGTTCGGAGACGTGAACGAGGCCTTCCACACCTTCCTCCACTTCGACGAAGGCACCGTAAGCGACGAGCTTGGTGACCTTGCCCTTGACGCGCTGACCGATGGGGTAACGAGTCTCGATGTTCTCCCAGGGGTTGTTCTGCAGCTGCTTGAGGCCGAGTGAGACGCGCTCCTTGTCGCGGTTGACCTCGAGGATGACGAGGTTGAGGCGCTGGCCGATGCCCACCAGTTCGGTGGGATGGTTGAGGCGGCCCCAGGACATGTCGGTGATGTGAAGCAGGCCGTCCATGCCGTTGAGGTCCACGAACACACCGAAGTCGGTGATGTTTTTGACCACGCCTTCGACCTTGTCGCCGGGGGCCACGGAGTCGAGGAACTTCTGGCGCTGCTCGGCACGCTCGGCCTCGATGACCTCGCGGCGGGAGAGGACGATGTTTTTGCGGTCGTCGTTAATCTTGACGATCTTGAATTCGAAAACCTTGCCGACGTATTCGTTGAGGTCCTTCGGCGGGATGATGTCAATCTGGCTGCCGGGCAGGAAGGCTTCGACGCCGACGTTGACCATGAGGCCGCCTTTGACGACGGACTTGACCTTGCCTTTGACCAGGCCGCCGTCGCGGAAGACGGAGGCGATCTTTTCCCAGTTCTGCTTGTAGGCGGCTTTTTCCTTCGAGAGGACGACCATGCCTTCGTCATTTTCCAGTTTCTCCAGGAGAACTTCGATTTCGTCACCGACCTGGATGTCTTCGTCTTCGAACTCGTTGGCGGGGATGGCTCCTTCGGACTTGTAGCCGATGTCCACGAGGACGACTTGGGGTTTGATTTCAAGGATCCGGCCTTTGACGATGGATCCTTCGTGAAGTTCGCGGAAGGATCCTGCGATCATCTCCGCGAGTGTAGCTGCGCTCATTGATGTGTGTGGGTTGGGAGTGCTGGTGGGGGAACCGCGCATGACCTTCCACTCCTGAGGGCCGGCGCGGGCTGATGTCCCGTGCGGCCAGAGGGCCGCCGGACAAAAGGGCCGCCATTCTCGGACGAGACCACTGATTGGCAAGGGGAAAGATGCCGGGAAAAACGGGCAGCCCGGCGGGGCGGTCATGCCGCCGGTCCCGGTCGGGAATCCCGGCAGTTGAGCGTCACAGTCTCTCGCGCCTTGCCATTTGTGTGACAGCCGCCACGTTCAGCGCTCCTGATGCCTGAAACACCACCTTCGAAGAAACTCTGGGATCGCTCGGCCTGGCGTGACGCCGGCTTCTTCCAGCGCTATCTGCGCCCGCATTACAATGTCTTCATTCCCGCCCTCATCGCGCTTGCTTTCACGGGCGGCCTGACGGTGGTTTTCATCAAGGAACTGGCCGAAATCGCCGGCCGGGGGCTCGGCGGCGCGGGCGGGCCGGAGTGGATGGCGGAGCTGGATGGCAGGCTGTGGTTTCTAGTCGCCCTTGTCGGCACGCAGGCCTTTGTCGCCTTCTGGCGCATCCTGCTCTTCGCCAAGGCATCCGAGCGCGCGCTGGCCTCACTAAGGCGGGAGACTTTCGGCAAAATCATCCGTCTGCCGATGGCCGCCTTGAACATCCGCCGCGCGGGCGAGCTGGCCTCGCGCCTGGCCAATGACGTTGAGGCCATGCGCGAGACGCTGGTGGTGACGATCCCAATGCTGATCCGGCACACGGTGATGTTCTCCATCTGCCTGGCGCTCATTTTGAGCATGAGCGTGAAGCTCTCCCTGTTCATGATCGGCACCATCCCGGTGGTCATCGTGCTCATCGCCGTTTTTGGCGCGCGCATCCGCCGGCTGACACGCGCGGCTCAGGACAACCTGGCGGCCACCCAGGTCGTGGTGGACGAGAGTTTGCAGAGCATCATCAGCGTCAAAGCCTTCCGCAATGAGGCCCACGAGCTGGCGCGCTATGACAAGAACCTGGGTGAATACCTGCGCACGGTCATCCGCGCCGCCGCTCCGCGCGCCTCCTTCATTGCCTTCATCATCTTCGCCTTCAGTGTGGCGCTCATTCTCGTCACCTGGTTTGCCATGCGCATGCTGGAGCGCGGCGAGATCGCCCGCGAGGAGCTCACGCAGTTTGCCGCCCTCAGCGGCATGATCGCCGCTTCCTTCATGCAGTTTCCCGAACTGGTGGCGCAGTTTCAGCGCGCACTCGGAGCCACCGAGCGCGTGCGTGAAATCCTGGCCGGGGAGACCGAGCCGGATGACACGGACGATGCTCCGAAGGAACGTTTCAAGGGACGGATCGAGATGCGCGGTGTCAGCTTTGCTTATCCCTCCCGGCCCGATGTCACCGTGCTGCGCGACTTTGAGCTTCATGCGGATGCCGGGCAGCGCATCGCGCTTGTCGGCCCCAGCGGATCGGGCAAGTCCACGGGCGTCTCGCTTTTGTTCCGCTTTTATGATCCGACCGGCGGGGAGGTCCTCATTGACGGACGCGACATTCGCGGCCTGCCGCTGACCACGCTGCGCCGGAATCTCGCGCTCGTGCCGCAGGAGGTGCTGCTCTTCGGCGGCAGCATCCGCGANNCGAAAACATCGCCTATGGCAGGCCTGAGGCTGCGGAGGACGAAATCACCGCCGCCGCGCGCAAAGCCAACGCCCACGACTTCATCACCGCCCTGCCGGATGGCTACGACACCGTCGTCGGCGACCGCGGCACGCAGCTCTCCGGCGGGCAGCGCC
>DDQZ01000106.1:51427-98727 GCA_002343505.1 Verrucomicrobiaceae bacterium UBA2429 | reverse complement strand
GGCGGGCAGCGCCAGCGCATCGCCATTGCCCGCGCCATCCTGGCCGATCCCGCCATTCTCATCCTCGACGAGGCCACCAGCAGCCTCGATGCCGAGAGCGAGCGGCTCGTGCAGGACGCGCTGGACAAGCTCATGGAAAACCGCACCAGCATCATCATCGCCCACCGTCTCAGCACTGTGCGCCGCTGCCATCAAATCCTCGTCATGTCCGGCGGCACTGTCATCGAACGCGGCACGCACGAAGAGCTTGTCGGCAAGACCGGCGGACTTTACAACTCGCTGGCGAAGCTCCAGCTCGAATGATCCCAATGGAATAAAATTCAGCCGCCGCGCGTCTTCTCCGCGTCACCCCAATCCACACACACTTATGAAACGCATCCTCGCACTCGCCGCCGCCCTGTCCCTGCCACTCCTCGCCGCGGATTTCCCCAAAGGCAGCCCCGCCTTCCTCACCGATTTCAAAACCGCCACCGAGACCGCGAAAAAAGAGGGCAAGCCCCTGGTCGTGGTTTTTTCCGCCGTCTGGTGCCCTCCGTGCCAGGCAATGAAAAAGACCGTCTATCCCAGCAAGGAAGTCGCCGCCCTGCATGACAAGTTTGTCTGGGCCTACCTGGACACGGATGTCGAGGCCAACGCGGCTGCGGCTCAGAAATACGGCGTCAACGGCATCCCGCACATCCAGTTCCTTGGCGCTGACGGCAAAAGCCTCGGCAACCAGGTCGGCGGAACCAGCGCTTCAGCCTTCGCGGGCACGCTGGAGCAGGTGCTGGCCAAGGCCAAATGATCCAGGCCGCTCCGAGTCTCACACCAGCCGGCGGGAAACCGCCGGCTTTTTTTTCGAGCGCGCATGCCGCTGATCCCGGATCGTCTTATTCCGGCAGCTTGTCGAAGTGAAACTGGCAGCAGCCGAGATCGAGCGTCATGGAGTTGCGCGAGAGCTTTTCCCGAAACGCGGAGGCCAGATCATAAATGCGCTGCTGCCCCTGCTTTTGCATCTCCAGTAATCCCGCCTCTTTGAGCACGCGCAGATGCTTGGAGACGTTGTAAGCTGTGGCGCCCAGGCTCTCGCACAACTCCGTCACCGGCTTGGGCCCGCTGATGAGCTGGCGCACCAGCCGCAGACGTGTCGGCTCGCCAAGGGCTTTCATGGCGGAAAGGCAGTCGAACTTGGGCGGAGTCTTGCGGGCGGGCATCTTGATGCATTTCATACTACGCGCGGCATTTTTGCGCAAGAAGCGCGGTTGAGGCTTGCGTACTTGCGCCTCCCGGCAAACAAACCTCATGCCCTCACCTGCGCGTTACATCATGATCGGCGGCTTCCTCGGAGCCGGAAAGACCACCACCGTCGGCCGCCTGGCCCGTTACCTGAGCAATCAGGGGCTGAAGGTCGGCCTCATCACCAATGACCAGGCGGGCGGCCTGGTGGACACGAAGCTGCTGCGCGGCCAGGGCTTTGCCACGGAGGAGATCGCGGGCGGGTGCTTCTGCTGCCGCTTCAACACGCTGGTGGATGCCGCCGCGCGGCTGAATGACGCCACCAAGCCGGATGTCTTCATCGCCGAGCCGGTGGGGAGCTGCACGGACCTCGTCGCCACGGTGACGTATCCGCTGCGCCGCATGTATGGGGATGCCTTCACCATCGCGCCGCTGGCGGTGCTGGTGGACCCGGTGCGCGCCAGGCGCGTCTTTGGTCTGGAGGAGGGAGGCACGTTCTCTTCCAAGGTGGCCTACATTTTCAAAAAGCAGATCGAGGAGGCCGATCTCATCGTCATCAGCAAGAGCGATCTGCTCGATGACGCGCAGCGCGAAGAACTGCGCGCGGTTTTGCAGAAGGAGTTCCCGCTGGCTCAAGTCGTTGCCGCCTCGCCACGGCAGGAGAGCGGGCTGGACGAACTTTTCGCCACGCTGATGAGTGGCGAGCAGGCGCGGCGGAATCCCATGGCTGTGGACTACGAGGTGTATGCCGAGGGCGAGGCGCTGCTCGGCTGGCTGAATGCCACCGTGACGCTGAGCTGCGACGATGAATTTGAAGCGAACGACTTCCTCAAAAAGCTCGCCGCCCATGTGCAGGCGGAGCTGCAGCGCCAGGGCGTGGAGATCGCGCATTTCAAGATGACCTTCAGCCCGGACGACGGCATCGCGGGCGAGCTGGCGAGCGTGAACCTCGTGCGCAGCGACTACATCCCCGAGCTGGGCATGGAGCTGGACGAGCCCAGCACCGGCGGCCAGCTCATCGTGAACCTGCGCGCCGAGGCGGAGCCCGCGGCGCTGGTCGAGGCTGTGAAAGCGGGGCTGGAGGCGGTCAGCGCGGGCTTCTTCGGGCTGCGGGCCACGCTGGATCATGAGGAGCACTTCTGCCCTGGCAAGCCCGTGCCCACCTACCGGGATGGCGAGCTGGTGATGGAAACCAAAGGCGGCTGCCAGCCCGGCAGCGGCTGCTGCTGAGGAAGGAGGCCGTTCCTCAAAACTTCAGCGTCGCGGCGGCTTGAAAAAAGTGCGCGGCGGGCGCGTCGCCAGTGCCTGAGGTGAAGCCACCGGGCAGGAAGTGCGAGCAGGCCAGGTCAAAGTCCAGGTTCCCGCACACGAGCCAGACCAGGCGCGCCTCCGCCGCCTGGCCGATGAAGCTGCCGCTGCCGCCCGTGCGGTCGCGGCGCAGTCCGCGCGTCCAGGCATCCGTGTCGGAGGCCAGCCAGTAGGCGCGGTGCAGCAGCTCGCACCTGAGACGGGCGGCTGGCTGAAACGTCAGCCGGACAGCCGTGTTCAGCATGTTGCGCCAGACGAACCAGCCGCTGAAGCCGTACATGGCATAGGAGGCGCCGAAGAGCGGATCGAAGCGCTCGTTGCTGCCATCGCCAGGCGTCCTGTCGCCGCTGGCGTAGTTCAGCCACAGGGCCAGCCGGGGCTTCCATGGGGCGTCAAAGGTGCGTCCGGCCTCCAGGTGCGCGGCCCAGGCGCGGTGGCGGCTGTCTTGCGCCGTGCCCCACTGCCAGGTCAGGCTGGCATCGTAGTCCCAGGCTTCCTCTTTGCCCAGCCGTCCGAAGGCATGAAAGCCGAGCGTGTGGATGTCGCGCCGCATGGGCGTGGTCCTGTCATTGTCCTGGTTCAGCCACAGCCAGTAAGGCTCGGCGATGAAATGCGGCGAGCTGCCGCGCCAGTGCGCGGCCAGGCCCGCTAGCCAGATGTTCTCCGCCGCCTGATCACGCGCGTCGAAGATGCGCTCCACCGGATGCAGGGCAAAGGCATCCACCTCCCAGCGCGTGGCATCTTCCCCGAGCCGGATGCGCAGGCCGTCGAATGCGCTGATGGTGTTCCGGTTGCGGTTCCGCGCCACCAGCCGGCGGTCCACGAAGTCAAAGGCCATGCGCCCGGCGTTGATGCGCAGAGGCAGGCCGGCCAGCGCGTCCTCCCAGTAAAGCTGGGCGAAGGCCTGGATCAGCTCCAGACCGGTCTCGATGTTTGGATCCGCAGTTCTGTCGGAGAAAAATCGGCGGGAATCCTCCGCCTCCACAAAGAGGCGCAGCGGGTCGAGCTTTTCCGTGATGCCGAGCCAGAGCAGGTTGCGTGTCACCAGCGCGTCATCGCTGAGCAGTCCGGGCGTGGCATAGTCGTTCCAGCGCTGTTCGTAACGCGTGCGCGACTCGATGCCGAAGTCCAGCCACTCCAGGCTGCCCGCCAGCGCATGAGCATAGGCGGGGCTTTCCGAGATGCGATCCGATGCCGCGGCGAGCGTTTTCACCGGACTGAAATCCTCCGCCTGTCCGCAGGAGGCCCAGCCAGCAGCCACGGCCATTCCCAGTCGGACGAAGGTCCGCCTCAAGGATGAGAGGGGCTGCAAATCTGGCAAGAGCATCGGAACGCTTTCCTTTCATGAAATCCGCCGCGCTGTCAAAAAGCGAGATGAGGCCAGCCTGACGAAGTTGTTTGCCAATATTGGCAAATTAAAGTTTGCCAAAACGGGCAAATGCATTCAAAAGCAGCGCCGTGCTCATCCTCCTGTTCAGCGCCGTGCTCATCGTGGCTTACGCGAACGGGGCCAACGCCAATTTCAAAGGCGTGGCCTCGCTCTTTGGCAGCGGCACGGCCAGCTACCGGACCGCCGTGCTCTGGGCGGCGGTGACGACGGCGGCGGGCTGCGTGGCTGCCACGCTGCTGACGGGCGCGATGCTGAAGGCTTTTTCCGGCAAGGGCCTCGTGCCGGATGACCTGGCCGCTCAGCCAGCCTTCCTCGCCTCCGTGGCCGCCGCGGCGGGGCTCGCGGGCATGCTGGCCACGCGGCTCGGCTTTCCCGTCTCCACCACGCACATGCTCACCGGCGCCCTGCTCGGCGCGGGCTGGATGACGGGGGACGTGCATGCCGGCAAGCTGTGGGAGAGTTTTGTGAAGCCGCTGCTGCTCAGCCCCGTGCTCGCCGTGGCGGCGGGTGCAGGGGTTTATCTCGCGCTGAAAAAGCTCCGTCTGGCTCCGGACCACCGCACGCGCGCGCTGGACGCTCTGCATTTCCTCAGCGCCGGCGCGGTGTGCTTCGCGCGCGGGCTGAATGACACGCCGAAGATGGCCGCGCTGCTCGCCGTCATCGGCTGGCTCCAGGGCGGCGCGGGCATGATGCTCATCGCCGCCGCCATGGCGCTGGGCGGGCTCATCAGTGCGCGCCAGGTGGCGGAGACGCTGGCGCACAAGATCACCGGCATGAACCCCGGCCAGGGCTTCGCCGCAAATCTCGCCACCGCCGTGCTCGTCACCACCGCCAGCCTGCACGCGCTGCCCGTCTCCACCACGCATGTCTCCGTGGGCGCGCTGCTCGGCATCGGCATCACCACGCGGCAGGCAAAGTGGCGCACCGCACTGCCCGTGCTCGCTGCCTGGGTTGTCACCCTGCCCGTCTCCGCGCTGCTCGCGGCGCTGATCTTCCGCCTTCTCTCACCATGAAAACCAACCGTGCTCACATCCTAACCGCCGCGCTCCTCGCCGCCGCCTCCACCGCCCTCGGCACGCCGACCGGCCTCAACAACATCCCCACCGCCGACACCGTGCCACACCGCACCGTGGCCGTGCAGGCCTTCAGCAGCTTCGGCGGCGCCAACCAGTTCGCCGCCAACGGCCCCGGCCAGCACTCCTTCTGGCTCGGCTTCAAGACCGGCTGGGACTTTGGCCCGCTGGATCTCGAATGGGGCATGGACAGCCCCATCGCACCCGATCTCACCGGGCCGCTGCTGTTCCAGACCAAGGTCAATTTCAGCCCCTGGGAAAATGGTCTGCTCGCGCTCGGCGTGGCCAACATCGCCTTCACCGATCATGAGCGCTGGAGCGATCCCTTCAGCTACGCCGTGCTCGCCCACGACTTCGGCCTGCTGCGCGGCCACGCCGGTTACGGCAGGCAGACCGGGGGCGACACCCTCCTGCTCGGCGTGGACCGCACCTGGAAACTGCTCGACCGCAACTTCAACCTCAACGCCGACCTCGTGCAGACCCGCGACCAGCGCGGCTGGCTGCCCTCCGTCGGCGCCAAGTACGACCTCAGCAAGCACATCGTCCTGGAGACCTGGACCAACTTTCCCGACCAGGGCAGCGTCAGCTTCATCGCCAAGATCAACTTCGTCTTCACCTTCTGATCCCCACCCACCATGAAACACATCCTCGCACTCGCCCTGCTCGCCACCGCCGTCCATGCCGACATCGGCCTCATCTCACCGGCTGACGCCAAAAAGCTGCTCGACCATCCCGACCCCGCCCAGCGCCCCATCGTGCTCGACACGCGCGGCGGCTACAAGGACTACTTCCGCGGCCACCTGCCCCAGGCGCACCACATCAACTTCGACACCCTGCGCGGCACCGACCAGGCCGTGCCTGTGCAATACCTGCCCGACTCCATCACCAAAGCCCTGCTCAAGCGCGCCGGCGCGGACAAAGACCGCCTCCACCTCGTCTATGCCACCGGCGCCGCGCTGCCCAATGATGAAATCCTCAGTACCAGCATGGTCGTCTATGTGCTGGAAAAGTACGGCATCCAAAACATCCGCGTCGTGGATGGCGGCCT
Source organism: Verrucomicrobiaceae bacterium UBA2429 (assembly GCA_002343505.1). Lineage (GTDB taxonomy): Bacteria > Verrucomicrobiota > Verrucomicrobiia > Verrucomicrobiales > Verrucomicrobiaceae > Prosthecobacter. The sequence goes on along the minus strand of DDQZ01000106.1, from coordinate 92,693 downwards.
GGCCGGCTGGGTGAAGGCCGGGCTCAAACCCGTGCGGGAGTATTTTGGCAACCCACCCGGCAGCCTGCCCTGGCGGGGAGACAAAGGCATCGGCGTGGATGTGAAAACCGTGAGCGCCCATGCCGGCAAACCCGGCAACCTGCTCGTGGACGCCCGTCCGCTAAACGAATACCAAGGCAACGACGATGTCTGGCTGCGCAAGGGGCACATCCCCGGCGCCATCAGCTTCCACTGGGCGCGGCTCATGGACGGCGGAAACACGCACCAGTTCAAATCCACGGCCCAAATGAAGCGCGAGCTGCAAAGCGCGGGCATCACGCCGGACAAGGACATCATCTGCTACTGCGGCACCTCCCGCGAGGGCAGCCTGCTCTACTTCACCCTCAAGCACGTGCTCGGCTACCCGAAGGTGCGCCTCTACGAGGGCTCGTGGAAGGAATACGTCTGGCTCGAAGGCCAGTCCCTGCCCGCCGAGCGCGGGGGCAAGGCCGCCGGGAAGTGAGCCCCCCACTTGCCAGCTCCTCATCCTTGCAGATTGCAGATGTCTGGCATCTTTCTGCCAGGCACTTGAGCAAAAAGGAGCCTCCTTGTTGCCCTGCGCTCAAATACCCGGCAAAAGCCATGCCATGAATCCCAAAGCCCGTCATCAAGCAACCCATCCGCCGGAGATAAAGCTGCTGACAAAGCGGCGCTTTTGTGAATGATGCGCAATGTTCGGGCAACCAAACAGCCACTCGTGATGCGACCAAGACTCCAGAAATGCGTTCGTGCCCTGCCGTGGCTGTTGCTGTTCATCATTGGTTTCTACCTCGCGCTTGGAGAAGGCTGGAAGGATGTCACATTCGGACGTTTTCACCGGAAGGCTCAGGAGATGTTTTCCAAGGTTGGAGGCGTCACCGAAGCACGCATTTATCTTCTCATGGGCACCAAGGAGCAACAGACCAAAGAGACCTTTCCGATTCGCCCTTATGGGCGCACATAGCCTGTTTGCGGCAGCATCACTCTCACCGGAGAGAAGCTCGATGCGTTCCTGGACCTCTGGCGTTGGCAGTCAGCCGCTCATCAGCGTGGGTCCCTTTGCCATGAACCTGCTTATGGATTCCGTCTCTATCGAGGCGCCAAGCTTGTCGCCGAGACGAGCATCTGTTGGGAGTGCAGTAACTTCTACGTCGAGATCTGGCCTTTGGGCAGCGGATGGTATGGGTTTGATGCGGACAGCGAGATCGCGAAGGAACTTCTGAGCCACTGTGACAGCCTGCTTCCCTACGCCCGCCACAAGGAAACCCCAGCCAAGAGCGGCAAAGAATGAAGGTTGCAGATGTCTGGCATCTTCCAGGGCAAGCGCGTCTGCGGCAGGGGGTAGGGCGAGTTGTCCTCAACGCGCCGCGTACGGAGCTGCGGGTGCGCTTGATGCTGCCGCACCGCTCGGACCCTGCGCGTGCGCACGCGGCGCTTGGAGGACCAAGCGCCCCACCTGGGGAGGCCCGCCGACGATGTGGAGGTGCGCCTCCAAACTTCTCAGCGTCTCTCGGACGGCGTGGAGGCGTGCCTCCAAACTTCTCAGCGTCTCTCGGACGGCGTGGAGGCATGCCTCCGAACTTCCCAACGTCTCTCGGACGGCGTGGAGGCGCACCTCCAAACTTCCCGGCGTCCCTCCGACGGCGCGGAGGTGAACCTCCAAACTTCCCGGTGTCTCTCGGGCGGCGTGGAGGTGCGCCTCCGAACTTCTCAGTGTCTCTCGAGCGGCGTGGAGATGCGCCTCCGAACTTCTCAGCGTCCATCGGACGGCGTGGAGGTGCGCCTCCGAACTTCTCAGCGTCCATCGGACGGCGTGGAGGTGCGTCACCAAAGCGTGGAGACGCGCCTGCACGGCATGAAAAATGGCCTCCCAGCCTTCAAAAACACGCTTTGGAGAGCCCAGGAGCACCTTTTTCCGACTGAATATCAGTCACTTGCGCAAACGGGTGATTTTCAGACCCCGCTCGGGCTGTGGGGTCCCCTTCCCTCCACACTCCACCGCCTTGCGGCGGAAGCTACGGCGCGGCGGGAATGTTCCGCCGCGCCGCGTCCTTCAATGTGTGGTAAAAGCTCAGAAAGGGCATGTATGCCGTGCGTCACCATGAATTGTGATTTCCCGCAGATTCAAGGAGGCCAGCAGATTTCTCTTTCTCATCCTTAATCTGCGGGCCTCCCTGAATCTGTGGGAGAAAACCCAATTTACAAAAGGTGATGACCTTCAGTATAAATGTCATGGCGCGGGGCATGGCGGTGCTCAGGCGCGTTTTTTGCCGAAGCTGAAGAGCCGCTTGAGGAAGCCGCCGCGCGCGGACTCGTGACCGGAGCTGACGGGGGCATGGGGCGCGGGCAGTTTGCGGGCCGCGGTGTCGCCCGCGGGGATGGCGGGCTGGAGAGGTTCCTTTTCCTCCGCCTGGGTCCACCAGGAGGGCTGGAGCAGGCCGACGGCCTGCCACTCCTGCGCGCCGGGGCACCACACGAGGGTGTCCGCGCGGATGCGTCCGGCGTCCCTTTCGGCGCGCAGGCCGGGCAGGTCGAGAGGACCGGCGGCCTCGCCTTGATTGTCGTAATACCAGTTCATGAGCGGAGGCTAAACGCGGCGGCGGCGGCGGGGGAAGAAAAAAATATTCGTTCTTACGGCATCATCCGTGCTTCCGCGCTTCGGATGCTCTCTCCCATCCAAGAGTACCTCGAGAATCTGCACGCCCGCCACGCGCCCGCGCGGGAGGGTGCCGTGGCCAGCTACATCCCTGAGCTCTCGAAGGCGGACCCGGACTGGTTCGGCATCTGCATCGCGACGCGGGACGGGCATGTCTATGAGGTGGGTGACACGCGGCAGCCTTTCACGATCCAGTCCATCTCCAAGGCGCTGGCGTACGGGCTGGCGCTGGAGGACCGCGGGGAGGAGCATGTGCTCTCGCGCATCGGGGTGGAGCCGTCCGGGGAGGCGTTCAACGCGATCAGCCTGAAAGAGGGCAGCGGCGCGCCATTCAACCCGATGATCAACGCGGGGGCGATCGCCACCTGCGGGCAGGTGCTGGCGAAGGACGGCAAGACACGCTTTGAAAGGCTGCTGGAGTTTCTGGGCGGCTTCGCGGGCCGGGCGCTGGATGTGGACGAGGCAGTGTATGAGAGCGAGAGCGCGACCGGGCACCGCAACCGCGCCATCGGCTGGCTGCTGCGGAACTTCGGCATTGTGGATGAGAACCCGCACGAGACGCTGGAGACGTATTTCCGCCAGTGCGCCATCCGGGTGACGTGCCGCGACCTGGCGCTGATGGGGGCGACGCTGGCGAACCAGGGCGTGCAGCCGCTGACGCAGAAGCGCGCGATCCCGACGCAATATGTGGACAATGTGCTGGGGGTGATGGCGACCTGCGGGATGTATGACTGGTCCGGGGAGTGGATCTACCGCGTGGGCCTGCCGGCGAAGAGCGGGGTGGGCGGCGGCATCCTGGCGGTGCTGCCGGGGCAACTGGGCATCGGTGTTTTTTCCCCGCCGCTGGACGCGCAGGGGAACAGCCACCGCGGCATCCAGGTGTGCATGGACCTTTCCCGCGAGCTGTCCCTGCACATGATGAACCCGACGGCGACTCCGCGCACGGCGGTGCGGCTCGGCTACCACGGCGGGGAGGTGACGGCGCGGCGGCGGCTGCCGCAAAGCTCGCGCGAGACGCTGCGCAGGCACGGCTCGCGCATCCAGGTGCTGGAGTTGCAGGGCGGGCTGATTTTCACAACGTTCGAGCCGGTGGTGAGGCAGGTCTTTCAACTGGCGAACGCGGGCTGCCTGCACATCATCTTCGACCTGCGCGCGGTGGTGATGGCGAACACGGTGAGCCTGAAACTGCTGGCGGACCTGTGCGGGCGGATGCGCCGGCTGGGGGTGCAACTGGTGGTGTGCCAGCCGGGCGGCCTGGCCCCGCGCCTGCAAAGCGCGGGCGTGCCGGCGGACTGCGTGTTTTCCACCCTGGACGCGGCGCTGGAGAAATGCGAGGACGCGCTGCTCCTGGCTGTGACGGGGGTGTCATGGAGGCCGGCGCGCGGTCTGAAGCTGGCGGAATGCCCCGTCTTCCAGTCCTGCTCGCCGGAGGAGGCGCGGATGCTGGAGCAGACGCTGACGAGGCGGACCTTCCAGACGGACGAGACGCTGATCAAGGCGGGCGAGAGCTCCGACGAGATGTTTGTGCTGCTGGAGGGGAATGTGGAGGTGCGGATCAAGGGCAAGCTGGGGCTGAGCCAGCGGGTGGATGTGCTGACCTCCGGCATGACGGCGGGTGAGATGGCCTTCCTCGACGGCTCGCCGCGCTCGGCGGATGTGGTGGCGATGGACCGGGTGGAGTGCCTGGTGATGACGAGGGCATGGTTCGAGTCGCTGTCGGAGACGCACCCCGAACTGAAGATCAGGCTGCTCCAGGCGTTCATGAGGGAGATCTCATCCCGCCTGCGGCAGGCAAACATCGCCATCGCGGCGCTGCACAGCCAATGAGGCGGGCGGGGCTGAATCCGTGCCCGTCCGTGTGATTCGTGTTTTTTTCCCGCTCCCAAGTTGACCCGTTGGCGGCGGCGCGCGCTTCTCAGCGTTTGGCGCCGGTCTGGTTTTTGAGGGTCTTTTCGATGAGGGTGGCGATTTTTTGCGCGGCGTCGCGCACGGCGAGACTGCCTGCGGCGCGGCGCATTTCGGCGGCTTTGCGCCCGTCCTGGAGGATGGAGCGCGCGGCGTCGGCGAGGACTTCGGCATTGAGGCCGGACTCGGGCAGCAGCAATGCGGCGCCGGCATTGGCGAAGACTTCGGCGTTGCGCGTCTGGTGGTCATCCGCGGCGAAGGGGTAGGGCACAAGCAGGCTGGGCACGCCAAAGAGGGCGATCTCGGCCATGGTGGAGGCTCCGCTGCGGGCGAGGGCGAGATCGGCGACGCGCCAGGCGAGGTCCATGCGGTGGCAGAAGGCGGCGACATGCTGGGAGAGCATGGGGTGGCGGGCATAGGTGTCGCGCACTTCCTCATAGTCGCCGGGACCGGCGATGTGGAGGACCTGGACATCCATTTTTTCAAAGTGATCGAGGGTCATGCCGACGACTCGGTTGATGCCGCGCGCGCCCTGGCTTCCGCCCATGACGAGGAGGGTTTTTTTGTTTTTGTCGAGCTTGAAGAAGGCGTGGGGGTCCTCCTTGGAGGCGGTCTTCATGCTGGAGCGCACGGGGGTGCCGGTGACACGCACGTCGGGGTGAGAGGCGAAGGCGCTTTTGCACGCGCCGAGGCCGCAGAGGACGGTGCCGGAGTAGCGGGCGTTGAGTCGGTTGGCCTTGCCGGGGATGGCGTTGCTCTCGTGGATGAGGGTGTGGCGGCCTTCCTTGCGCCCGGCATAGAGCGGGGCGAAGGAGGTGAAGCCGCCCATGCCGAGGACGAGAGCCACGTCGTTGTCGCGGATGAATTTCCGCGAGGCCTGAATGCCGCGCCAGACTCCGAGCAGGAAGCCGGGCATTTTGGGCGACCACGGCTTCGGCATGGCCAGGAAGGGCATTTTTTCGAACCGCAGCTCCTTGTGACCGGAGGCGGCGATGGCGTCTATTTTTTTCTCGCTGATGAAAAGGGTGACAGGGTGCCCGCGCGCGGCGAGCACCTCACCGACGGCGATGCCGGGGAACAGGTGCCCGCCGGTGCCGCCGCAGGCGATGAGCACATGGGCGGGCTTTTTCGAGGATGGTTTCACGGAAAATCAAATCTGGGGCGTCCAGCGCTTGTCCCTGCGGATCAGCGGGAGCTGGTCACGCGCGGAATGGGTGCTGCGACAGTGAATGTTGACAAGGATGCCCACCGCCACCATGGCGGCCACAAGGCTGGAGCCCCCGTACGAGACGAAAGGCATGGGCAGGCCCTTGTTCGGCAGCAAAACAGTGGTGACGCCCATGTTCAAGAGCGCTTCCAGACTGATGAGCAGGGTGAGACCAAAGCCCAGCAGGCGGCCGAAGCGGTCCGGCGCGTGCATGGCGATGGACATGCCGCAGAGGGCGATGACGACGAAGATCAGCAGGGTGCCCAGGCTGCCCCAAAGGCCGATCTCCTCCCCGATCATGGGAAAAATGAAGTCGGTGTGCGCCTCGGGCAGGTAGGAGTGCTTCATGCGCCCCTCGCCAAGCCCGCGCCCGTCCAGGCCGCCGGAGCCGAAGGCGAGCCAGGAGATCCACTGCTGGAGACCGACTCCGTCCTTGTACTTCTCCAGGTCAAAGATGGCGATGACGCGCTCGAACCGCTTCGGCGCCAGCCAGATGCCCGCCGCCAGCAGCGCGCCACCCAATCCGCCAAGGATGGTCAAATAGCGCGCGCGGGTGCCCGCCACAAAGAGGATGCCCATGCCGACGGCGATGGCGAGGCTGCCATTGCCAAGGTCAACCTCCAGTCCGATCAAGCCAGTGACGCCGCCAAGGATGAGACCGGGCAGCAGCAGGCCGTGCCTGAATGTGCGCTCCTTTCCCTCATGCGCGACGAACCAGCCCGCGAGGGCGATGATGAGGGCGATTTTTGCAAACTCCGAAGGCTGCAACTGCATGTCGCCCAGGCCCGTTTTCAACCAGCGCGCGGCACCGCCTTTCCAGACGCCGATCAACGGCTCATAGCCGGCGAGCTTTGCCAGGTGCCATTCGAAACAAAGCGCCAGCCCCGCGCAGGCGAGTCCGTAAATCCACCAGCGCAGCCGGTGCCAGACGTGGTAATCCACCAGGGCCGCGATCAGCCCCGCCAGCAAGGCCACACCGGCGGAGACGCACTGCTTCCAGACGGTGACGTAGTCCTCGCCAGCCTTCACGGAATAAACACTGGTGCTGGCCAGCATGGTGATGCCCAGCCCCGTGAGTAAAAGCACGGCCGCCAGCAGGATGAAAACGGAGCGTCTGGCCATGTGAGTGCTTTTATTTGGCGGGAATGAGCAACTTCATGCCTTCGCGGATGTGGTCCGGATTTTTGAGCTTGTTGGCGTCCTGGATGGATTTCACATCCACCTTGTACCGCGCGGCGATGCGGTAAAGATTCTCACCCGGCCTGACAACATGGGATGCCCCCTGCCTCTGTGGGGCGGGCTTGACCGCCGGCGGCGGCGCGGATTTGCGCGCGGCGGGGGGAGCGGGGGGCGTGTAGGAACGCGGGACCGGTATGGCCTTGGGCACGGGCTTTTCCCCGGCCGTTTTCACCACAGGCGGAGGCGCGGGCGGCGGCTGGTCCTGGACTGCCGGGGTTTTTTCCGCGACGGGCTGCGCCGGCGGCGGCGAATCTGGAGCCGACACCGCGCCGGAGCCGAGATCGGGCCCCTGGGCCAGCTCATGCATGATGTTGGGAGAGAGGCTGAAAGGCGCCTCACCAGGCATTTCGAGACCGATGGAAGGCGAGGACGCGGCCAGGCTGCCCGCGGGCGGCGGCGGCTCAAATGCCACGGCGGTCACCGGCGGCAGGCCGTCCGCTCCAGCAACACCAATACCGACGGCCTTGACGGCGGGCTGCCTGGGATAACGCAGAATGGTGTTCGTGGCGATCTGCGCCCCCTTGTCCAGCATGTTCAGGCGCACGAGCAGGTCCTGCGGCACGCGCAGTTTTTCCGCCACCTTGGGCAGCGAGTCGCCGGAGCGCCATTCATAAGTGGCGTATTCTTCGATGGGATACTCCTTTTGCAGCAGATCGGTGTTGACCGCGGAGGGCGGCAGCACGCTCGGGACGGCCTCGCCACGGGTGTCTTTTTTCATCGTGCGTGTCTCCTCGGTCACGCCGCTCATGCGGTCGTAGCCGATGATGGCGCCGATGACGACGGCGTGAATGAGGAAGATGGCGACAAGCAGTCTCAGCGTGTCGGTGTGGGGCACGGGCGGGTTGAAGCCCTCCTCCTCGGTGACGGTGGCCACGATCATCTGGTGCTGTTTGATTTTCCGCCGCCTGGGGGAATCCGGCAGCAGCATTTTCTTTTGCCTTGTGGTGCTCATGGTGTTCGGGAGTTGGCGGGTTCAATGGAGTGAAAGTGCGGCGGCGCGGAAGGCCTCCCCGCGCTGTGCGTAGCCGGTGTACATGTCGAAGCTGGAGGTGCCCGGACTGAGGAGGACGAGGTCGCCCTCCTGGGAGAGGCGCGCGGCGCGCCGCACGGCCTCGTCCATGTCCGCGGCGCGCTCGCAGGGCAGATGCGGGGAAAATAGCGAGTGCAGGGCGGGAGCGATCTCGCCGATGAGGACCATGGCGCGCACGCGGCCGGGAAGGCTGGCCAGCAGCGGCGCGTAGTCGAGCTGCTTGTCCTTGCCGCCGGCGATGAGGATCACGGGCCGGTCCATGGCGAGCAGGCATGCATTGAGGGCATGGAGATTGGTGGCCTTCGAGTCGTTGATGAACTCCCGCCCGCGCCATTCGCGCACCAGCTCGCAACGATGCGCCGGAGGCTCAAACCCGGCGGCGGCGCGCAGCATGTCCGGCACGTCCAAACCAAAGCTCTGACAGGCGATGAGCGCGGCCAGGAGGTTCTCCATGTTGTGCCGTCCGCGCAGGCGGATGCCGCCGGTTGGCGCCTCGCCGCCGGGATGCCGGATGACGCTGTCCGCCCATGTCCAGTCCGCCTCCATGCCATGCGCCGAAAAGGTGACACGGCGCGCCGCGCCGCTGTTGACCGGCTCTCCGGCGCGCACCACGGCCAGGTCTTCCCCGGTCATGTTTTCAAAAATGCGCGCCTTGGCGGAAAAGTACTCCTCCATGCCCGGATAGCGGTCCAGATGGTCGGGCGCGAAGTTCAACCACACGGCCACGCGCGGACGGAAGGCGCGAATGGTCTCGAGCTGGAAGCTGCTGACCTCCAGGGCGAGCACGTCGTAGTTTTCCCCCGAGGCCACGACCTCGCTGAGACTGACGCCGTGATTGCCGCAGGGGAGGGATTTCAGACCGCAGCCATTGAAGACGGCGGCGGTGATCTCCGTGCATGTGCTCTTGCCATTGGTGCCGGTGATGGCCGCCAGGGACGTCCGGCAAAAGCCGTAGCCGAACTCCATTTCACCTGTGAGCGGCACTCCGGCACTGGTGAATTTTTTTGGCAAAGGCCAGCCCGCGTCGAGTCCGGGGCTGATGACCGCCCGGCTCCATTCCCCCGGCCTCACCACCAGGTCGCGCGCCGGCGCGCCCGGGAGCGTGTCAAAACCCTCGGCGTGAAGTTTCTCCAACGCCGGCGCGATGCGCGCGGGGTCGCCCTCGTCCATGACCGTCACCCGGGCGCCATGCAGACGCGCGAGGCGCGCGGCGCCGAGACCGCTGCGGCCGGCGCCGAGAATGGCGATGTTTTGATCCTGGAGTGACATCAAGGCTTGGAGAAAAGGCGGTTTGAAGTTCAACGCAGTTTCAGGGAGGCGAGTCCCATGAGGGCAAAGAGGATGGAGAGGATCCAAAAGCGGACGATGACCTGGTTCTCATGCCAGCCGCCCAGCTCGAAATGATGGTGGATGGGGGACATTCTGAAGACGCGCTTCCCGCGGGTCTTGAAGCTGGCCACCTGGATCATGACGCTCGCCGCCTCCATGACGAAGACTCCGCCGACAAGCACGAGCACGATCTCCTGCTTGCAGCCAATGGCCAGTGTGGCGATGCAGCCGCCGAGCGCTAGCGAGCCGGTGTCACCCATGAACATGCGGGCGGGGTGGGCGTTGAACCAAAGAAAGCCGAGGCAGGCGCCCGCGAGCGACATGGCGATGATGGGCAGTTCATTGGCCAGTGAGTGATGCGCCACGCCGAGATATTCGGAGTAGTTGGCGTTGCCGCAGACGTAGCCGAAGACCATGTAGGCCAGGGCGGTCGTCAGCGAGCAGCCCGTGGCCAGGCCGTCGAGTCCGTCGGTGAGGTTCACCGCGTTCGAAGCCCCCACGATGACCAGGGTGAAGAGCAGCACGGCAAAGAATCCCATGTCGGCGATTAGCGGCTCCTTGAGAAAAGGCACATACAAAGCCCGGTAGGTCTCCGTGCCGCCCATGTGCAGGATGGGGGCGTCCTGCCCCGCCTTGCTGGCCTGGTCCACCAGCACGTCCGGAGGCATGAGGTAGCAAAAGGCAAGACCGGCCGCGAAGGCGACACCACCCTGCCAGACAAGCTTGGCGCGGGCGCTGACGCCTTTGGAGTTCTTCTTGCTGATCTTCAGATAGTCGTCCCAAAAACCGAGCGCGCCGAGGCCGAGCGTGGCAAAAAGGATGATCCAAACCATGAGGTTGTCCCACTTGGCCCAGACCAGCGTGGAGACGAGAATGGCGCCCACGATGAGAATGCCGCCCATGGTGGGCGTGCCCGCTTTTTTCCCGTGCAACTCGTAGAGCTTGTTGACCTCCTCGGCGGTGCGCACGGGCTGGCCGATTTTCAGGGAGATGAGCTTGCGGATGAGCCAGCCGCCGAAAAACACGGACAGAAAAAACGCCGTGACCGCCGCCCCGCCGGCGCGGAAGGTGTGGTAGCGGAAAATGTTCAGCACCTTGTAAACCAGGGAGTCCACCGTGATCCATTGCCCGGCCTCGAGCCAGTTTCGAAGTTCGTAGAGCCAGTAGATCATGATTGCTGATAAAGTTCGAGCACGCGCTCCATGCGCGTCGAGCGGCTGCCTTTGACAAGCACGGCATCCCCCGGCTTCACGAGCTGGCGCAGGTGCGCGGCGCATTCCTCATGCGTGGCAAAATGAGCGGTGTGGCAGGGGTCGAAAGACTCCGTGTCCGCCGCCGCCTGGCTGATCAGCCGCGCCTCTCCGTCACCCACGGTGATGACGGAGTCGAGGGTGCTGGCCGCGCTTCGACCGATGCGCGCGTGCTCCTCCTCCGCGCGCGCTCCCAGCTCGCCCATGCGCCCGAGCACGGCGTGTTTGCGGCCTTTGCCGGTGGTCCTTAGCGCCAGAATGCCGGCCATGACAGAGTCTGGATTGGCATTGTACGAGTCGTTGATGAAAACGACTCCGCCGATGTCGAGCACCTGCATGCGCCCGCCGGTGATGCACGCCCTGGAAAGCGCGGCGGCGATGTCCTCCGGGGCGATGCCCTGCGCCCAGCCCATGCAGGCGGCCAGCGCCGCGTTCACCACCATGTGGCGGCCGATGACGGGGAGGAAAACTTCCGCGCTTTCCCCGCGGAAATCGAGTTTGAAGCGCGTGCCGTTTTCCACCCGCTCAAGTTCCGAGGCGCTGACATCACCGGACTCGATGCCGGCGGTGAGCACCCGCGCCTGGCAATGCCGCGCGATGAGCGGCGTGTAGTCGTCATCCGCGGGCAGCACGACGGTGCCGCCGCCGGGCACGTTCGCGGGCAGGGTGCCTTTTTCCCACGCGATGGCATCGCGGCTGCCCATGTGCTCGATGTGGGCGATGCCCACGTTGGTCAGGATGGCTGCATCCGGCAGGGCTGTGTCCACCAGTGTCCTGATCTCGCCGGGATGGTTCATGCCCATCTCGACGACGGCGCACTCATCGCCATCCTGGAGCGAGAGAAGAGTCAGCGGCACGCCGATGTGGTTGTTCAGGTTCCCCGCCGTGGCGCGGGTCTGGAACTTCGCCGACATGACGGCGGCGGCGAAGTCCTTGGTCGTGGTCTTGCCATTGCTGCCAGTTAGGCCGATGAGGAGCGGCTGGTGCCATGAGCGGTAGCCGCGCGCCAAATTTTGCAGCGCCGTCAGCGTGTCCGGCGCCTCCATCAGCGCGCAGTGCTCCGGCAGGCTCCATTTTTCATCCACATGGCTCACGATCACAGCCGAGGCGCCTGACGCAGCCGCTTGCGGGATGAAATCATGCGCGTCAAACCTCTCCCCCTTCAAAGCCACGAACACGTCCCCAGGCTGAACCGCGCGCGAGTCAGTGACCACCCGCGTCACCGCGCGCGTAGAATCCCCCGCCCTGCGGACGATGCCGGGGCAGAAGGAAAGCAGCGTTTGGAGTGGAATGGCTTTCATCATTTAATCACGCCAAGGGCCTCGCATGTCCTGGTCCCTCATTTCCTGCTCTCGCAGGGCCTCGCGCTCGGCGGCTTCCGCGTCGCGCTCGTGGAAGAGGTCGTTGAGTGTCTGCCGCACCACGCGGCGGTCGTCGAAGGGGTGTTTTTTGCCCTGGATGTCCTGGTAGTCCTCGTGCCCTTTGCCGGCCACAAGCACGATGTCCCCGCCCTGCGCGTGCTCCAGGGCCGCGCGGATGGCCTGGCGGCGGTCCGCGATGGCGGCATGGTTTTTCGGACGCGCGAAGCCTTTGATCGTGTCGGCAATGATGGCCTCGGGATCCTCAAAACGCGGGTTGTCCGAGGTTAGGACACAAACATCGCTGCCGGCCTCGGCGGCGGCCGCCATCTTCGGGCGCTTGGTGCGGTCGCGGTCGCCGCCGCAGCCGAAGACGGTGATGATGCGGCGCGGCCGGAGGGCGCGCAGAGTGCGCAAGGCGTTCTCGATGGCGTCCGGCGTGTGCGCGTAGTCCACATAGACGTGGAAGCGCGTCTGGTCGGTGACGCGCTCAAGACGGCCCGGGACTTGCGGGGCGCTTTTCAGATGAGCGACGCTTTCGCGCAGGTTGAGGCCCATGGCATGGGCGCCAGCCAGCGCGGCCAGGGAGTTATAGACATTGAAGTCGCCGATCAGAGGCAGGCGCACCAGCAAGTGCCGTCCCAGCGCCTCCAACTCATAGGTGGTGCCGGTCACATCATAGCGCACATTGGTGGCGCGGAATTCCAGCCCCGCGCCGAAGCCGTAACGAACGACCTTGCCGGTGCCCTCGAAGCGGGTGATGAGCTTGCGCCCCCAGGCATCGTCGCCATTGACGACCATGCGGCCTGTTTTTTGCGCGGCGATCTTTTCAAACAAGCGCGCCTTGGCCGCGAAGTATTTCTCCATCGTGCCGTGGTAGTCGAGATGGTCCTGGGTGAGGTTGGTGAAAATGCCGGCGGCAAAATCCAGCCCGTGGACGCGCTCCTGGTCCAGGGCATGCGAGCTGACCTCCATGACGCAGGTGCGGCAGCCATTGTCGCGCATTTCAGAGAGCAGTCCTTGAATCTCCAGGGACTCGGGCGTGGTGTGGGTGGCCGGCTTCGGCTTGCGCGCGCCAGTGTCCCAGGAGACGGTGCCGATGAGACCGGCGCGCTTCTGCCCCTGGTTGAGCAGGTCGTGCAAAAGAAAGGCTGTGGTGGTCTTGCCATTCGTGCCCGTGATGCCGGCAAGCGCCAGCACGCGCCCCGGATCATCATGCAGGGCGGCGGCGGCGGCGGCCAGTGCGCGGCGCGTGGAGCGCGCATGAACCCAGGGGATGACCGCATCCGCAGGCGGCGCGGTCTCGGCAATAATGGCGGCGGCTCCCGCAGTCATGGCGGCCTGAATGAAATCGTGGCCGTCCGCCTGCGCTCCGCGCAGCGCGAAGAAGGCCGCGCCCGGACCAACCTTGCGTGAATCATAGGCCAGCGCGCGGATGTCCGTGTCAAGGCTGCCGGACACAACGGGCTGCTCCAGCCGGGCGACGATGTCCCTCAACTTCATTGACCGCCTCCTTTCAAGGCCAGCGGACGCTGGGGTCTGACGCTGAGTTGTTTCAAGGTTTCCTCGACGATGCGCGCGAAGACAGGCCCGGCCACCGCGCCTCCGCCGATGACGTCGGTGTCCAGCGACTTTTTCGGATTGTCCAACACCACGACACAAGCGATTTTTGGATCATTGGCCGGCGCGAAGCCGGCAAAGGAGACAACCCACTGGTCTTTGCGATAGCCGCCTTTTTTGGGCGTGCCGTCCTTCCTGTAGCCTGTGACCATTTCGGGGTCAAAACGCTGCGCGGTGCCTGTCTTGCCAGCCACTTCAATGCCTTCGATCTCCGCGGCTTTGCCGGTGCCTTTGGCGACGACGTTTTTGAGCAGTTCGCGCATCATCTGCGCGGTGCGCCCGGAGCAGACTTGGCCCGCCACTTCCGGCTGCAAATGCTCGACTCCCCTCTCACTGGTCACGCGATCCACGAGGCGCGGCTTCATGAGAAGTCCGTTGTTTGCCAGCGCGCCCATGGCCAGCGCCATTTGCAGGGGAGTCACCTCCACCTCGTAACCCATGGGAAAACTGGAGTAGGTCGTGTTCGACCAGTTGCTCCAGTTTATCTTGCCCGCGCTTTCACCGGGAATGCCGCAGCCAGTGGCGCTGCCAAAGCCAAAGCGCCGTGTGTAGTCGAGAAACACAGCCTGGCCTGTTTTCTTGAAGATTTTGTAGGTGCCGATGTTGCTCGAATGGGTGAACACATCACGCGCTGGCACGGTGCCCATTTTGGTCAAGTCTTCGAGGTCGAAATTGAGAACCGGGTCGTGATACTTGCCCCAGTGGCAGTCGAAACGCTCGTCCACCGTGATCTTGCGCTGGTCAAGAGCTGCGGTGAATGCCACGATCTTGTAAGTGGAACCGGGTTCGTAGGGTTTGTTCACGGCGAAGTGCTCCCAGTTTGTGGCTTCAGACTGGCCGGCCAGCGCGCGGTCGTGGGCGGGCAGGGAGCTCATCGCCAGCACCGTGCCGGTGGTGACCTCGGTGACCACGGCCATGCTGCGGGTGGCTTTCCAGCGGTTGTGCGCCTCGATCAGGATCTTGTCCACGGCCTCCTGCAAAGCCAGGTCCAGAGTCAGGTGGAGGCCGCTGCCGTGGCGCGGGTCTATCATCTCGCCGCGGTAAAGCAGCATCTCCTCCCCGCGCTTGTTCCGCTCGATCTGCACGCTGCCATTCTCGCCATGAAGAATGGACTCGCGGCCCTTTTCAATGCCATAGGTGCCGCCCTTGCCCGGCGCGGTGCCGCCAACGATCAACGCCATGCTGTTCCCGGCGGGGTAGCTGCGCTTCACCGCGGGCTTCACATACACCCCCTTGATCTGCATGGCTTCGAGATACCCGGCCCACTCAGCGGATTTTTCGTCGTCCATTTCACGGACCAGTGTCTGCACAGGCTCCTTGGACTTGACCACGGCCAGCATCTCCGGCACCTGCCGGCCCAGCTTGGCGGCCAGCGCCCTGGAGACATGGTCGTGGTAAGCGTCAAAGATGGCGCGGTCGCTCATCTTGAGGGTCAATTCACGGACCGTCATGCCCTTCACAGCAGCCAGGCAGGGCTTGATGGTGGGCAGCTCGTGCAGATGCACCTGGTTGGTGCGCAGCTCATGGACCTGCTCGTCATAAGCAAGGAGCCTGCCGCTGAAGTCCTTGATGGTGCCGCGCCGCGCCAGCAGCACGCGCTCCTCGCGAAACTTGGCCGCGGCCAGCTCCGCCAGACGCGGCGCCTGGCGCACATGCAGGTCATAAAGTCGCCACACCACGGCGGAAAAACCCGTCACGAGAAGGCTGGCGGCGAGGATCATGCGGCGAAGCTCGGCTGCATGGCGGCATGGGCGGGCTGGTTTGGCGGCTGGGTTCACTGGGGAGAGCTGTTTTGAGCCACCGGAATGGAGGCGGATTTCAGGTAAATGACGGATCTGGCGTCCTTGTTGATTTCCTGGAGCTGCAGGGCTTTGTCCGCCAGCACGCCCGAGACCCGCTTTTTGTCGAGAAGCTGGGTGCCGATCTTGTTGTCCAGGTTGGTGATCTCAAACTTCAGCAGACGGGTCTCCTGCTCCACCAGGCGCTGCTGGTCCGCCAGCGCGGTGATGCGGTTTTTGTTCACCACCACGCTGAGCGCCGTCAGCAGCAGCAGCACAATGATGGTGAGCAGCGCCGAGAGGCGCGGCAGGCTGAGGCCGGAGCTGTTGCGGCGGTTTTTCATGCGGGGAGTCTCTCTGCGGCGCGCAGGCGGGCGCTTCGCGCGCGCGGGTTCAGCGTCACTTCCGCCTCCGCCGCCTCGACAGGCTTGCGCGTCAGCACTCGCAGCAGGCAGTCCGGGTTCGGACGCGGACTGGCCCACTCTTTTTTGTCGAGGAATGGCGCGCTCATCCGCTGGAATGCCTGCTTGGTTTCCCGGTCCTCTGTCGAGTGGAACGAAATGACCACCAGCCGCCCTCCGGGTTTCAGCCAGCGCGGAGCCTCCTGCAAAAACTCCCGCAACGCGGCGATCTCCTGGTTCACCTCGATGCGCAGCGCCTGAAAGGTCAGTGTTGCGGGATGTTTGCGCCCGCGCCCCGGACAAGCGCGCTCAATCAATTCCGCCAGCTGCAGGGTGCTGGTGAAGGGCTGCCTCGCGCGCTCGCGCACGATCGCCCGCGCGATGCGCATGGCATGAGGCTCTCCGCCGAATTCGCGGATCACGCGCGCCAGATTCTCCAACTCATAACCGTTGACCACATGCGCCGCAGTCAATGAGGCGCCGCGATCCATGCGCATGTCCAGCGGGCCGTCCTTCTGAAACGAAAACCCTCTTTCCGCCGAGTCGAGCTGCCTGCTGCTCACACCTATGTCAACCAGGATGCCATCCAGCCCGCTGACTCCCGCCTCGCCCAGCACCTTGGGAAAGTCGCGAAAGTTCCCGCGCAGCGCGCAAAACCTGTCCTCATAACAAGCCAGCCTGCGTTTCACATGATCCAGCGCCTCCTCGTCCTGATCCATTCCGACCACCCGGGCGCCATGCTGGAGCAGCGCCTCCGCGTGACCTCCCCCTCCGACTGTGCCATCAAGAAATAGCTTGCCGGAGCGTGGCTGCAAAAAGTCCAGCACCTGCTGCGTCAAGACCGGCAAATGATAAAAGGGCGTCTGTCTGCCGCCTTCCGAATCGTGCGGAGGCTGTGATTCAGGCTCATGATCCCCACCTTGCGGACGCGACACACACTTTCCCCTGCCCCAGGGCATCTGTTCATCCATGGCCTCCGAAGCTCCAAACCATGGCCACACCCCCACCTGGAAAAATTCAAAAAAACGCGGTTGCAACGCCGAGCTGCGCTGCCCGTTCCCGCGCAGGATTTCTTTTTTCTGGAAAATACTCCAAAAATTGGAAAAAATGTTTAGCGTTGACGATGTCATGGCAGATCTTCGGGAAAGCAGCCTGGAAGCCAAGGTCAGCGTTGATAATTAATCTCTGCGACCTATTTTCGTCATCTTAATATTCGGAAATCCAAGAGATGTAAATAGTGCATTTCGCTTTTTTTGGAAAATCTCCAATATTGTGAATAAAATGATTTTAAGTTGTGTTAATGAACAGTAATTTGAGATTTCTTTCCTCGACTGGGTTTGGGGTTAGTCTCGCAGGCTCATGATTCAGTCTCACCTCCCCGAACTCCTCTCCCCCGCCGGCAACTGGGACTGCGCCCGCGCCGCCGTGGCCAACGGGGCCGATGCCATTTATTTCGGCCTGCCGCGCTTCAATGCGCGCATGAGGGCGGACAACTTCACTGCGGAAGACCTGCCGGAACTCATGCGCTTTCTGCATCGGCACGGAGTCAAAGGTTACTGCGCCTTCAACGTGCTCATCTTCACCCGCGAACTGCCGGACGCGGCAGGACAGCTTCAACTCCTCGAACAATCCGGCGTGGATGCAGTCATCGTACAGGACATCGGCCTCGCGCGCCTGGTCAAGGCCCTCACTCCGCGCCTGCGCCTTCACGCCAGCACACAAATGACCCTCACCTCGCCGGAGGGGCTCGAACTGGCTCGCAAGCTCGACATTGACCAGGCCGTGCTCGCGCGCGAACTAAGCCTGCGCGAGCTGGAGCGCTTCCACGCGGAAGAAAATCCGGCGCTGCCGCTGGAAGTCTTCGTCCACGGCGCGCTCTGCGTGGCCTACAGCGGCCAGTGCCTCACCAGCGAGTCCCTCGGCCAGCGCAGCGCCAACCGCGGCGAGTGCGCGCAGGCCTGCCGCATGCCCTATGAGATGCTCGTGGATGGCGAGCCGCGCGATCTCGGCGACAAGCGCTACCTCCTCAGCCCGCAGGACCTCGCCGCCGTGAGGGAAATCCCGCGCCTCATCGAACTCGGCATCCGCAGCTTCAAGATCGAAGGCCGGCTCAAGACCCCCGAATACGTCGCCGCCGTCACCCGCGTGTATCGCAAGGCCATTGACTCCGCCCTCGCCGCTCCCGGCGCGCCCGCCGCATTCACCGAGGATGACCGCTACGAGCTGGAGATGACCTTCTCACGCGGCCTCTACTCCGGCTGGATGCACGGCGTCAACCACCAGGAGCTCGTCGGCGCCATCTACGGCAAAAAACGCGGCATGCCCGCCGGTGTCGTGCGCTCCACCGCCCGCGACGCCGTGGAACTCGAAAGCGTCCCCGCCCATCTGAAAACCGGGGACGGACTCGCCTTCGAGAACCTTCACGACACCAACGACGAGCAGGGCGGCCGCGTCTATGGCATCCGCGGACGCTGGATCGAGTTCCAGCGCGGCCGGCTCGACACCTCCCGCATCCCCCCCGGCACGCGCGTCTTCAAAACCGGCGACCAGGTGCTCGAACAACGCCTGCGCCAGACCTGGCAGGGGGAGATTCCACAGCGCCGCAAGACCCGGCTCGATCTCGCCGTCAGCGGCAAAGCGGGCGCGCCCCTCCTGCTCGAATGCGACGCGCCGCGTGCCCGTGTGGAGTCCGCCACCGCTCTTCAACCCGCGGAGCGCAGTCCGCTGACACGCGAGATTTTGCAAAACCAGCTGGGCCGTCTGGGCGCCACCACCTATGAACTCGGATCTCTGGACATGCGCGTCGAAGGCGCGGTCATGCTCCCGGTCAGCGAGCTGAACCGCATGCGCCGCGCCCTGGTGGGGCAAGTCTCGCAAAACAGCGAGGCTCCAGCAGCCGCGCCCTCCTCCGCTCCCCGTTCCAGCCTTGATGAAATGCTCGCAGCCGTCAGCGCCATGCGCGCGCCCGCCGGCGATGAGCCGCCGCGCCTGCATGTGCTCTGCCGCACCTTTGAGCATGTCCAGGCCGCGCTCGACAGCGGCGTCACGCGCCTTTACGCCGACTTCGAGGACATCCGCCTCTATGGCGATGTGGTGGGGCGCGTGCGCGCGCAGGGCGGCGCCTCCGTGTTTCTCGCCACGCCGCGCATTCAGAAATCCGGCGAGGCCGGCTTCTTCAAACTCATCGCCCGCGCGCAGCCCTGCGGCGTGCTCATCCGCAACCTCGGCGGCATCGCCTTTTTCAAAGACGCCGGCCTGCCCGCCATCGGAGATTTTTCCCTCAATACCGCCAACCCGCTCACCGCCGGCTTCCTCAAAGACACCGGACTTGGGCGCCTCACCATCAGCTACGATCTCACCATCGAGCAAGTGCTCGACCTGCTGCGCGCCGCGCCGCCGCAGTGGTTCGAGATCACCCTGCACCAGCACATGCCCATGTTTCACATGGAGCACTGCGCCTTCGCCGCCTTTCTCTCCGAGGGCACGGACTTCACCAACTGCGGCCGCCCGTGCGAGAGGCACCGCGTCCACCTGCGCGACCGCGTCGGCATGGAGCACCCGCTCAAGGCCGACGTCGGCTGCCGCAACACCCTCTTCAACGCCGTGCCGCAGACCGGCGCGCAGTTCTTCGCGGACCTCATGGCAGCGGGCCTGCGCGACTACCGGGTGGAGCTGCTGGAGGAGGACGCCGCGGAAGCGCTCCGCGTCATCTCCGCCTACCAGGATTTGCTTTCCGGCAGCAGCGGCGGCGACATCTGGCGCGCGCTCAAGGCCCGCTCCCAGATCGGAGTCACGCGCGGCACCATGGCCGGACGCTCATTCTAAAAAACCGTTCAGCCAGGCAGGTTACCCATCCTTCCGCCGCGCCGCCTTTTTCGCGGGCGTCTTCTTTGCGGCCGCTTTTTTTGCGGCCGCTTTTTTTGGCGCTTTTTTCGCGGCGGCTTTCCTGGCCGCAGCCTTCTTCGCGGGCGGCTTCACTTCGGCGGCGGCGGGCGCGCCCTCCTCCCATGGCAGGCGCGGAGCGTCACCCCAGAGTTCCTCCAGCCTGTAAAACTCCCGCTTCTCCGGGCTGAGCACATGCACCAGCACATTCGGGTAGTTCACCACCAGCCATTGGCTTTCATACGAGCCGTCGCCGCCCAGCGGCTTCATGTCGTGATCCTCGCGCATCCTTTCGACCACCTCGTCGCGCACGGCGCGCAGATGCGGGTTCGACGTGGCCGTGCAGATGACGAAAAAGTCCGTCACCGGCGAGATGCCCCGCAGGTCGAGCAGGACGAGGTCGGCCGCTTTTTTTTCATCGGCGTATTTGGCGCACAAGCGCGCGGTTTCGAGGGATTCCATGAGCGGGGTTGAGGCGCGCATCAAAACGCCGGATTGCCCGGAAAGCAAGCCGCCATCGGGACCGCACCGTTCCCGCCGCAAAAACGCGGAGCAAAAACCCCGCAGTTTCCGGGAATGAACCTTGCGCATTCCGGCCGCGCGCGCAGGAGTACCCGCGAACCCCCTTCCCCTTCCCATGAACGCGCGCAACATCACCTTCGCCCTCGTCGTCCTCTCCCTGCTCTATGGCATCTGGCATTACCACTCCGACGCCGGCCGCCTGCACGCCGAGGTGGAGTCGCTGAAGACCGCCCACCTCGCGGAAGTCGAAAGACTCACCCAGGAGATGCGGAGCGCCCTGGCCGCGCAAAACGACCAGCATCAGAAAGCGCTCCAGTCCCTCAACGACGAGCATGACAAAAAACTCAACGAGCTGCGCCAGAGCCAGCGCACCCAGATGGCCGCCGCTTACAAGGAGTTTGAGAGCATCTTCGCCGGCAACAGGCAGACCATCGAATACATCAACCTCCTCGAAAGCCGCGTGAAGGCCGGCCAGCAGCTCTCCAGGATCGAGGTCGAAAAACTCACCGCCATCACCAGCGGCATCGGCTTCCTCCAGAAGCAGTATCAAAAGCCCCTGGCCGAGTTCACCGCCCTGCGCGACTACCTCGAGGACGCCGCCTCCGAGACCGCCGGCGAGAAGCCGAAGTCCCGCTTCGGATTCTTCAAGCGCATGTTCAGCAAGGACTTCCGCGAAGCGGAAAGGGAGCAGTTGCGCGAGGAGGGCGCGCGCCGCGCCTTCGCCGAGGCGCAGGCCAAGTTCGACACCGTCTATGCCTCCGCCCAGCGCTCCATGCGCGCCGTCAACCTCGACGCCGAGGGCACGCTGAAAAAGCTCGCCGACCTCATTGAGGACAAAAACGCCGCCAACGCCGGGGATCTCGGCGCCTTCTTTGACAAAGCCCGCCAGGCTCTGCGCACCCACCAGAGCGTGCTCGACTTCGAACCCGACGCCGTGCCTCAGCCGCCGAAAGTGCAGCCGTAAGATGGCGGGCACGCCTGCCAGCGCCTTTCGGTTTGCCCATGAGCGGGATCCTCTGTTATGCAGGGGGCGCATTCACCCGCCGCCCTGACTTGAGCCATCCCGACACAGAAGACGCGCCAGCGTCCCCGGATCACCGAACGCCCCGGCAAGGACACCGCCATCACCGCCGCCGGATCACCCGCCATCCCGGCTAGGATCGAGCCATATCCCACCCCGGAATCGCCAAATCCGGACCAAAACCACCGAAAACACCCCGGAATCACCCCAACTCCAAGTCTCCAAGTCTCCTCTTCTCACGGTCTCAAAGTCTCCCGTCCCCCTGTCTTGCCTTTCAGGCCATCCCCTGCTTGGATAGGAAAACTCCCGCATGGTACGCAAAACATCCAGCAAACCCGCCGACTCCACCGCCAATCTTGGCTTCGAGGCCAAGCTCTGGCGCGCCGCCGACAAGCTCCGCAACAACATGGACGCGGCGGAGCCGGAGCGCAGCGGAGATAGCCAGCCGCAGACTGCCCGCAGGGTAAGCGTAGCGAATCAATACTTCCTCACCCAGTTCGCCAGCGCCGAGGGGAAGAACGGCGGGCAGTTCTACACGCCGTCCTGCGTCGTGCGCCTGCTCGTCGAGATGCTCGCACCCTACACTGCTCTGCGCGGCAGCGCATTTCTTCAAAGCGAAGCCTCACCGCAGGTCGTGAGCGCAGCGAAGGACAATGGCCGCATCTACGACCCCGCCTGCGGCTCCGGCGGCGTGGCAAAGTGCGAAGTCCGAATTGTGAGTGTCGAAGTGAAGAAATCGCGCCCGTTCGTCATTCGAAATTCATCATTCGGAATTTCCCTCGGCCCGGAGCACGCCGACACCTTCCGCCGCGACCTGCACCCCGACCTTCGCGCCGACTTCGTCATCGCCAACCCGCCCTTCAACGATTCCGACTGGTTCCGCAAGGACGACGACGTGCGCTGGCAGTTCGGCGTCCCGCCGAAGGGCAACGCCAACTTCGCGTGGGTGCAGCACTTCATCCACCACCTCGCCCCGCAGGGCATGGCGGGCTTCGTCCTCGCCAATGGCAGCATGTCCTCCAACCAGTCCGGCGAAGGCGAGATTCGCAAAGCCCTCATCGAGGCCGACCTCGTGGACTGCATGGTCGCCCTCCCCGGCCAGCTCTTCGCGTCGACGGAAAAACTCAGCGTGGCCCTTGCTGCTTAAAACTTATGTCACTCGAAACCACACTCGCCGACATCACTTCACGGCTGCGTCAGGGAAAGTTTCCGAACGAACAGGCCATTTCTCAAGGCATCGTGCTGCGCGTTTTTCAGGAACTCAGTTGGGACACTTGGGACACCAACGTCGTTTGGCCCGAATATCAAACAGGCGAAGGTCGTGCGGATTTCGCGCTGTGCCATCCTCCCTCGAAGCCGGCGGTGTTTACCGAGGTCAAACAGCCCGGCAAAGCGGAGGACGCGGTGCGCCAAGCACTCGAATACGCTTTTCACGCAGGTGTTCCCTTCGTCGTTCTGACCGACGGGAGAACGTGGAGCTTTTACCTCCCCGCCGAACAAGGCAGCTACGAGGACCGGCGGGTTTACAAGCTCGACCTCTACGAGCGCCCGCCTGCCGAAGCCGCCGCAGCGCTTCACCGCTACTTGGATTGCGCCAGAGTCCAGTCCGGCGAAGCGCTCGAGACTGCACGAAAGGAATACCGCAGCCGCAACCGACAATCGCAGGCCAAAGCCGCCATTCCTGAGGCTTGGCGTGAATTGGTTGAAAAAGGCGACGAACTCCTCGTGGAAATGCTGACCAACGCCGTGGAATCGCGAGCGGGAGTCCGGCCCGATGCGGACGATGTCGCAGAGTTTCTCGCAGGCCTCGGCAAGACAATCATCGTGGAAGCCGCACGGAGTAACACAACACAGCCGAGTGCCGGTGTTTCTTCCCGTTCGACGCCGACGCGCACTACGAACGAAACGACCCGCAGCGGCAAGCTCGTGCTGCTAGGCAAGGTGCACGTATACCAAAACGCCAAGGATGCCATGGTCATCGTCCTTCGAGAACTCGCTAAGACCGATCCCTCGTTCCTCGAACGCTGTTCCCAACACCGGGACGCCCAAGGCCGCAAGCGCCGCTACATCGCGCGGACACCGGAAGAACTTTATCCCGACCGTGAAGACCTGCGCGATATGCGCGACACTCTGCCGGGCGGCTGGTTGGTCGCCACTAACCTGAACAATGTTTTGAAGAAAACCATCATCCGCCTCGCTGCCGAGGTCGCTGAACTGAAGTTCGGCAAGGATGTCGTGGTCGAATTTTGAACTTATAGCCACGGAACTCGCCATGCCTTACAATCCAACACGCGCTCTTGAACTGCTGTGTCTCGGAACACAAAACCCGGCGGCGGCGTTTCGTGATGATCAAGAGCAGGCGATTCAGCATGTGGTGGAGGGGCGCGGGCGACTGCTGGTAGTGCAGAAGACGGGGTGGGGAAAGAGTTCGGTCTATTTCATCGCGACCAAGCTGCTTCGGGAAGAAGGCATGGGGCCGGCCATTTTGATTTCGCCCTTGCTGGCGCTGATGCGGAACCAAATCGCGGCGGCGGAGA
Source organism: Verrucomicrobiaceae bacterium UBA2429 (assembly GCA_002343505.1). Taxonomy (GTDB): domain Bacteria; phylum Verrucomicrobiota; class Verrucomicrobiia; order Verrucomicrobiales; family Verrucomicrobiaceae; genus Prosthecobacter. The sequence continues at coordinate 68,940 of DDQZ01000106.1, read as the reverse complement.
GGATGGGAGTGCGTGCAGTAACGATTAACTCGGAGAATCGCGACGACTGGCAGGTGGTCGAGGCGGCGCTGGCGCGGAACGAGGTGGACATTTTGCTGATTTCTCCCGAACGGCTGGCCAACGAACATTTCCGCACGGAAGTGCTGGCACCGATTGCCGCGCGTATTTCGCTGTTGGTGGTGGATGAGGCGCATTGCATCTCGGACTGGGGCCATGACTTTCGCCCGCACTATCGGTTCATCGAACGCATCCTACGCACGATGCCCGCAAACCTCCGCGTGCTGGCGACGACGGCCACAGCGAACAACCGGGTGCTGGATGACTTGCAGATGGTGCTGGGGCCGAATCTCACGGTGTCGCGCGGCGGACTGGGCAGGCCGTCGCTCTTGCTCCAGACGATGCGCATCCCGAGCCAGGTGGGGCGGATGGCATGGCTGGCGACTCATCTGCCGAGCATGGCGGGCAGCGGCATCATCTACACGCTGACCGTGCGTGATGCGGTGCAGATCGCAGGCTGGCTGCAATCGCGGGGCATTCAGGCGGAAGCGTATAGCGGTGAAACCGGCGAGAGACGCGTGGAACTGGAGAACGCGCTGCTGGAGAACCAAGTGAAGGCGCTGGTGGCGACGACGGCGCTTGGCATGGGCTTCGACAAGCCGGATTTGGCATTTGTGATTCATTACCAGACGCCAGGTTCGGTCGTGGCTTATTACCAGCAAGTCGGCCGTGCTGGCCGAGCACTGAATGCGGCTCACGGGGTGTTGCTGAGCGGCGCAGAGGAAACCAACATTACAGACTTCTTCATTGAGAGCGCTTTCCCTTCGCGTGAGGAGGTGGCGGGAGTGCTGGCCGCGCTGCAAGGCGCGCCGGACGGGCTTTCCATCCCTCAATTGCTGCCGCTGGTGAATGCACGGCGCGGGCGGATCGACAAGGCGCTGCAACTCATGGCGCTCGAATCGCCAGCCCCGATTGTGAAGGAGGGCAGCAAGTGGCGGCTCACCGCAGCCAATTTGACGGAGGCATTTTGGCAACGAGCCGACCGACTCACCGGACTGCGCAGGGCTGAGCAACAACAGATGCAGGAGTATGTTGCACTGGGAGCCGGCCACATGGAGTTCCTTGTCGGTGCCTTGGACGGGGAGGTAAGCGAACATCAATCGCCAGATGTGGCTCCGCTGCCAGCAACATTCGACGAAGGAATCGCCCGCGAGGCGTTGACCTACCTGCGCCGCACCAGTCTGCCGTTGGAGCCACGCCGCCAATGGCCGGGTGGAGGTCTGCCGCAGATGAATGTCAGCGGAAACATCGCCGAGGCTTTCCGCGCTCAGCCCGGGCGAGTCCTGTGCATCTGGAATGATGCAGGCTGGGGCTCTTTGGTGAGGCAGGGCAAGTCGCGTGACGGGCATTTTGCTGACCAGTTGGTGGAGGCTTGTGCCGCGATGGTGCGAAGCTGGGCACCACAGCCTTCACCGGTTTGGGTGACATGCATTCCATCACGAAGGCATCCTGAGCTGGTGCAGGACTTTGCCCGCCGTCTGGCGGTGGCTCTGAATCTACCGTTTCATCCAGTTCTGGAGAAGACGGACGACCGGCCCGCGCAGAAGGATATGGCGAACAGTAGCCAGCAGGCGCGCAACGTTGATGGCGCACTGGCCGTCCGTGGACAGGTGCCAACTGGCCCTGTGCTGCTGGTTGATGACATGGTGGATTCCAAGTGGACGCTGACGGTCGCTGCTTATCTTTTAACCTCCAACGGCAGTGGTCCGGTGTATCCTCTGGCACTGGCATCAACTGCAAACTCTGACGAATGATTGAGCCACTGACACCAAACACGCAGGCCATCCTGCTGCTGACCGCTCCGCTGATTGCCGGACGCGGTGAGACCTCGCGAGATCTACTCAGCCTGGGTGAATACAACCGGCTCACCCTCATTCTGCGCCAAAAGCAGAAACAGCCTGCGGACTTGCTCGCGCCAGATGCGCAGGAGTTGATTGAAGTTTGCGCGCAGCCATTCGGCCGGGCGCGACTTGAAGCGTTGCTTGGGCGTGGGTTCCTGCTCAGTCAAGCAGTTGAGCGGTGGAACGCTCGGGCGATCTGGGTGATTAGCCGGGCTGACGCCAAATACCCGAGACGGCTAAAATCCAAGCTGAAGGAAGATGCGCCTCCGCTGCTTTATGGGTGCGGCGATATTGCTTTGCTCGAAAAGGGCGGGTTGGCGGTCGTCGGCTCTCGCCATGTGGATGACGAACTCGTCGGCTTCACTGAAAACGTAGGGCGACTGAGCGCCGAGGCGCATCGCAACATCGTGTCAGGTGGAGCAAAGGGAATAGACAGGGCGGCGATGCATGGTGCTCTGATGGCGGGCGGCGATGTGGCGGGAGTGATGGCGGATAGCTTGGAGCGGGCGGCGTTGGCGCGGGACAATCGGGAGCCGTTGATGGAAGGCCGACTGGTGCTCATTTCTCCTTACGATCCGGCAGCGGGCTTCAACGTCGGGCATGCCATGCAACGAAACAAACTCATCTATGCCCTCGCAGACGCGGCTTTGGTGGTGACCTCAGACTTCGAGAAGGGAGGAACATGGGCTGGAGCTATTGAGCAACTTGAACGTCTGCACTTTGTGCCTGTCTTTGTCCGCAACGGGGCCAACGCAGGCAAGGGCAACTCGGCCTTGCTGAGTCGCGGAGGCAAACCGTGGCCAAATCCTCAAAGCGGCAATGAACTGGGGGTAGCGCTCGTCGCTGCGGCTCAGTTCGTCGCTGCGGAGCCAAAGCAAGACACGCTGCCACTTAGCCTGCGGGAGGAACCGGTCGTTTATGATGCTGCACCTGTTGCAAAGCCAACGAAAGCAACGGTGGTAAAAGCCGAGCCAACGGCAACCGACGCGAAGCCGTCACCTGAAGCGGAGTTATTGAACACGGTGAGGGAGATTCTTCGCCGTGAACTCGCCGAAGCTCGCACGGAGGAAGAAGTGGCGACTCTGCTGGTCGTTACGAAACCGCAGGCAAAGGCTTGGCTAGCTCGCCTGGTAGAGGAAGCGGACTTGGAGAAAGTCACCAAACCAAAACCGGTGCGCTACCGCACAGCCAACAAGGTTGAACGGTTGCTCTGAGCGCGGCTTTTTCACGAAGAGACCGGCGAGATGTCCTACGGATTCGCCAGCAACCTGTGCGATGCGCTGCCGAATGCGAGCTTCATCGGCTTCACCGGCACGCCCATCGAGAAGACGGACGCGAACACGCGGGCGGTCTTTGGCGATTACATCAGCATCTACGACATCCAGCGCGCCGTCGCCGACAAGGCCACGGTGCCGATCTATTACGAGAGCCGCATCGCCAAGCTGGGCCTGAACGCCAGCGAGCTGCCGAAGCTGGACGTGGAGTTCGAGGAGATCACCGAGGGCGAGGAGCTGACGAAGAAGGAGAAGCTCAAAACCAAGTGGGCCGCGCTGGAGGCGCTGGTGGGCGATCCGAAACGCATCGCGCTCATCGCCGCCGTCTGGTGGCGCACTTCGAGAAGCGCACCGAGGCGATGGACGGCAAGGCGATGGTCGTCTGCATGAGCCGGCGCATCTGCGTGGACCTTTACGAGGCCCTCATCAAGCTGCGGCCCGAGTGGGCGAGCGCGAAGGATGACGACACCGAAGCCGAGAAGGGCAAGCCCTGCGTGGTGAAGGTCATCATGACCGGCAGCGCCGATGATGGCCCCGAGTGGCAGCCGCACATCCGCAACAAGGACAAGCGCCGCAAGCTGGCGAACCGCTTCAAGGACAGCAAAGACCCCTTCCGCATCGTGATCGTGCGCGACATGTGGCTGACCGGCTTTGACGCGCCCAGCCTGCACACGATGTATGCCGACAAGCCGATGCAAGGCCACGGCCTCATGCAGGCCATCGCCCGCGTGAACCGCGTCTTTCGCGACAAGCCCGGCGGTCTGGTGGTGGATTACCTCGGCCTCGCCGACCAGCTCAAACACGCCCTCGCCAACTACACCGAGAGCGGCGGCAAAGGCGACCCGACCTACGACACCAAGCAGGCCATCGCGATCATGCTGGAGAAGCACGGCCTCGCCTGCGACATGCTGCACGGCTCGGATTGGAAAAAGGCAGTGGGCGACGGCAAGAAGACCCTCTTTGCCCTGCCTGCGCTGCAAGAACACCTCCTCGAACTCGAAGACGGCAAGACCCGCTGGAACCAAATCATCACCGAGCTGTCCCGCGCCTTTGCCCTCTGCGCTGCCAGCGATGAAGCGACGGAGATTCGCGATGACGTGGCGCTCTTCCAAGCCATCCAAGCCGCGCTGAACAAGCAGAGCAGCGGCACCCGAAAGACGCCCGAGCAGATCGACGCTGCCATCCGCCAGCTCGTGAGCAAGGCCATCACGACCGACGGGCAGGTCATCGACGTCTTTGCCGCGGCGGGACTCAAGACACCAAACATCGGAATCCTTGATGACAAGTTCCTCGCCGAAGTGCGCGGCCTCAAGCACAAGAACGTCGCCGCCGAGCTGCTGGAGAAACTGCTCAAGGACGAACTCAAGGTGCGCTCAAAGCGCAACCTCGTGCAGAGCCAGCTTTTTTCCGAAAAGCTCAAGAAGACGCTGAACGCCTACCACAACCGCGCCATCAGCACGATGGAGGTGATCGAGGAACTCATCCGCCTCGCCAAGGAGATGGATGCCGCCACCAAGCGCGGCGAAGACCTCGGCCTGACCGATGACGAGATCGCCTTCTACGACGCCCTCGCCGCCAACGAGTCCGCCGTGAAAGCGATGGGCGACGACAAGCTCAAGGTAATCGCCGCAGAATTGATCACTCAGGTGCGAAAGAGCGTGACCATCGACTGGACGCTGCGTGAAGGTGCGCGAGCAAAAATCCGCGTGATGGTGAAGCGCATCCTGAACAAATACGGCTACCCGCCGGACCTTCAGGAGGAAGCCGTGAAGACTGTGCTCGCGCAGGCGGAACTGCTCTGTGCGGAGTGGGTGTGAGGGTGAAGGACACCGAGTTCGAAATCTTCCACGGCGACGGAAGAAATGACGAATGACGAATTCGGAATGTCGAATGGCCCGGCATCTGCAATCCGCTCGGCTGCTACCGCTGGGATCCGAGCGAGAGCATGGGCGACGACGTGCGCTTCAAGAGCCACGGCATGGCCCCCAAGTCCGCCGCCGACTTCGCCTTCATGCTGCACGGCTTCCACTTCCTCAAAGACGAAGGCGTAATGGCCATCATCGGGGGAATTTCGAATGCTGAATACCGAATGTCGAACTGGCGGAACTTCGCCATTCGCACATCGGACTTCGCACTTCCCCTGACGCCGCCGTGCGCCAGCTCGTGAGCAAGGCCATCTCGACCGACGGGCAGGTGATCGATGTCTTCACCGCCGCCGGGTTTAAGCGCCAGCGGCGCGGCACATGCCAGCCCAGGGCAACGCCCTGGGGATGCGTCCCCGTTTGATCAAGCCCTGAAGGGGCGGCACAACCGTTGTTTCGCCCTTTCAGGGCTTGGGATGGTTGTGACCATCGAACCCAGGGCGTTGCCCTGGGCTGGCATATCGCGCCCCTTCGGGGCTGAACGCGCCATCAGCACGATGGAGGTGATCGAGGAACTCATCCGCCTCGCCAAGGAGATGGATGCCGCGGCCAAGCGCGGCGAAGACCTCGGCCTGATCGATGACGAGATCGCGTTGACTCCTTCGCTCCCGCTCAGTCGGGCTTGCGCCCATCGCTCCGCGCTGTCTGTCTCGCTCGCTCCCCAGCGGTTCGGCTCTACGACGCCCTCGCCGCCAACGAGTCCGCCGTGAAGGCCATGGGCGACGACAAACTGAAAGTCATCGCCGCCGAACTCATCACCCAGGTGCGCAAGAGCGTGAGCATTGACTGGACGCTCCGCGAAAGTGCGAGAGCGAAGATTGGCTCCCTCGCTGCCGCCGCTCGGTCGGCCTTCGGCCTGTGCTTCGCACAGCCTGTTTGCCTCACTTCGTTCGCCCTGCGGGCAGCCTTGATCTGGCTATCTCCGGCTTCGCCTACGGTTCAGTCGCCCCGCTCCTTCGGCTTGCGTCATGGTGAAGCGCATCCTGAACAAGTATGGCTACCCGCCGGACCTTCAGGAGGCCGCCTGAAGAAGGTGCTGCAACAGGCGGAGCTGCTGTGTGCGGATTGGGTGTGACTGGGAATGACCGACGAGTTCCTGACTGCAAATTCAAGGCAACGGCCTCGCCCCCAAGTCCGCCGCCGACTTCGCCTTCCTGCTGCACGGCTTCCACTTCCTCATGGACGAGGACGTGATGGGTGAGACTTGGAGACGAGGAGACTTGGAGCCGTGTTGTCCCAAGTGTTCGGCATTGCGAGAACCAAATCGGCAGGGTTTTCCGGGACAAGGCCAAAACATGCGCTGGAACATGAAGAAACCGATGCATGGCTCAACGGCGGCATGGAGCAGATGCCGAATGCCTGCCGGCACTTCGCCCGGGCATTCGTCAATCGTCTCCGCCCACCCTGCCCCGGTTGCGCTTCACCCCGGAACGGCGCCGCTTGCCCTCAAGCATCTCCCGCTTCACCGAGCGGGGCCGCGGCCGGTTTTGGCGGCGTTTTTTCTCCCGCTCCTCCTGGATGGCGAGCCGAGCCTGCTCCAATGCGGCCTCCATGCGCTCGCAGAGTTCGACCCGCGCCCAGTGCCGGTTCATGACCTGGGACCTCTCGCGCTGGCAGCGCACCTCGACGCCGCTGGGGACGTGCCTCAAGACGACGGTGGAGGAGGTTTTGTTGATCTTCTGGCCTCCAGGACCGCCGCCACGGATGAAGCTCTCCTCCAAGTCCTCCTCGCGAAGGCGCAGCTTGCGCATCCGTTTCAGCAGGGCGTCGTCGTCGGGCAGTGGCATGACGCGAGAATAGTGCCGGGCCGCTGTGAGGCAAGCGCGCCGGCCGCGGCGGCGGGAGTTTTTGACACAAACGCCGCGGCCGCGCGTTCCCATGCCCCGATGAAAACGCTGATCCTTCCTTTCTTGTGCCTAGCCGCGCTTTTCCACGCCACCGCGGCCGGCAGGCCGAACATCATTTTTGTCATGGCAGACGACATGGGCTGGGGGCAGACGGGCTATCGCGGGCATCCGCTGCTGAAGACTCCGAACCTTGACGCCATGGCGGCGAACGGGCTGCGCTTTGAGCGCTTCTACGCGGGCAATCCCGTGTGCTCGCCAACCCGCGCCTCGGTGCTCACCGGGCGGAGCAATGACCGGGCCGGCGTGCTCAGCCACGGTTACGCGCTGCGGCTCCAGGAGAAGACCATCGCCCAGGCGCTGAAGTCAGCGGGCTATGCCACCGCCCATTTTGGCAAATGGCATCTCAATGGCTACAAGGGGCCCGGCGCGCCGGTTTTGAAGGACGATCCGCGCAGCCCCGGCGCGTTCGGGTTTGATGAGTGGGTGTCGGCCACCAACTTCATTGACATGGACCCCTGGCTGGGGCGCATGGGCGCGCCGGAGCAGATCACCGGTGATTCATCGGAAGTCATCGTGGCGGAGGCGTCTAAGTTCATCGAGCGGAAAAAGGACGGCCCGTTTTTCGCCATCATCTGGTATGGCACCCCGCACAGTCCGTTCCGCGCCCTTGAGGCTGACAAGGCGCCTTTTGCCCACCTGGACGAGGCGTCGGCGAATCATCATGGGGAGCTGGTGGCCATGGACCGCAGCATCGGGGCGCTGCGGAAGAAGCTGCGGGACCTCGGCATCGCGGACAACACATTGCTGGTCTTCAACAGCGACAACGGCGGACTGGCCGGCATCCAGCCCGGAACCACCGGCGACCTGCGCGGCAACAAGGGCACGGTTTATGAGGGCGGCCTGCGCGTGCCAGGGATCATGGAATGGCCCGCCGTCATCAAGCCCGGACGGGTGACCTCCTTCCCCGCGAGCACGATGGACCTCTTCCCCACCGTGGCGGACATCGCCGGGCTGCCGGAGACATGCTTCATCCAGCCGGTGGACGGGGCCAGCCTCAAACCCCTGCTCGCCGGCACGGAAAGCGGGCCGCGCGTGAAGCCCATCCCCTTCCGCTACGGGCGCAAGGCGGCGCTGGTGGACAACATGCACAAAATCCTCACCGACAATCTCGACGGCGGCGCGTTTTCCCTTTACGACCTGGAGTCGGACCCGCACGAGACACGCGACCTGGGCGCTGACATGCCGGAGTTGTTTGAAAAAATGAAAAGGGACCTGCTGGCATGGAGCGCCGGTGTGGATGCCAGCTTCGCGGGCAAGGACTATCCGGAGGGCGCGGTCACTCCGGCCGATCCGGTGCCTCAGAACTGGCATGAGGCGGAGCCTTATCTCAAACTGGCCGGCCTGTGGAAAGGCTACTGGGCCTACGACTCCCACATCAACCGCCAGGCCAAAGGCGCCACCAAACCAGGAGCAAAGAAAAAGAAGCAACCCTGACGCGGCCGCGTCCGCCCTCTTCAGGCTCAACGCTGTTCGTCGAGTCCGTTGGTCACCTTGCCTTGCTTCAAACGGTTGCGCAATTTCGACCAGAAGTCCTCGTCATCGGCGGAAGGCCCGCTTTCGGGCAGGATTTTTGACGCGCCTCCAGGAAGGGTCGGCACTTGGATGACGGCCCCGTCGTCAGGGCGCATGTCCGCCTGCGAACGACCGTAAGGCGCGAAATAGCCAAGGGGTATCGGATACTTCTGAAAGCTGGTCGGCAGAGTGCGGTGCTTGTTGATGAAGTCCGTCGGGCTGTAGTAGTTGCTGTTGTCCCTGGCGAACTGGGAGCGGTTCATGCCGATGCGGAGGTTTTTGCGCATCTCGAAGTGGAGATGCACATAATACATGCCGTTGTTCCCGCCCATCGTGCCGACGAGCTGGCCTTTTTCCACCACCTGCCCCACTTTCACACCGCGTTGAAGCAGGTGGGCGTAAAGGCTGTCCACCATGGCGATCTTGCCCGTGGCATCGCGGTAGGCATGACGCACAATCACGCAGTTCCCCCAGCCGGCGCGCACATCCTCGGAGATGACCACCACGCCCCGCGCGCAGGAGTAAATGGGATGGCCGAGGTCGTTGTTGCCGCCGCTGCGGTGGTTCCAATCCTCGCCAAGATGACCGTTGGGCCAGTAGCCCCGCGATTTGTAATAGCCGTCCGCGTTCGGCTTGCCCACGGGGAAATCAAACCCATCCGCAAGCTGGCAGCGCACCTGGCCGGAGGACTGCGCCGAGACTTGCAGGAAACCCGACAAGGCAAGAACGGCGGCGGCAAAGAGGCTGCGCCGGGCGATGGGTGCTGCCTTGCCGCCGGACATGGGAATTAATATGGTGAAACCGCGCGGCCTCAGTTGGACTTGGGAGCGGCAGGCTCCGCGGCGGGTTTGTCAGCGGCTGCGGGAGGAGCGGGAGGAGCTGGCTCGGCGGGCTCTTTCATCGCTGGAGTTGCGGCTTGGGGAGCGGGTTCGGCAGCCTGGGGAGTGGCAGGAGCGCTTTTCGCCTCCGCAGGCGGATTCGGCGCGCCGGCAGGCGGAGCCGGGGGATTCGCCTCGTCCTTCTTGGCTGGCGCGGTTTCATCCTTGGCCGGGGCGGCGGATTTTTCACCGGCTTTTGGGGCGGCATCGCCTGCGGCAGCCGGAGCCGGGCTTTCCACAGGCTTGGGAGCCTCGACCGGCGCGGGAGGCGGCGGCGCATCGAAGATTTTGGCGTTTGCCCTGGCTGTCTGCTGGCGGGCGGTGAGCATGGAAAGGCCGAGAGTGAGAACGAAAAGGATGATGGCCAGATAAACCGTGAACCTCTGCAGCACGTTCGTCGTCTGCGCGCCGGCGATCTGCGACATCATGTCACCGCCGAACGAGGCTCCCAGCCCCTCCTGGCGGGGGCGCTGCATGAGAACGATGAGGATGAGAAGGAGGCAGACGAGAACTTCGACCACCATGAGAATGCCGATAACAATGTCCATAAGGGGCGCTCACTATGAGGGCACTTCCCCCTTTGGCAAGCTGCTTCTGGACGCGCGTGAAAGACACGCGCCCGCCGCCCGCGCGAGGCGGGTCTATTTGCCTTTCACACGCACGTTTTCCGATTGTTTGACGGGCGCCTCCAGGGGGTTGTCAGGCATTTTCAGCCAGGGCATCAGCATGGAGCCGAGCAGATAAATCAAGCCCGCGCCAAGTCCGGCGCCGATGGCGATGAAGCGCCGCTGCCAGACATTCTCGTGGCTGATCAGCGTGTAGAAGCGCAGACAGAGCAGCACCCAGAGGATGCACAGGACGGGGATGGCGGCATTCAGGAGCATGGCGGCGGCATTGAATCAAAAACACCGCGCTTTGACCAACCTGAATTTTGAAATTCATCCTTCCCATGCCGGCTCGATAAAACTCCCAAGCTGAAACTTGAAACCTCGAAGCCCAGCGCCGATGGCTGCGCGCCGAAAAATTCGAGCTTCGAGTTTCGGATTTCCCACCGCATGAGCACCTCACAAATGTCCCGCCCCAGCCTCTCCAGGCGGCCTGAGTCGCAGGCGCGGGAACCTGCGGGCCTCATGCGGAGGCTCTCCCCGCTTTGGTGGTGGCGGCGCTGGTTCGCCGAGGAAGACGGCGCGCCCGTGCTCGCCTCGCGCGACGGCAATTCCATGCTGCCCGTGCTCATCGAGGTCTTCGCCGGATTTTCGAAACTGGATGGCGCGGTGCAGGAGGATGAGATCGAGTCCTCGCTCGGCTACCTGCGCTACGATTACAGCGGCACGCTCTACGCCGACCTGCGCCGGCTTTATTTCGAGGCGCTCCAGGAGCCGCAGGACCTGTCCAAGCGCGCCAGCGAACTCGCCGAGGAGCTGACCCTGGAGCAGAAAATCCTGCTCTGCGTCCAGCTCTACCTGCTCATCTCCCGCTCGCTGACCGACCAGCGCATGATGGTCGAGTTTTATCTCTTCATGACGAACCTGGGCATCGCCGCCCAGGCCATAGACATCGTCTATCAGCTCAACTCGGGGGACAAACCCCAGGACGAGGAGTTCAGCGGCAAGACCGGCCAGCCTCTGGAAACCCTGCGCATCGGCTCCGGCGGGGGCTGCGATGTGCTGCTGCGCACGCTTTCCACCGACTGCTCGGTGATGGCGTTCCGCTATCAAAACCTCTTGCTGCTGAAAAACACCGGAGCCATTCCCGTGCTTGTGCGCAGCCGCCGCCTGCCACCCGGCGAGTTTTCCCGCCTCTACCCTGCCGAGCGTGTGGTGCTGGAGGACGTGACGCTCGACTACAACGACCTCGCCTCCTACTTCAGCGCCAAAAAGACCGTCACCGGCGCGCAGCTCTACCTCACTCTGACCGAAACAGGTGATGCCGAGATCGCCCCGCAGCGCGCGCGCGGCACGAACCTGCGCGTCAGCTTCGGCCTCGGCGTCAGCATCGAGGCCCTCCGCAACACCGACGCCACCCTCAACGGCGTGCTCTTGAAGGAAGGCACCCGCGTCGAGGCATCCATCGAGGACAGCATCATCGCCCACGGCGAGATCGAAATCTCCCTGCGCGACCTGCGCGTCCGCGCCCAGGAGTTCGGCGGCCAGTTCCGGCTCGAAGGCAGCCGGAACACCTACCTCGTCTCCAACAACCCCGAGCTGCTCGACGAGGGCGACATTCTGCTCTCCGACGACACCGAGGGCGAGATCCTCCTGCGCATCGAGTGCAACTACGCGCAGAAAACCGGCACTCTCGAGCTGCTGCGCGCCTCCCGCCCCATCTACGTCGGCCAGGTGCCCGTGCGCGACCGCATCTCCCTCAGCGACGGCGACACCATCACCCTCGGCGAGGGCCAGTTCCTGCGCTGCCACTTCGCCGACCGCATCATCGAGGAGGAAAAAAACACCATCCGCCAGATGGAGGTGCGCGAGCTGGCGCACCGCTTCGACAGCAAGGACACCGCGCTCGACGGCATCAGCTTCAGCGCGCGGCGCGGCGAGATGATCTGCGTCATGGGCCCCAGCGGCTGCGGGAAAAGCACCCTCCTGCGCGCCCTCGGCGGCCAGCTCCGCACCCGTGGCGGCGACATCCTGATGAACGGCCTCTCGCTGTATCAAAACCTGCCGAACCTTACCCCCTACATCGCCTACATCCCGCAGGACGATGCCTTCGACCCCCTGCTCAAGGTGCAGGAAAACCTGGACTTCTCCGTCGCCGTGCGCTGCCCGCACCTGAAAACCGAGGAGCGCCGCAAGCGCGTCGAAGCCAAGCTCGCCGAACTCGGCCTGGCCGACATGCGCAAACGGCTGGCCGGCACCCCGCAGCAGAAATTCCTCTCCGGCGGCGAGCGCAAGCGCCTCAACGCCGGCCTCGACATGATCGGCATCTCCGACATCTACCTCTTCGACGAGCCCACCTCCGGCCTCTCCTCGAAGGACAGCGAGCATGTGCTGGAAATCATCCGCAGCCTCGCCCGCAACAAGCTCGTGCTCTGCTCCATCCACCAGCCGAGCATGAAGCTCCTGCAGATGTTCGACAAGGCCCTCCTGCTCGACAAGGGCGGCAAGATGGCCTTCTTCGGCACCCCGCAGGCCATGCTCGAATACTTCTGGCGCGCCTACAATGACGAGACCGGCCAGCCCGGCGCCGCCATGCCCGCCAACCTCACGCCCGACTTCGTCTTCGACGTGCTCGAGACACCCCTGCGCGACATCAGCGGAGACATCATCCAGGAGCGAAGCGCCGACGGCCATCTAGTGGCCGCGCGCCGCTTCCCGCCCAATTTCTGGCGCGACCGTTATCAAAGCCACCTGCTGCTCGAAAGCATGGCCAAAGCCCAGGCCGCCCCCGGCAGCACCAACCTCATCGCCCGCCCGCGCGAGGACACCCAGAGCGGCTCGCGCGGCCGCGCCATGCCCAAGCCGCCGAAGCACACCGTGCGGGAGGAAAGCATCCTCTTCTACACCATGCTCAAGCGCGCCTTCCTCTCGAAGCTGCGCAACCGCACCAACCTGCTCACCACCCTGCTCGAGGCCCCCCTGCTGGCCTTCCTCATCTCCAGCGTCCTCAAATACAGCGAGGAGGACGCCTACACCTTCGCCACCGCCTTTCACATCCCCACCTACCTCTTCATGAGCCTCGTGGTGGCCATGTTCCTCGGCCTCACCAACAGCGCCGACGAGATCATCCGCGACCGCCATCTGCTCAGCCGCGAACGCAACCACAACCTGCGCACTTTTTATTACCTCCTGGGCAAGATCCTCTCCCTGAGTGCCTTCGCCCTTGCGCAATGTGTGATCTATCTTTTCATCGGCAACTGGGTGCTGGAGATCCGCGACATGTTTTTCACCCATCTCTGGTGGATGTTTGTCACCGCGCTGACTGGCGCCTGCCTTGGACTGCTCATCTCCAGCTTCGTGGGCGACAGCCGCACCGCCATCAATGCCATACCGCTTCTGCTCATTCCGCAAATCATCCTCGGTGGCGCCCTCATCAAATACGAGGAAATGAACCGCAACCTGGATCTCATCTACTCCCTCCAGCCCTGGCTGGTGAAGGCCGGCATTTATGAGGAGGAGACCAAGACCAAGCTCAAGGTGCCCTTCATCTGCCAGTTCATGCCCCTGCGCTGGAGCTACGAGGGCATGCTCATCTCCCAGGCCAAGCTCAACCCTCTGACACACGCGCAGGACACGCTGGAGGAGCGCATCCAGGATCTCGTCAGCATCCCGCCCGAGATCAAGCTCACCAACGACCAGCAAAAAGAGCTCGACGCCGCCAAGCAGGGCCTCGCCGTCGTCTCCGGCTTGTATGCGAAGGACAGCGACGCCGCCGCGAAAATGCTCGCCCGCATCTGGGATGCCACTCTGCGCGGCCGCCTCACCCCCGAGCTTTTGAAGGAGGCGCTGGAGCAGCAGGACGGCACCAGCGCCGAGGAGATCTATGTGAACCGCAAAGTGCTCGACCTCGTCACCAAAGCCGAGATGGAGCGCACCGACTACCGGCGCAAAGCCAGCCCCAACGTCTTCTTCGGCACCTCCAAAACCTACTTTGGCACGCCCTTCAAGACCCTGTGGATCAACAGCATGGTCATCCTGCTCACCCTCGGCTTCATCATCACCTGCGTCGAAGTCTCCCTCCGCCGGCAGCTCACACGCGTCTAAACCCGTGACCATGCGGCCACAGACTGCAAAAGCGCCGTTCAATGAAGGATGAGCCGTCACCGCATTGTCATCATTCGCCTGACAAGTTCGTCAGGAATGGCTCTGTTCGTCACGGACATCGCAGAAAGGAGTGGCAGCCAAACTACGAATGATCCCTGCGGCAAACATGAGCCAGCAGTTGAGGCGACTGGACAAAATGCGCGCGCTAAGGCAGGGAACCCGAAACAATGAAACACTTCCTGGAGAAACCGATGACGACACCCCGTAAACACCGCACTTCCGTCAAGCAGTTGCACACTGACCCCGTTTCCCGACTGATCCTGACAATTTAGCCGGCGGCAGTCGCCCGGCTTTAAATCTCATGTCCAAGCAAAACACAATGAGCTTTTTGAAATGAAAAAACTTATCTTGGCTATTGTTATTTTTAAATCATTATTTTTTGACGGGGTTGCGCAGGTCAAGTCAAGTGATGTAATGGCATCATGGCAATTGGTGACTCGAAATAAATTGTTAAAATCATTAACTTTGACAAAAGTGCTCGAAAATGAAAAAATTAAACTGCGGCGAATTAGCTTTCGCGATGGCGGTTCGTTTGGTTTCAGAATTGAGCTGCCATCCGAAGAGGTCGTTTTTCTTCTTGCCGATGTCACTTCAAAACAAATTGATAATAATATTATATCCTATAAAAAGATAATAATCAGTCCGTTTTGCGATCTGTCTATTGGCATTGAACTATTGCGTGATCATGAGTTGATAAATATCATATCAAACATACTCAAGAGATCGGAAAATAACGTCGATGAAATTGGGATTATTATTGATTCATTACAACTCATGAAGTAAAAAGTCTAAACAGTTGCCAGATGGACTGAGCATTCTTGCAAGCGGAAAAAGAGTTGAGTTGGAGATTTTGTTCACAAGATGGCGAGAGGGCCAAAAGGGTCAGCTTGGTAGGCCACGGTGTTTCTGAGCGGCGGTGAAGGTGGCTTCGCTGTAATAAAAAAAAAGATGCCAGGCAAAAAGTGATTGTGCGATTCGCAATTCGGCTCCATTTTCGCATTATGAATCCCACTCAAGCCACTGAATCACAGTCCGACGACCTCGAAAAGCAGCTCGTTGGAGTCAATGCCAAGACGGCTCCCTACCCTGCCGCGCGTTCCTGGTCTGGCGGGCGCAGGCGCATCCTGGGGCGCGAGGTTTTTGAGACGAACACTTACCATGCCATGTCCCGCACCTGCGGCGGCGAGGTCTTCTTCGATGACGTGGAGAAGGAGGCGCTCAAGCGCCTGCTGTGGAAAATGAGCGAGTTTTGCGGCGTGCGGCTCGTCACGTATTGTGTGATGGGCAATCACTTTCACGCTCTGATTGAGGTGCCGAAGCGGGAGATTTGGCTGGAGCGGTTCGCCGGGGCGGAGGGGGAGGAGCGGCTCTTTGAGCATTTGCGGTTGCTCTACAGCAAGGAATTCATCGGTCTGCTGCGCCAGGAGATCGGGGAGCTGCGGCGTCTGGGCATGGATGCGCTGGTGGAGGCTAAGCTGGAGCGGATCAAGCGGCGGTTCTGCGATCTGTCGCTGTATGTGAAGGAGGTCAAAGAGCGCTTCAGCCGCTGGTTCAACAAGCGCCGGGGGCGCAAGGGCACTTTGTGGATGGACCGGTTCAAGAGCGTGCTGGTCGAGGGCAAAGGCGAGCCGCTGCACACGATGGCGGCTTACATTGATCTGAACCCGGTGCGCGCGGGGCTGGTGGAGGACCCGAAGGACTACCGCTGGTGCGGCTACGGGGAGGCGATGGGCGGCAGCCAGCGGGCGCGGAGGGGGTTGGCGAAGGTGACTGGCAGGCCTGTGGATGGATGGGAAAAGCAGGGGGGAGCGGAGGCTTACCGGTGCCTGTTGTTCAGCTCAGGTGTAGAGGTCAAAGACGCGCAGAATGAGAACGTGGTGCGCCGGGGAGTGACGGCGGAGGAAGCACGGGCGGTGCTCAAGGAGAAAGGCAAGCTGACGGCGGGCGAGCTGGTGCGGCTGCGGGTGCGCTATTTTTCAGAGGGGTTGGTGCTGGGTGGGAAGGAGTTTGTGGAGGCGGTGTTCGAGGCGAACCGGGGGCGCTACAGCGCGCGGCGCAAGGAGGGGGCGCGACCGATCACAGAGGTAGCTGGCGGCGGATGGTATGCGCTGCGGAGGATGCGTGGTGGGGGGGGCGGGGAATGATGGCTGGCGGGGTGTCGGCAATATTTATACTCCGCGCCATCAATAATTTCAGGTCAATGAATTTGTGTCTGCGGACAGACGCTGTTCCTTGAGCCATGGAATTGGAATTCAGCAGCTCAGAAATTACCGATATCGGCGGAGCGCTTCAAGAAGAAGAGGGACTCAAGCGGAAGTTCAGACGCAAGTTGATGGCTTTGAAGATGCGTTCTTCGGGCATCCCCGTGAAGATGATCGCTTCGTCGCTGGATGTGTCGCAACGAACGGTTTCCAACTACACCTGCGAGTACCGCAGCGGTGGTCTCAAAGCCACATTGGAAGACAGTGTGGAAGACAGGACTTACTGTCCTGACAGTAGTGTTGAACCGTTCTGGGAGGGGCTGGAGAAGGACTTTCGCCGGGAGCCCGTTGGCTGCGCCAAGCAGGCTAGTGTGCGGATTGTCAAACTCACCGGCATCACGCTCTCACCCAGCCAGACGCGCCGTTTGATGACTAAGCTCGGGATGAGCTACCGCAAGGCTGGGCAGATTCCGGGAAAAGCCGACGGCCAGCTTCAACTCGATTTTCTGTGCCGAATAGTGAATAGTTGCCAGGCGAAAAGTAGTCGTTCTTAACGCAACACATTCACAATCAATAACTCATTTGACCTTACCGAAAGCGCTGGTGCCGCGCGTCTGCGGCATGGGTAGGGGTGGTTGCTGTTCATTGATTGAGTCTTTCATGCCCTTGCAGGCAAGCTCGTCGCACCGCACTTGATGCTTGGCATTGCTGCTTGGCGCGTCATTTTCTCCTGCGTGTCCTCTCGCCCCACAGGCAGCCTTTTTCTCCGCCTTCTGATCCTGGCGGCGGCTGTCTTCTGCGCCTCCGGCAACAGCTTGAGCATCCAGCACGTCAAAGCCGGGCCGGAGGAGCCGACGCGGGTGGAGGTGGTTGGCGGGGTGGTGAGGGTTCACCTGGGGCAGGACGCGGGGGATGCGGCCAGCGCGGCGTGGCCTGACGCGGGCCTGGTCTTCACCGCAGTGGATCCCGGGGTGGCGGGGAATGACATCCAGATCGAGTTCGTTGATCCGGTGGATTGGGGGCAGTCCATGCAGGTGCAGGTGGATGGCGGCCTGATCCAGGTGTTCCTGCCGACGAACACGCAGGAACGCGCGTCAGCGTGACAGGCGGGGAGATCGGCAGCGCCATCCAGGGCGCGGCGGGGCATCTGGT
>DDQZ01000106.1:322-51256 GCA_002343505.1 Verrucomicrobiaceae bacterium UBA2429 | reverse complement strand
GCGGCGGAGTCATCGAGGCGGGGGGCGCGTTCCTGAGCCTGGGCGGCGGGGGAGCGAACAGCCAGACGGCGGCGACCGCAGGCGATGCGGACACGGTTCCCGCCCAAGGGAATCGTCCGCGTGTTCCCGATCCGTTGCGGCTTGCAGGCCTTCTTCCTCTTTGGCATCCGGCGGCGTGGCATGGGATGACGGTCACGCCATGACATGGAAGGCGGCAGCCTGCGGCTGGCAGGCTGCCGCGCGGGACGGGGTCAGAATTTCAGCCTGATGCCCGCATAAGCGCCGGTGTCGAAGGCGGGGAAGCCGGCGGCGTCCTCGTAGTTGTCACCGAGGAGATTTTCGACGCGGGCGAAGACCTCGAAGTTCCGGCAAACGCGCCAGTTCACTGAGAGGCGGGCCAGCAGGTAGTCCTCCAGGTCCTTTTGCGCGAAGGTGGCCGGGTCAAAGTCCTCGCGGTCCATGATGTAGAGGGCGCTGAGATTGACGGTGACTTTGTCATGCGGCCGCAGGCTGACTCCGCCGGAGAGGTTGTGACGCGGGCGGCGCACGAGGCGGACGCCGGCACTGAGGTCGTCAGCGTCGAGATAAGTGTAGGCGGCATTGAATGAAATGCAGTCCAGCGGCTCCCAGAGGGCGCCGAGTTCGACACCTTCGGTGCGCGCGCGGCCAATGGGCTGAAGCGCGAATGTGGCGAGATCGAATTGATAGGTGTCCTTCAACTCATTGCGGAACCAGGTGGCGCTGAGGGTGGTCTTTGCCGCCGGGATGGGCTGCTCGATGCCGATCTCCCAGCCGCGGCTGCGCTCGGGCCTGGCGAGCTGCGGATTGCCAAAGAGCGCGGTCTCGCGGTCCTGGCCGCTGGGCGGGGAGAAGGCGGTGCCGTAATTGCCGTGAAGCAGGGTTTGCAGCACGGGCACGCGCCATGCGAGTCCGGCGCGCCAGGTGACGGCGTCGTCGAAGTCGGAGTAGCGGTCGTAGCGCAGGCCGGAGATGAAGTCGAGACCGGGCAGGACTTCGAGCTGGGACTGGAGGAACCATGCCCAGTTGGTCTCGTTTTGGTCAATGTCGAGGCTGCGGATGTTGTCGTTGAAGCGGGTGAGGTTTTGATCCTCCAGCCACAAGCCGGTGGTGATGGTCCAAATGTCGAATGGGCGGAACTCGCTTTGATACTCCAGGAAATGGTGACGGATGCTGACGCGGTTGTTCGGGGTGAAGAAGCCCGTGAAGCCCGAGGCGACCTGGCGGAAGTTGTTGAAGGAATACGTCAGGCTCTGCCGCCACCCGTCGGTGGTGTCCCAGATGACGCGTGGTGAGATGCTCCAGAATTCGGTGAGCAGGTTGTCATCACGATCATTGGCAAAGCGGCTGCCGGGAAGGCCGACCTCCGCCTCATACCAGCGGCCGTCGAGTTCAAAGCGCAGGGTTTCGGCGATCTGCCAGCCGATGCGCCCGTTGGCGCTGGTCTGCCCGTAGCGGCTGTTGACGCGCTGGCCCTGGACATCCGCGCGCGCCGCCTCAAAGGACCAGTCCAGATCACCCGCCGCGCCGAGGGTGCTGATCCCCTCGCGGAAGGTGCCGTAACTGCCGGTCTCGAAGAAGACGCTAGTCTCCGGCTTCTCCAGTCCGCGCCCGCTGCGCGTGATGATGTTGATGACGCCACCGATGGTCTTGCCGCCGTAGATGCCTGCGGCTGGTCCGCGCAGGACCTCGATCCGCTCGATGTTGTCGAGCGGCGTGGTTTCCAGGTTGTAGGCGCCGGCGAGGTTTGCGGGCACAGGCCGCCCGTCCATGAGGACGCGCGTGTGCTCGGTCTTGGTGCCCCGGATGAAGACGCCGGTGACGGTGCCGGGCGCGCCGCGGTCGGCCAGCGTGAGACCGGGCACCTCGCGCAATGCGTCCACCAGCTGGCGGTATTGCTTTTCCTCGATTTTGGCCCGGTCAATAACCGTGATGCTTGAGGCTGTCCTGGCCGCCTCGGTCTCGGTCTTGGTGGCTGTGACCACCACCGGCGGCAGCGGCTTGTTTGTCCCCGCTTCGGCGGGGGTTTCCGCGCCATGCCCGAGGCAGGCGCAGGTCCATGCGATGCCGGCGGCGCCGAGGGCGCGCAGGCTCTTCTGAGTCTGTGTCATGTGTTTGTCTTGCGATGCTGCGGCAAGAGCGGGCTGTCATGAGGCCGGCGGCTTTTGGCAAAGCGCCGCGCATGGACACCCGTTCCCACCCTTCATTGTTGCGATGAAGTTTTGACCCGCCGGCTTCCACTCGGAAGGGCGGGTGTGAGCATTCGCAGCGAGATATTCGGACTCCGGGTTTGTGGCGGGCGGGGGCTGGAGACTCCGGATTGAAATTCCCAGACTGCCCCGGCCGCGCGCCTTTTTCGCTCGCCTTCACCGGTGAGAAACTCTCCGATTGGCTTCACCCGCGCGCTGTCACCAGCGCGCGCGTCGCGAAATTGTGACCCGATACCGCAGCGCCACTGTGGCCGGTTCTCACGGCCTTCCCTGCATCTGCGAACGGCTGCCGGCGGATCATTGCCTCCGCCGGGCTTGGAAAGAAAACACCCTCCTTTGCGGGAGGGAGCCCTGACCGCCGATAGCCGCCGGCTGAACGGCGCGCAAGATGAAATGCGCGAGCTTCATCCGCCCGCGGCGCGCGCCTCGCCGACGAACTCCTCCATGAGGTCCATGGCCTTCACGATGAGGTCGGGCGCGGTGGCGTAGCAGCAGCGCACGAAACCCTCTCCCGCCGCGCCAAAGGCGCTGCCCGGCACGACGGCCACGCTTTTTTTCTCGAGCAGCCTGATGGCGAAGTCCTTGCTGCCCAGCCCTGTCGGGCGGATGTCGGGAAAGACATAAAACGCGCCGCCGGGATTGAAGCAGTGCAGGCCCATGCCGTTGAGACGGGAGACGATCAAGTTCCGCCGCTGCTCGTAGCTCTGGCGCATTTCCTCATAGGCGTTGGCGCCCATCTTCAGCGCCTCAATGCCGGCCATCTGGCTCATGATGGGCGCGCAAAGCATGCAGTATTGGTGGATTTTCATCATCGCCTCGCGCAGCGGCGCGGGAGCGCAGGCGTAGCCGAGGCGCCAGCCGGTCATGGCAAAGGCTTTGCTGAAGCCGTGCAGCAGGATGGTGCGCTCCTTCATGCCGGGGAATTCGACGATGCTGGTGTGCTTGCGCCCGTCGTAGAGCAGCTCGCAATAGATCTCGTCGGTGATGACAATGAGGTCGTGCTTGATGGCGAGCCGCGCGATTTTTTCCAGCTCCTCCGGGGGCATGATGCCGCCGGTGGGATTGGTGGGGAAGTTCAGCGCCAGCACGCGGCTGCGCGGTGTGATGACGCGCTCGACGTCCTCAGCCATGAGGGCGAACTCGTTTTCCTCCCTTGTCTCGACCACGACGGGCACGCCATACGCCATTTTGATGCCGGGGCTGTAGGAAACGTAGCAGGGCTCGTGGTAGATGACCTCGTCGCCGGGGTTGAGCAGGGCGCGGAAGGCGAGGTCGAGCGCCTCGGACACACCGACGGTGACGAGGATTTCCGTCTTCGGATCGTAAGTGACGCGGAATTGCTTCTCCACATAATCACTGATGGCGACGCGAAGGGACTCCAGGCCGAGATTCGAGGTGTAGGAGGTGACGCCTTTTTCCAGCGAGCGGATGGCGGCCTCGCGGATGGGCCAGGGGGTGGGCTTGTCAGGCTCGCCGACGCCGAGGGAGATGACATCGGAGCGGCCGATGACGAGTTCAAAGAAGTCCCGGATGCCGGAGCGTGGAAGGTCGCGTATCTGGGTGCAGAGCTTGCTGTCGTAGTCCATGGGTCGCGGATCAAATCATGGACTGACGGGCAGGCGCTCCTCCTCGTTGGCGGAGTTGACCAGGAAACCGGACTGTTTGTAGGCCTTGAGCTGGAAGTGCGTGGCGGTGGAGAGCACGCCGCCGAGAGTGCTGAGCTTTTCAGCGACGAAGTTGGCCACATCGAGCAGGTCCTTGCCCTCGACGATGACGGCAAGGTCGTAACCGCCGCTCATGAGGAAGCACTCCCGCACCTGGTCAAACTTGGCGATGCGGCGCGCCAGACGGTCAAAGCCGCCCTCGCGTTCCGGCGTGATGCGCACCTCGATCAAAGCCATGACGCCGCGATGCCCCGCCTTGTGCCGGTCCACGACGGCGTTGTATCCGAGAATTGTGCCATCGGCCTCGGCGGCCTGCATCCGGGTGATGACTTCGGCTTCGGTGAGGCCCAGGATTTGGGCCAGCTCGTGGGCGGAGCGGTTGGAGTTGATCTGGAGGAGTTGAATCAGCGGATCCATGAGGACGCGGAGACTAAGCGATCCCGCGCTGGATGCACGTTTTTGTTGAGCCTGATTTGAGGCGCGTTTGCGGTGATCAATACCTCAGCAAGTCGCGCAATGCGTTGCTGATGCTGCCGGTGGTCGGGCGGTGGGACTTCCACAAATTCGGGTGATACGGGATGGGCGTGTCCTTGGAGTTCAAGCGCATGGGCGGCGCGTCGAGCATGTGGAAGGCCTCGCTGGTGACGCGGGCGATGACCTCGGCGGTGACGCCGCCCCAGGGAAAGGTCTCGCCGACAGCAAGCAGGCGGCCTGTGCGCGAGACGGAGGCCAGAATGGTGTCGGTGTCCATGGGTTTGACACTGCGCAGGTCCACGACTTCGATCTGGTAGCCGTCGCGCTGAAGCTCCTCGGCGGCGCGCAGGGATTCGTGGAGCATGGCACTGTAGGTGACCACGGTGGCATCACGACCCGGGCGGGCGATGCGCGCCTTGCCGATGGGCACCCTTTGTCCGAAGTCCTCCGCCTTCAGGTGATAGTAGAGGAACTTGTGCTCGCAAAAAATGACGGGGTCGTCCAGCTCCACGCTGTCCAGCAGCATCCAGTAGGCATCCTCCACGGTTGCCGGCGTGAGGATGACAAGGCCTGGATAGTGGGCGTAAATGCTCTCCATGCTCTGGCTGTGAAAGGGGCCGCTGCCGGCGGTGCCGCCGCTGGGCAGCCGGATGGTGATGGGGCACGGTGTCTGCGTGCGCCAGTAGAGCGTGGCGGCCTGGTTGACGATCTGGTTGAAGCCCACCGACGAGAAATCGGCGAACTGCATTTCCAGGATCGGGCGCGCGCCCTCGATGGCCGCGCCGACAGCCATGCCGACCATCGCATCCTCGCTGATGGGCGCGTCAAAGACGCGTCCTGGGAACTCGCGGCTGAGATTCTTCGTGGCCTTGAAGGCGCCGCCAAAGGTGCTGATGTCCTGGCCGTAGAGAAAGACGTCCGGGTTCGTGCGGAGTGCCTCGTATTGCGCCTCGCGGATGGCCTCAAGATAGGTGATGCTCATGGGTTCTGTCCCTCCACAAGCGAGGCTGTGGCCAGCGCCTGCCAGGTTTCGCGATAAGGATCGGGCGCGGGTTCCCGCCCCGCCTGGGCCTGGGCGGCGTCCACCTCGCGCCGCGCATCTTCCTCCCATTCGCGGAAGTTTTTTTCATCCGCCCAGCCTTCATCCAGCGCGCGCTGCCTTGCGACCACCAGGCAGTCGCGCCCCTCATGCTGGTGTTTCACCACATCGGGGATGTAGGAGGCGTCGTCATGCTCGCCGTGGCCGCCGAGGCGCAGAAGTGCGCCAACCACCAACTGCGGACCGTGCCCGGCACGCGCGCGTGAAAAGGCGGTGCGGAAAACGGCCAGCGTCTGGTAAAGATCGGTGCCGTCCACACTGTAACCCTCCACCCCATACCCGGCGGCGCGGTCCGCCAGATGCTCGCAGGCGTACTGGCGCGCGGTGGGCGTGGAGTAGGCGAACTGGTTGTTGGCCACACTGACAATGAGCGGCAGTTTTTCCACGGCGGCGAGGTTCAGCCCCTCATGAAAAGCGCCCGTCGAGGTGCCGCCGTCACCGATGCTGGTGGCGCCGACACTGTCGCCCAGGGCGCCCTTCAAACGCCGGGCAAACAACGCGCCGGCCACCACCGCGACGAGGCTGCCGAGGTGGGAGATCATCGCCATGTATCCTTCGCGCGGTTTGCCGCGGTGAATGTTGCCATCCCGCCCGCGCATGGGGCCGGTGACTGTGCCCAGATAGGTGCGCATGGTGTCGAGCACGGGCTCGCCATAAGCGATGCGCCCCGCCTGGTCGCGGATGAGCGGTCCGTAAATGTCGCTGCCTTTGCGCAGATGGATGCCGGCTGAGGCGCTGAATGCCTCCTGGCCGCGTCCGAGGTAAACTCCGCCGACGATCCGCCCGCCCGCGCGGTAGAGGCTGCCGAGACGCTCCTCCAGTGTTCTGGAGAGAATCATGCACCGCAGGGCGCGCAGAAAATCTTCGCGCAAATCCACGGGCTTCAGGGTCTCGGGCGGGGAGGGAGCGGAGGACACGGAGGACAATGTCGTTTCAGCCATTTCTCACGGCACTGGCCGGATGAGATCGGCGGATTGACGGAGATTTTTTCACACGGCTTGAAACTTGTCCAGACAGGAAATGCGCGGCGCTCAGGCCCGCAGGTTCTCCGGGTAGCGCCCCGCCGCCACGAGCGCGCGGATGCTGGCCACCACATCGGCCTTGTCCTCGGGGTAGGTCACGCCGAACCACGAATCATTCGACTCCAGCACGCGCACGTCCGCCTTGCCGGCCTGGATGAGGCTGTCCACCACCTTGGGCACATAGCATTCCGCCTTGAGATCACCCGCATTGGCATTCAGAAACTCCACAAAAGCCGCGCGCAGGTGCCCGAAGATGTCCGGGGTGAATCCGAAGAAATTCATCGAGACCACCTCCTCGCCCGTCAGCGGCAGGGGCGGCTCCGTCTCGCGGTTCTCCGCGCCGGACGGTGTCTTGAAGATTTTCGTCATCTCCGTCACCGAGGCCAGCATGCCATCCGCGCCGCGCGTGCAGACGCCGCGCGCCACGCTGCCGTGCTCCGAGAGCGTGTTTTTGAGATAAAAGCCCACCATGGAGTAATGACTGCGCCCGTCCTGCGCGCGGGGTGCCGTCAAATCCGCGGCGATTTTGGCGAAGGCATCCTGGCCGTAGAAGTCGTCCGC
Organism: Verrucomicrobiaceae bacterium UBA2429; assembly: GCA_002343505.1. Lineage (GTDB taxonomy): Bacteria > Verrucomicrobiota > Verrucomicrobiia > Verrucomicrobiales > Verrucomicrobiaceae > Prosthecobacter. The sequence goes on along the minus strand of DDQZ01000106.1, from coordinate 44,208 downwards.
ATTGATCATCAAAAACGGCTCCCGCACCACGGACTCGGCCGCCAGCACCGCGTGGGCGGTGCCCCAGGGTTTCGTGCGGCCTTCCGGCAGTGTGAAGCCCTCAGGCAGGTCGTTGAGGTCTTGAAAGGCGTACTCCACCTCGATGCGCCCGCCATATTTGCCGCCGATCTGCGCGCGGAACTGATCCTCGAAATCCCGCCGGATGACAAACACCACCTTGCCAAACCCGGTGCGGATGGCGTCGAAGACGGAGTAATCCAGGACCACCTCGCCGGAGGGTCCCATGGCGTCGAGTTGTTTGAGGCCGCCGTAGCGGCTGCCCATGCCGGCGGCAAGAATGAGGAGGGTGGGTTTCATGGTCGGGGGATGAAGGCCGCATCTATGGATGTGCCGCGCCGGGCGTCAACTGAGAGAAACCGGCGCGGCACTTCGGCGGGCGATTGTCCTGAAAATAAGATGAAACGCGCAGGCTCTGGAGGCAGTCTGAAAGCCCATGCAGAACGGCCTCAAAATCCTCATCGTCCTCAGCGCGCTCGTCTGCGCCGCCGCTCTGGTCATGCTGGGCGGGCTGGCATTGGAGACCACCGCGCCTGACCGCCCGGTGAAAATCAGCAAACCGCTCACCAACTGGGGGGCGGGAGACCGGCGCGGCAGCGGTCCCGATCTCAGCCTGCCCCCGCCTGATGCCGCCGTGGATGATCTCGCCGAATTGATGCGCAAGCTGCTCGAACTCTCCCGCTCGCCGGGCGTGGAGCCCGACGAGCTGCTGCTCAGCTTCAAATCCCGCGCGGCTCTCGACGCCTTCCGCGCCCGTGCCTCGCGGGACGGGATCGAGGTGCTTTACTCGGATCCACGCCTGCTCACCGCGCGTGTGCGCTACGGCGACACTGCGGCAATGGCGCGCGAACTGCGCGACAACGCGGGAGCCTACGACAACATCGGCATGAATTTCCGCGCCTGGGTGCCGGCGCCCCAGCGCGTGCCGGAAACCGACACCGCAAACGCCGGCGGCATGAGACCCTATGGCGACAGCGGACTCGACGCCATCGGCGCGGCGGGTGATCGCGCCACCTGGGGCAAGGGCGTCACCGTCGCCGTGCTCGACACCGGCATCACCCCTCATCCCGTCCTGGAGCACTCATCCATCTCGCGCACCGATTTCGTCCAGGATGGCAAGGAACTCGACGGGCACGGCACCGCCATGGCATCCCTCATCGCCGGAGAGGATCCGCAAAACGGCGGCGTGGCGCCCGCCTCGCGCCTCCTCGACATCCGTGTTGCCAATGGCAACGGCGAAAGCAACACCGCCCTCGTCGCCCAGGGCATCCTGGCCGCCGTGGACCAGGGCGCGCGCGTCATCAACATCAGCCTCGGCACCAATGCCGACTCGCTCACGCTGCGGCGCGCTGTGGAGTATGCCATCGCCCAGGGCGTGATCGTCGTGGCCGCCGCGGGCAATGACCAGTCCAAGGCGCTCGCCTATCCCGCGGGCTACACCGGCGTCGTCAGCGTCGCCGCGGTGGATGCCAATGGCGTGCAGGCGTTTTTCTCCAATTCGGGTCCGGGGCTGTTCATCTCCGCGCCCGGAGTGGGCATCGTCTCCGCCTACAGCGGCGATGGCATGGTCATCAGCAGCGGCACCTCCCAGGCCACCGCGCTGACCAGCGGGGCTGTGGCCGCCATGCTCAGCCGGGGTTACAACACACAGAATGTCATGCAAGCCCTGGTCAACAACGCCAGGCCGACCGGTCTGCCAGCCACGCAGACGGGCGCGGGCATTTTGCAGGTGCCGCGACTTTGATCAAGAAATCAACCGCCGGGTCATGGCACCGTCACCCGCGCGCGGAGAAAGCGGATGACACCCGGCCCTGCGGGCACGTTGTCGCGCACGCGCAGGGTGGTGGCGTTGTCCACCTCCACCACGAGGCCGGAGCTGCTCCAGGAGAGCGGGTCGGTCACATCCGAGGTCGCTTCCACGGTGTAGGTGATGCCTGTGGCGTCGGGGTTTTTCGGCACGGTCAGGCGCAGAAACTTGTCCTGGCCCACCGTGGCCGTGTCCTGTTCCAGCGGCGACTCGTCCGGCTCCATGCCCTGGAGACCGAGGGCGTATTCGAGCATGTTGTTCCAGCCGTCGTTGTCAGGGTCCATCAGCAGGCCGTTCACGGCGGGGTTGTTCGCCTGCGCGCCGAACTGGGCGAAGCGCCATGCGTCCATCGGACGGTCTTTCACCTGGATCACGGAGACAGGTTCCACGGGCAGATGATAGGTGGCATCCGCCTGGAGGTTGATCGCCAGGGTTTTGTCACCCTCCGCCACATCATCCGCCACGGGCTGCACCTGAATGGCCGCCGAGGATTCCCCCGCCGGGATGGTGACACTGCCTGGCAGGGCTTGATAATCCCCCGGCGCGCTGGCGCTGCCGCCCGTGGTGTAATGCACGGTCAGCGGCATGTCCAACTGGCCGTTGCGTGTCACCGTCACAAGGCCCGGCGCCGCCCCCTCCTCCTCCGCGTCGGCCGCGGCCCCGAAGCCGAGTGTGGCAAACTGCACGTCCACAGCCACATCGTCAAAGCTGGACGCCTCGCCGTCATCCGCGCTGAGGCGCAGCACATAAGCCCCCTCAGCGGCAAACTGCGCCGTGGTCTGCGCCGCGGCGGCATCCTCAAACGTCACCACACCCGGCCCGCTGACCACGGACCATTGCGCATCCGGCGCATCCGGCGCGTCATCCAGCACGCTGCCAGCCAGCACGCGGAAGGCGGCGGCGCTGATGGATGGCGTGGTGGCAGCCTGTGAAAGCGGGGCCGCGTTTTCCGGCGTACCGCTGACCTGGATTCCTGAAAAGAGGCCGCGAGCAGGTCTTGCCGTGTTGCCGCTGGTGGTGGCAATGCCCGCGCGCAGGGTGGCGGGCAGAGCAATGGCCTGCGCAGTGCCCACCTGGGTCCAGTCAATGCCATCCAGAGAATGCCAGGCGCTGAAGTTGCTGCCCGCGCGCGCCAGCTTCAGCCAGCGCGGACCGTGCGGCAGGCTCACGGTGGTCGTGCTCACCGCCCCGCCCGCCGTGGTGCGCCGCGTCCAGGCCAGGGTTGAGGTGATGTTGCCGCCGGAGACAGTGACTAGCACCGTCAGGCCCGCGCAGCGCGCGTTCGCCGCCGTGCCGTCCCGCAGCATCACCCCTGTGCGCGCATTGCTGAAAAGACCGTCCGTGCCCTCGTAGCGGGCGACGATTTCCCCGTCCCCGCTCAACTCCGTGTGCTGGAAATGAAACGAGTCCGAGCTGGCGGTGATGCTGGAGCCCGCGCCCTGGTTCTGCGCCCAGCCGGAGCGGATGTCCGCGCTGCCCGTGGCATTCGTGCCGGTGATGCCGATGTCTTCAGCAGCCCAAAGCGCGCCACCCCCACCCACCGCCACAGCCACCTCCGCATGAGCGCTGAGGCTGCCCGCGTCCGTGGCCGTGCAGCGCAGGATGTGCCGCCCGGCGGCGGAAAAGACCACCGTGGTTTCCAGCGCGGACGCCTGGCCAAAGGTGGCCGTGCCCGGCCCGCTCACATGGGTCCACAGCACGCTGGTTGATCCCGGCAGGCCGTCATCCGTGACCGCCGCGCCCAGATGCAGCCCGGAACTCAACGACAAGCCCGCCTCGGCGCGGCGCGGCTGGGTGATGCTGACGGCGGGCGGATGATTTGCCCCGCCATCCAGAATGCTGACGGCGGCGCTGCTCTCACCCTGCACCAGGTAACGGCTCGAAGCCTGCAACGTGGCAGTCACCGTTTCCTCCCCCTCTGTCAGCGCATCCGGCAGCGGCGTGACCAGGAGGTCAATCTCCCGCGCTCCGGCGGGAAAGGTGGCCGTGGCGGGCAGCGCCGTGTAGTCCGCGCCCGGCGTGGCCGTGCCCGCCCAGGCCAGGCTGACCTGCAACGTCCCTGCCAGGGAGCCCGCGCGCGCCAGCCTGAAGACCGCCGCCGCGCCATTGGCCTCGTAGGCGGTGGCGTGCGCCGCGCGCAGGGACACGCGCGGCTCGTTGTCGCGGATGAAGAGCGTGTGGAAGCTGCCCCCGCTGGTGAGTTGCGCGCCGTGGGCGAATGACAGCTTCAGCGTGACGTGCTCCTCCGGCTCCGGCAGCAGGTCATCCACGATGCTCACCGGAATCTCCACCTGCGACACTCCGGGCGGGAAGACGAGGCTGCCAGCTTTTAGATTCACATCCACGCCGCTGCCCGTGGCGCTGTTGGTGTCCAGGATGTAGTCCACGCGCACCTCATTGACCGGGTCCGGGCTGGAAAGCACCACCGGGATCGTGAAAGGCGCGTCCCCCTCCGTCCTCACCGTGCGGCGAGTGGCAAAGGAGGCCGTGCGGGCAAAACCCGCGCTCTCATTGTCGGTGATGTGCAGCGTGGCCGTGGCGCGCTCGCGGCTGTAACTTCCAGGCAGGATCGTCACAATGAGAGACTCCGTGCCCTCGGCATCGGAATCGTCAATCCCTGTGATGTCCACGCTCACATTCGACGCGCCGCTGGGAATGACCGCCGTGCCGCTCAAGCCGCTGTAATCCACCCCCTGCGTGGCGGTGCCGGAGAGCGCGTAGCTCACCGTCAGGTTGCCCGAAGTCGTAGCCGCGCCGGTGCTGCTGGTGCGGGAGAGAAAGAGCTTCGAGTTGCCGCTCTCCGTCATCGTCAGCGTGGAGAATGACGCGTTCACGACGCTGCCGGAGTCATCATCCCGGATGACGAGCATGGCCTCCGGCTGCAGCACATCCACCTGGTAGGCGGGGTCTGGCAGGAGGGTGACGACCACGCTTTCCGCATCCTCCTGGAGCGAGTCATTGATGGGCGTCACCGTGAGGGTGGCGGTGGCGTTTTTCGCCATGCTCAGCGTGCCTGTCAAAGCAGTGTAATCCGCGCCCGGAGTCGTGGTGCCGGAGACGGTGTAGCGCACGGTGATGTTGCCCGTGCCAGAGCCGGTGGTGGTGATGCGGAAGGAGCCCGCGTCACTCGGTTCGTTGCAGGTGGCATCGAGCACACCCACGGCCACCACGGGCAGGTCGTTGTCGGAAATCGTCACCGTGTCGCGGTGCGGCGTGCCCGGCACATGGCGCGGGTCGGCGCGCAGTTGCAGCACCACCGTTTGGTTCGGCTCGCCGTGGTCGTCGTCAATGGGCACGATCAGAATGTCCGCGCTCGACTGGCCCGCCGGGATCGTCACCTCCCCCGGCAGCGGCAGGTAGTCCGTGCCGTGCAGCGCGCTGCCGCCGGCCGTGTAGCCGAGTGTCAAAGGCGCGCCCGTGTCGCCGGTGCGGGTCACGGTGAAGGCGCCCGTGTTGTTGCCCGCCTCGGAGGCGGCCGCATCCGTGGCGGTGAGCGTGACGGTGGGGATGTCATCATCCGCGACGCGCACGATGGCGCTATTCGGTGTGCCCACGCCGTAGGCCGAGTTGGAGGCCACGGTCAGGCGCACCGTTTCCTGGCCCTCGATGAGCGTGTCCTGAAGGGGCACCACCGTCACCTGCACGGCGGACTCTCCCGCCGGGATGGTCACCGGGCTGCTGATCGTTTGATAGTCCTGCCCGTTGATGGCCGCCGCCGTGTTCGGCGCGCCGTCCAGGGTGATGCTCACATTCAAGGACGCGTCCACCGGCCCGGTGCGGCGGATTTCAAACACGCCCGCCTCGCCAGTCTCGTGCGCGTCCTCGTCCACGGCCGCCACGCTCACGCGGTTGGGCACGCTGTTGGTTCCGGAGTCCTGGATGACCACAGTGGCGGCCGCCGCTCCAGTGATGCTGTAGCTGTTGCTCGGCATGAGCACGATGCGCGCCGCCTCCGGCCCCTCGCGCGTGCTGTCATTGTTCGCGGTCAGGGTGATGTCCAGCGTGCTGGCTCCCGCTGGAAGGGTGAAAGTCTCCAGCGGCGTGAGGGCCGTGGTGTTCGGCGCGGGAGCCAGGATGTGGTCGGTGTTGAAAGTGGCGTCCCCCTGCAGGTCGGTGATGACGGTCAGGTCCGCCGCAGTGGAACCGGTGCGGGTGATGCGGAAAAGGCCGGTGTTGCCGCCCGTCTCCGCCGCCTCCGCGTCCACGGCCTCGATGCTGACGAGTACCGCGTCATTGGCGGTGTAGTCCATGCCGGTCACCGAGCCGCCGCTGGGCACATTGATGTTCACCGGGGAAAAGACATGCCCGCCCTTCACCGGAGTGAGCAGCACGCTGCTGGAAGTGAGATTGGGGACCACGAAGTCGCCGTTCGAGTCCGTCCACGCCCCGCGGAAGCTGGTGCCGGTGGAGCCGTTCTGGATGCGCACCTCCGCCACCGGATTGCCCAGCCCGTCGAGCACGCGCCCGCTGGCGGTGCGGGTGCTTGGCGCGCCCGCGGTGATGAGCACGAGCTTGCTCGTCTCGCCGCCCTTCATGTCGCTGACAATGCAGCGCACCGCGTGGTGGCGTGCCGTGGTGAACTGCTTGCTCGCCGCCGCCGCGTTCACGCCATAGGTGGCGTCGCCGAAGTCCCAGAAATACGCCAGCGGATCGCCGTCCGGGTCGGTGGCGTCCACGCTGAAGTTCACCGTGCCGTTCAAGGCCGGCGTCGTCGTGCTGGCGGTCAGGCTGTGGATGACCGGCGCGTTGTTGCCGGGGAAGAAACCCAGATGCACCTGCACATCCATGCTCTCCGGCGTGGTGCCGCCCTTGCCCAGCGGCGTGATGTGGACGCCCGACTCCCGGTCGGAAAAGGTGCGTCCGATGACGACGGGCGCGTCATTTTTTCCGTCCGCCGAGCCGGGCGTGGTGTCCAGGAGCTGGCCGCCGCGGTTGCCTCCCACCACCTGGTATTCGCTGCCCACCTGGTTCTGCCCCCAGCGGCTCCAGTGCAGCAGCACGCCGTCGCGGAACCAGCGGTGGTCCGCGTTGTACTTCTGGCGGAAGTCCACCCAGTAATCCCGCCCCGCGTCCTTGGTCACCCGCAGCGCGTAGCGCCGCTCAGGATCGAGCACCGTCTGGTCCATCGGGAAGATGCGGTAAACACCGCTGGTCGTGGCCGCGGCCACGGTTTCCGTTGGCAGCCAGTTCATCAAATTCTTGTGATGCGCCATGAAGTGCCCCTTGTTGCCCGTGAATGAGCCGCTGCTGCCCAGTACATCGTAGCTGTGCCCGTACTCGCCGTTGAGGCCGCCGCCGATCACGTCCCTGGTGAGGGAGGTGTTCCAGCTCACGCCGATGGTGCGGTTCGAGTCCCACGAGTTGCCATGCCACAGCCCCACATTGTGGCCGATCTCATGGGCAAAGGTGCCGATGCTCGTCGTGCGCAGCCACACGTTCGCCCCGCCCACGCTGCCCAGGCCGCCAAAGGTGCCGGGGCCGTTGCCCGTGCCGCCCGTGTAGATCACCGTGAAGTGTTGGTAATTGTCCGGGTTGTAGCCCAGCGCGCGCGCCGCCTCCTTGGCGTCGGTCATGATCGGGCTGTTGCTGCCCGTGGCCGTGTAGTCCGCCGTGTACCAGGCGCGCGAGCGCGGCAGCAGGATCGCCGGCGTCACATCCGCCAGATAAAAGACCTTCCCAAAGCTCACCTCGGCAAAGTAGTCGTTGAGCTGCTCGATGGCACTCCAGGCCTGCGCCTCCGTCTGCGGCTCCTGCAGGCTGTCCTCAAAAATCACCCGCATGTAGAGCAGTTTGCGCGGGCCGTTGTTCCAGCCGCTGGCCGCCGGACCGCTCAGACCCGCGGCGCCGCCCGTGCCGCCCTCCCCCGCCACCAGCTCCTCCACAAACATGCGGATGTGGCCGCCATCGCACAGATAGACAATGTTTTCCCCCGCCTGCACCGCTGGAGTCTCCTCCACAATGGGCGCCTGCGTGTTCTCCACCGCCGTGCTCAGGCCGGACACCGGGCAGGTCTCCACCGTCCTCGCCCCGGCCGGCGGGCGCTCGCCGATCTCCAGCACGCGCGCCGGGCTTTCCGCCAGCGCCAGCACCTCATCCACCGCCACGCCATGCACCGGCACGCCCGTCAGAGAATTGTGCCCCGCGCGCCGCCCATAGACATAAGTGCGCAGCTCCTCGCCCCCGAAGCGCGTGAACCAGCGCGCCACCGGCTCTTCCGGCCCGCTGCCCTCGGACACGGCCAGCACCTCCACATCCGCCGTGGCATGCACGCGCCGCTCCAGCTCCGCCACCACCTCCGGCGGCAAAGCCTGCCGCACCACCATCGGCACCGCGCCCTCCACCGCCGCGCGCGGGTCATCCACGATGAGCTTCTTGAACTCCACCCGCCGCGCCCGCGCCAGCGCCACCCCCTCCGCCAGCAGCGCCGCCCTCCCCGCATCGTCAGCCTCCAGGTAGCGCCGCGTCCACGAACTGAAATCCCTCAGCGCCGGCGGCGCCGCCTCCTCCCACTTCGGCGGCGCGGGCGGCCAGTCCCGCACCGGGGAAAAAACCTCCTGCCCACGGCCGGCGGCACCCGCCGTCAAAGCGCGCGCCTGATCCGCGCGGGGGGCGCGTTTGTCCAGCATGACAAAAAGCCATGCGGCACAGGCCAGCGCGGCGAGGATTAGAATGAGGGGTTTTCGCATGGGTTGGGAAAAACTGCCCGCATCTTAGCCAAGGGCGCGTCATAGAGAAAGACAAATTGCGGCTCATCAGGGAGGTGCGTCGCCAGAATGATGTAGGCCGGGTGTGGCGCAGCCCGCCCGGCTTTTGAGAGGCGTCGTTTCCCATCGTGCGCCCACCAGACGACCGGGCTAAAGCCACAGTCGTCCTACGCCACATCATTCCGGCGACGCACCCCACCCGGGAAGTGGGTGCGGAGTTTGGGTTCCGCGCGGCAGCACCTTCACGGCGGCAGCCTTTGGACTGCGGCAGCCTGCTGCCGCTTTCGGCAGGCCAGCCTGCTGGCCGTCGAGCGTTGCCGCGCGGACTTTTCTTTTGGATGGATCCCCCCCTGCGCGCCAGTCCTGGGCGTTTGCGCGCGCCAGCAGACAGCGGCGGCAGCAGGCTGCCTCGGAAAAGCGGCAGCAGGCTGCCGCAGTCCAGGGTGCGGAGCACTTCAAAATCCGTTTGGAAACCGCTCCGTGCCGCTGCCGATGTGAACTCCGCACCCGCTTCCCGGATGAACCCAAATCTCCCGCCGCATCCCGCAATCCGCATCCCCTCCTGCTCGTGGAGGCTCGAAGATGCCTGTGGAGGCGAAGGTTAGTTTGCCCCGCGCCCGATCCGGGAAGACTCACGTCTTCCTCTACTCCCCCGACGGTCCGGGGGCTTCCCCCGACGGTCCGGGGGCCTCCCCCGGCGGCGCGGGGGCCTCCCCCGATGGCGCGGGGGCTTCCCCCGACGGTCCGGGGGCCTCCCCCGATGGCGCGGGGGCTTCCCCCGACGGTCCGGGGGCCTCCCCCGGTGGCGCGGGGGCCTCCCCCGATGGCGCGGGGAACTCCCCCGATGGCGCGGGGGCCTCCCCCGACGGCGCGGGGAACTCCCCCGATGGCGCGGGGAACTCCCCCGATGGCGCGGGGAACTCCCCCGATGGCGCGGGGGCGTTATGATTCGGAGGGGTATCTCTCGCTAGCTGCGGGGAAGCGGGCGGCGGCTGGAGGCGGGCGATCTCGTCTTTGGCTTCGGCGAGGCGGAATTCGAGTTCGGCGATTTTGTAGCCGTCCTCGCGGGCGCGTTTGCGGGCCTCGGCTTCGATCTGGGAGATTTTTGCCTCCAGCTCGCGTTGACGGCGGTCGTCGCCAGCGGCGGGAGTGCTGGTGGCAGCGGGTGTGACGCCGACGGCGCTCATGAATTCTTTTTGCACCAAGGCGGCGCGCGCCTCGGCGGCGGTGAGCTGGCGCTGGAGATTGGCGATGCGGCCTTCGGCCTGCCGGCGGTAGTCCTCATGGGTGCGGCGCAGGGTGGCGAGTTCCTCGCCCGTGCTGTCGAGATTGGCGCGCTCGGCCTCGGCGGCCTGCTGGCGCTGGGCGAGCGCGGACTCGAGCGCGGCGCGGGCGGCCTCGGTCTCGCGCAGGCTGGCTTCGAGCGTGTCGGCGCGGCGCGCGGCCTGGGCCAGGGCGGTGTCGAGCGCGGCGGCGCGGCCCTGCTCGGCGCTGAGGGCGGTCTGCTGCGCCTCCAGGCGGGTCTGCGCGGCGGCGGCGGCGGCGCTGGCGGCGGCGAGCTGCTCTTGAAGGCCGCGGATTTCGGCGCCGGAGGCGGCTTTGAATGCGGCGAGCTGCTGGTGGAGCGCGCGGATTTCCTCCGCTGCCGTGGCGGCATCCGCGGCGGCGCGGCGGCGCGCGGTGTCGAGGGTGTCTTCGAGCGCGGCGCGGGCGGCCTCGCTTTCCTCCATGCGCGCCCCGCTGAGCTGGAGCCTGGCCTGCCAGGTGGTCTCGGCCTCGATGAGCGCGGCCTCCGCCTGCTGCTGCTGAATGCGGAGGGCTTTTTGCATGCGCCACCACATGACGGCGGCGGAGACGAGGGCGGCTGCGGCGACCGCGCCGAGCGCGGCGGACTCCGGAATGGCGGCGAGGATCAGGCGTGTCATTTCCTGGTGCGGACTTTGATCTCGACGCGGCGGTTCATGCTCTGCTGCTCGACGCTGCCATTGGGGCTGACGAGGGGCTTGGTCTTGCCCATGCCGACGGCCTGGATGCGGTCGCTGCCGAGGCGGAGGGACTGCTGGAGCCAGGCGACGACGGCCTGGGCGCGGCGCATGGAGAGTTCGAGGTTGAACTGCTCGCCGCCGAAGCTGTCGGTGTGGCCTTCGATGATGAAAAGCGAGTCCGGATTTTTCTGGATGAGGAAGCCGAGCTTCATGAGGCTGAGGCGCGCGCCCTCGGCGAGCTGGTCGCTGCCGTAGTCGAAGAGCAGGTCGGTGGGCATGAGGATGGGCGCGGTGCTGGCGCCGAGCGTGCCGCCGCCGCCGAGCAGGTCGTCAAGGTTGCTGAAGCCCCTGACCCGCGCGGACGAGCCGTCGCCGCCCTGGGCCTTGACCTGCTCGAGCAGGTTCATGTCCACCTGGCCGGAGCCGGGCTCCAGCGCGCCGGCGTCGAGCAGCATCTGCTTTTCAGAGACCGGAGCGGAAAGGACTTCTTTGCGCATCTCGGCCATGGCGCCGGCGAGGTCGGGCAGGGTGAGTTCCCGGGGCGCGAGCAGGGCTGCCATGTCCTCGCGCATCCTGCCGGGCGTGCGCTGGTCGCCGGGGTCGTCGGCGCGGATGAAGTTGGTGATCTCCTTGACGTTCGGGGTGAGGTCTATCTCCCGGTTTTCAGGAATCATTTGCGCCTTGTCAAAGCTGTCCAGGTCCGGGGCGAAGGACTGGATGTCAGGCTGCGTGCCGGCGGGCGCGATCATGTCAGGAATGTGCTGCACGGCCTGCTGCTCCTGGAGCAGCTTCGGGTCAATGGTGAAGCGCTCCAGCTTCGGCGGAGTCTTGATTTGTGCTGTGCTGTGCCCCAAAAAGCGGCTGATTTTGTCAAAGCTCATGACCAGCAGCCCGTGGAAGATGAAGGACAGGATGAGCGCGAACATGATCCACCACTTCAGGCTCCAGTCCTCGCGCGAGCGGAAGGAGGAGCGGGGCGTGCTGTTCCAGGATGTGGAATGGGTGACGGTGGCCATGACCCCTGAGGATAGCACGGCGCGGGCCGGGTCCGAAACGGGTTTTTTCTTTGCGCCCTGCCCGCGCGCCTTGCAAAGGCGCGCGCTTGCGGGGCGTTTCAGCCGCATGTCCCTGCCCCGCCTTCTCCCCACCCTCGCCCTGCTCGCCCTCACCGCCTCGGCGCAACAGACGCCGCACTCCTTCCAGGGGGAGGCGAGGATCCCCGTGGGCTACCGCTACCTGCTGGCGCTGCCGGAGGGCTATGAGGCGGACACGGCAAGGCAATGGCCGCTGGTGGTCTTTCTGCACGGCGCGGGCGAGCGCGGCACGGACTTGGAACTGCTCAAAAAGCACGGCCCGCCGAAGCTGGTCGAGGCCGGGCAAAAGCTGCCCGCCATCGTGGCGAGCCTGCAATGCGAGAAGGCGCGAATTTGGGATCCCCACGGAGTCAAAGCGGTGACCGACCACCTGGCCGCGACCCTGCGCGTGGACACGAGGCGCATTTACCTCACGGGCCTGAGCATGGGCGGCTTTGGCACCTGGGAGACGGCGCTGGAGCACCCGGAGACCTACGCGGCCATCGCCCCCATCTGCGGCGGCGCGGGCGTGCGCTGGGTGATGGCGGAGCGCATCAAGGACCTGCCCTGCTGGATCTTCCACGGCGACCAGGACAAGGCCGTGCCGCTGGAGTTCTCGACGAAAATCCATGACGCGCTCATAAAGGCCGGCAGCCAGGCAAAGCTGACCATTTATCCCGGCGTGGGCCACGACTCCTGGACGCGGACCTACGAGAACCAGGAGTTCTGGGACTGGCTCCTCGCCCAAAAACGGGAGTGATCAAAACCGGTCCGGCCTTATTCACAGGATGCTCAGATTGACGGCGGCGCGCAGCCGCATCTGATGCCGGTCATCATGGCCGAACCCGTCTCCAACCTCATCCAGACCGCCGCCGCCCCCGGCGAGCTGCCGCCGCGCGCGCAGGACAAAAAACAGGCCAACCCCTTCGGCCGCAAACGCGACGAGGAGCCCAGCGCCGAGGAGCTGCTGGCGAACATCAACCGCGCGCTGCCTTTCAGCGACGAGGCGGAAAAGGGCCTGCTCTCCAGCATGCTCCAGGACCCCAACGAGCGCCTGGCCGACTGCCGCGTGACAGTGCCGAAGGCGGCCTTTTACCACGAGGCCAACCGCACCGTCTATGAGATGCTCCTGGAGTTCGACGACAAGCATCTGCCCATTGACCCGGTCACAGTCACCAACGCCCTGCGCGACCGCGCCCTGCTCGACCGCGTGGGCGGCCCGGCGGCCATCTCGGACCTGTTCACCTTTGTGCCGGTGCCGTCGCATTACCCGTTCTACAAAAAGATCGTCCTCGACAAGCACATCCTCCGCCAGCTCATCCATGCCTGCTCGCTGAACATCCACTACGCCTACGAGCACGGCAAGGAGCAGGCCGACGAGGACGTGGGCACGCTCGTGGACCGCGCCGAGCAGCGCATGCTGGCCGTGCGCGAGTCATCCGGCAAGGAGGACGACATCAAGGCGCTCAGCGCGCATGTGGCCGAGGCCATAGACAGCATCCAGTACATGCTGGAGCACCCCGGCCAGCTCCGCGGGCTTTCCACCGGCTACAGCAAGCTCGACCAGCTCAGCAGCGGCCTGCAGGGGTCGGAAATGTTCGTCATCGCCGCGCGTCCCTCCATGGGCAAGACCTCCCTCGCCATGAACATCGTCGAGCACATCGCCGTGGACTGCGGCAGGCCCTGCGCCGTCTTCAGCCTGGAAATGAGCGCCACCATGCTCGTGCGCCGCCTGCTCGTCTCGCGCGCCCAGCTCTCCATGCAGGACCTCGCCCGCGGCCTGCTCTCCCGCGCCCAGCAGGACGCCCTGGCCAAAGCCACCCGCGAGCTGCAAAAGGCCAGCATCTACATTGATGAAACCCCCGGCCTCGACGTGCTGGAAATGCGCGCCAAGGCCCGCCGCCTCAAGAAGATGCACGGCATTGAGATGATCATGATTGACTACCTTCAGCTCATGACCTCCTCCAGCAAGCGCGCCAAGGACAACCGCCAGAACGAGATCGCCGAAATCTCCGCCGGCGTGAAGGGCCTGGCCAAGGAACTGAACGTCCCCGTCATCGTCCTGGCCCAGCTCAACCGCGCCGTCGAAGCCCGCAAAGGCCAGCGCCCCGTGCTCTCCGACCTGCGCGAGTCCGGCTCCATCGAGCAGGACGCCGACCTTGTCGGCCTCCTCACCCGCGAGGACTACGCCGGCGCCAAAATGGCCGTCGAGGACGAGGAGGCCGAGGCCAAAAAGAAAGGCCAGGCCGTGCTCATCCTCGCCAAAAACCGCAATGGTCCCACCGACGATGTGCCCCTGCGCTTCATTGACCACGCCATGCGCTTCACCGAGCGCGCCGAGGACGAGCCGGAGCCGGAGAGTCCTTGACCCCCGCCCCCCTCTCTATACCCTCCGCGCTCCATTTCCCATGAGCGCCGAGCCTGCCCCGAAACGCAATTACAAAGACACCGTCCGCACCCCGAAGACCGGCTTCCCCATGAAGGCCGATCTCGTCATCCGGGAGCCGGAGCGGCTGGCCAGGTGGGAGGCATCCGGCCTTTACCAGCGCATCATGAAGCAGATGGCAGGCAAGCCGAAGTTCATCCTGCACGACGGCCCGCCCTTCGCGAATGGCGATGTGCACATGGGCACCGCGCTGAACAAGGTGCTCAAGGACCTCATCGTGAAATCGAAGACGATGGCCGGCTTTCACGCGCCCTACATCCCCGGCTGGGACTGCCACGGGCTGCCCATCGAGTTCAAAGTGGTCAAAGAAGCCAAAGACCTCGCCCCGGCGGAGGTGCGCACGCGCTCCGAGGCCTTTGCGCGTGGCTTTGTCGAGGTGCAGAAAAAGTCCTTCAAGCGCCTCGGCGTCTTCGGCGACTGGGACAATCCGTATCTCACGCTCACGCCCGCCTACGAAGCCGACATCATGCGCACCTTCGCGAAGTTTGTGGAGAAAGGCCTCGTCTATCGTGCCAAGCGCCCCGTGCTGTGGAGTTTCGGTGCACAAACCGCGCTCGCCGAAGCCGAAGTGGAATACAAAGAGAAGACCTCGCCGGCCATCTACGTGCCGTTTGCCATCAACAACCCGCCGCCCGGCCTCGAAGGCTCCCACCTCGTCATCTGGACCACCACGCCGTGGACGCTGCCGGCGAACCTCGGCATCGCCCTGCACCCAAATTTCGACTACGTCAGCGGCAGCTTCACGAACGCCGAGAAAGCGCACACCTTGAAGCTCGTCATCGCCACCTCGCGTCTCGAGGCCTTCCAGAAGGAAACGGGTTACGTGCTCGATCCCGCGCACGCGCCGGAGAAGTTCAAAGGCAGCCTGCTCAATGGCGGCGAGGCGCAGCATCCCTTCCTCCCGCGCGGCTCAAAGATCATCAATGCTCTCTTCGTCACCGACGACACCGGCACCGGCGCGGTGCACATGGCTCCTGGCCACGGCACGGACGACTACATCGCCGGACGCGAGCACGGCCTCGACATCCTCTCGCCCGTCGATGACGCCGGCTGCTACACCGCCGAGTGCGGATTGCCTGATTTCGTCGGCAAGCATGTCTTCAAGAGCAACGAAGGCATCATCGAGCTGCTGCAAAGCAAAGGCGCGCTGCTCGGCAACACGCCTTACGTTCACCAGTATCCGCACTGCTGGCGCTCGAAGACGCCCATCATCTTCCGCGCCGTCGAGCAGTTCTTCATCCGCATCAGCGACTTCCGCGCCGATGCCTTGCAGGCCATCGACACCGTGAACTGGCTGCCCGCCTGGGGCCGCAATCGCATCCACGGCACCGTCGAGAGCCGCCCGGACTGGTGCATCAGCCGCCAGCGCACCTGGGGCGTGCCGCTGCCCGTTTTCTACGATGCCAACGGCCAGGCCATCATGGACGCGAATATCTCGCGCAAGGTCGCAGACGCCGTCGAGCAGCACGGCACGAACCTGTGGTTTGAAAAAGACGACGCCTTCTGGAGCGACCTCGTCGGCCTGCCCGCCGGCTCAAAGCGCTGCAAAGACACGCTCGATGTGTGGATTGATTCCGGTTCGTCCTCCGTCGCCGTTTTGGACCGTCATCCCGAGCTGCACTGCCCCGCCGATGTCTACATCGAGGGCACCGACCAGCATCGCGGCTGGTTCCAGAGCAGTCTCATGGTCAGCGTCGCCGTGCGCGGTGCCGCGCCGTATAAGACGGTCATCACCAACGGCTTCGTCGTCGATACCAGCGGCAAAAAGATCAGCAAAAGCGACCAGGGCAGCGACAAAGCCGCCAAGCCCATGACCGCCGACCACTACTACAACAAATACGGCGGCGACATGGTCCGCCTCTGGGCCGCCAGCGTCGATTACCAAAACGACGTCCCCTTCAGCGAAGAACTCTTCCAGCAAACCGGCGAGAGCTACCGCCGCATCCGCAACACCTTCCGCGTCCTCCTCGGAAACCTCCACGACGCTCCCAAGCCCCCATCATCCGCAGATTGCGCAGATTCCGCAGACAAGACTTCAGAAACAAAATCTGAGAAATCTGTGAAATCTGCGGACCTCACTCTGATTGACCGCTGGATCCTCGAGCGCCTGCACGTCATCACCAGCGAGTGCCTCGCCGGTTATGCCGCCTACGACTTCCGCAAGGTCGTCTCCACCATCACCCAGTTCGTCTCCGGCGATCTCTCCGCGCTCTACATCGACATCACCAAGGACCGGATGTACTGCGACGCCGAGAACAGCCCGCGCCGCCGCGCCACCCAGGCCGCCATCCGCGAGATCACCGAGACATTGGTCAAACTCCTCGCCCCCATCCTCGCCTACACCGCCGACGAGACCTGGGAATTCCTCGGCCACACCGACAGCGTCCACCTCCAGCCGTTCCCGCAAGTTGGAGTTCAAGCTTTAGCTTGTCCGGGAGTTGACTCCGTAGCGCAGTCCACTCCCGTGTCGCCTAAAGGCTTCACTCCAACCGTTGGAGTTCAAGCTTCAGCTTGTTCAGGAACAGACTCCACCCTGCCCGCCGTTGAAGACCTCCTCAAAGCCCGCGCCGTCATCCAGCAGGCCATCGAAGCCGCGCGTCAGGCCAAGCAGATCGGCTCCAACCTCGAAGCCACCGTGAAGCTCACCCTTCCGGAGAAAGGCTTCACCCACGCCATCTTCAGCGACCTGCCCGCCCTTCAAGAGTTCTTCATCCTCAGCGACCTCCACCTCACCCGCGGCCCCGACCTCGCCGCCACCGTCGAAGTCTGCACCCATCCCAAATGCGAACGCTGCTGGCGCCTCCTCCCCGACGTCGGCACCCACGCCGACCACCCGACGCTCTGCGGAAGGTGCGCGGAGGCGGTGGGGTGACCTTTTCAGCAAACATTCCTCTTTATGAGACGTGATTTAGATGTGGTGAGACAACTCTTGGAACTCTTTGAAAAAGAGCTGCCAGGCCATCCTGTGCGTCAAATTGCGGGAGAATTTGGGATTCCTGCAATAAAAGTCTGCGAACACATAGCTTTGATGTGTGAAGCAGGCTTATTGGAAGGGAATTGCCAGCCAATCACCGGGAGAATTTATGTGAAACGGATCACATGGGCTGGCCACGATTTCTTGGATGCAGCTCGTAACGAAGATGTTTGGCAAAAAACCAAGGAAAAAGCCAAAGCCGCTGGTTCTTGGACATTTGCCCTTATTCTCGAAATCCTGAAAACAGAGGCAGCCAAGCGCATCAGCGGCCTAATCAGCTGATTACGAGCTGCCCCTTTGCTGAGGCCCAAGGAAGCGGTAGTTCTCCAATATGTAGTCGATTGAATTCTGCACGCGGGGCGCTGAATCCGTCCGCTTGTAATCACGAAGGCACTTTTGGACATCTTCCGCCGATGGCAGTCCCTCCACGGGCACATGCAAATGGAGCCTTCCACCCTCCGCGGTGCTTGCGACGCCAATAAGTGCATCCAAGGCCACCAAGCTCATCGGGCGACCCGACTGAAGCCATCGCTTCACCCGTTCCCAGTCGATACCGGAGCGAGACGCCAGATTCCCCCAATCAGCTGTAACTGGCGATTGAATGTTTCTTTCGATCCAATCAAGCATCTTCGGATTTCTGAATTTCCGCATGTACATCATGCGTGGGCGTTGCTCCTTGAGTAGAAAGGGCGTCGAACACAGCAAAGCATCTCTCAAATCCCTCCTCATGATGCAGGCAGGCAATGGATGCATTTGCCAAACCCGCGAAGTGTATCTTCTCCGGATAATCGAGCCAGGCCCGGCGCACGAGATCAGCGCCCGCAAGCCCGAGGCACTTCTCCACCAGTTCCAGAACCGTGGACCGACAATGGCAATCCTCCCTCGACTCGTAGGCCGTGGTCAGCCATTCAAGCATGTCGGATGCCGGAAACTTCCTCCAAGCCTCGAAAAGCTCCGCCCTCAATGCATAGCGGGTCAGCGTGAACTCCCACAGGTCCTTCAAACTGCCCGCTTTGTCGGCCAAACTCGGCGCAGGGAACAAATGGGCATCCACCACGTCTTTCTTGGGCTGATCCGCCGTGCCGTCATCGAGGTAGAAATCATCGTGGAGCGAGAAGTTGTGCGGACAGTGCCGCAGCGCGAGCCGATACCACTCCATCGGCCGCAACGAACGATGCACCAATCGGTGCTGGCAACCCTCGCACAGCCGATAGGGCTGGTCTTCATCATCACACGTCTCCACCACCGCTGGCCGGGACTCACAAGCCTCGCAGAGTTTTGAAATGGCTGTCGATTCCATCATTCCACTCTGATGCAGCCAAGCACGCCTGCAACCCTTCGTCCCAATTCACACGCCCGGAAATGCCATACCCCATCCAAAACCCAATCGGAAACCCTTCGCTTAAACCAGGGGGGTGGCCTCAAAAGTGGCAAAAAAATGACAGTGGTGAATTTTTCCACATGCCATCGCGCCTTCGACAAGGCGCGCACATTCATTGAAAATGAATGTGGTGGGCAGGGCTGGATTCGAACCAGCGTAGGCGTAAGCCAGCAGATTTACAGTCTGCCCCCTTTAGCCACTCGGGCACCTACCCTTTGTTTTGGTGGAGTGGCGAGTAAACGCGGCGGCCTTCTGATTGCAAGGTTGTTTTGCCCTTTGTCACATTTTTCTCGTCGGTTGCCCGTCCGTGATTCAGGAAAAGGATTTGCGCAGGTGGCTGGGAAGGATGCCGAGGGCCTCGCGGTATTTGGCGACGGTGCGGCGCGCGACTTTGATGCCCTGCCTGTCGAGCAGCTTGGTGATTTTGTCGTCGCTGAGCGGCTTGTTTTTTGGCTCGGTCTTGACCAGGTCGGCAATGGCGTTTTTCACGCTGGTGTTGCTGAGATCCTCGCCGCTTTCGGTCTTCACGCCGTGGCTGAAAAAGAACTTCAACTCGTAGACACCGTGGGGGGTGGCCATGTATTTGCCGGCAATGGCGCGGCTCACAGTGGTCTCGTGGACGCCCACCTCGTCGGCCACCTGGGCCATGTTCAGCGGGCGGAGATGGCTGGTGCCTTTTTCGAGGAACTCGCGCTGATGCGCCAGAATCTGCGCGGCAATCTTGTGAATGGTCTGCTGCCTCTGATGGATGGAGCGGATGAGAAATTTGCCGCTGCGCAGCTTCTCGCGGATGTAGTTGCGCACCTCGCCGCTGCTGCCGGTCTGGCTGAGCATGTCCTTGTAGGCGTTGCTGAGGCGGAGCTGCGGGAGGTCGTCATTGTTCATGACGGGCACCCATTCTCCGCCCTGCCTTTCGACGATGATGTCAGGGCTGACATAGCTGTTCCCGCCCTGGACAAAGCGCGAGGCCGGACGCGGATCGAGGGTGCTGATGAAGTCCGCCGCGCGCGAAATCTGCTCAAGCGGCACGCCGAGCTTGCGCGCGAGGATGGGGTAGCGCTTGCCGGCCAGGTCGTCGAGGTGCTGCTCGACGAGCCGGTGGGCCAGGCCGTGGGATTTGCCCAGCCGCTCGAGCTGGATGAGAAGACACTCGCGCAGATCCTCGGCGCCGACGCCGACGGGATCGAAAGTTGTCAGCACGGCTTTGGCGGCATGCAGGTCATCCACGGGGATGCCCTGGTAAAGGCTCATGTCCTCGACGGACTGGTTGAGGAATCCGCGGTCGTCGAGATTGCCAATGAGGAACTCGACATTGCTTATCAGGACGGGCTCCGTCACCTCGGCGGTGCGGAGCTGGCCGAGCAGGTGCTCCTGAAGCGTCGTGGGTGTCACGATCGAATCCATGAGGAACTGCCAGCGCTCCTGGTCCTCGGCGGTGCGGTTGGAGTTCTGCATCCGGCTCTGCGCCCAGTATTCGCGCCATTCCTCGTCCATTTGAGAGAGCATGTCGAGATCGTCGCTCTCGCCGACGGCAGCGTCGGGATCATCGGGCACGGCATCCTCCAGGGAAACCTCCGGCGTCTCCAGCTCCAGCACGGGATTGATCTCGATCTCCTGCTGAATGATCTGGCGCAGCTCCAGTGTGGGGGCCTGCAAGATTTGCAGGCTCTGCTGCATCTGCGGGCCGATGGCCAGCTTCTGCGACTGTGTCTGGTAGAGTCCCTGGGTTGACATGGGTTGGTCAAGCCACCCCTTTCATCGGTGGAACACCTTGGCAAGCAAAGGCCGGGCCAAACTGCGATTTTATCCGCACTTTAAAAAGACTTGCGCAAACCTGGCACCCATCACTGTCCGGGACCCGCTTTCGACGCGCCTGTGCTGGCCCCCTCGCAGTCGAGGATCACGATCACCCGCCCGGCCGTCTCATCCAGGCGGTGCTGAAGCAGGACACGCGCGAGATAAACGACGCCCCATTCCGTCTCGCGCTCGAAGAACCGGCCCAGCGGCGTCTCCCTGGCTGCCACGGCCACGCAACGCACGGAACCGTCGGCGCCGCCCTGGAGATCGAAACCGAAATGCCGCCCGCGAAACTCCGCCGGCAGATCCAATGCGTGACTGCGCCGCATTCCGACATGGAACCACGCCGGGGCATCAGGCCGCTTTTCGATGAAGCCGGCCAGCCTGCGCCCGTGCGTCTCGGCAAACAACGGCCAGTCCAGCAGCAGCCTGCCATCCTCCTGCGGCGCAAGGCGCAGTAAAGCGCCCCCGCGGCAGCGGTCGGTGACGACCTGGAAAAGCGGCACCAGCATTCCTCCGGGCAGGCTCTGGGGAGTGGCGTTGGCATACGCAAGCGAGGACACCACGGGCGGACCCGGCTCGAAAAACTCCGCCACATCCACCGCGTGCTCCTCAGGTGTGGCGATCAAGGCCAGCCGCTCATCCGGTCCACCCGCGGCAAGAAACTTCGAAAGCAAATCTCCCGTCTGCCGCAACAGCTCCGGCGTGGGGTTCAATGCCACCTTCTCCGCCACGCCTGGCATTTCCGCCCGGCGGATTTC
The DNA here is from genome assembly GCA_002343505.1 of Verrucomicrobiaceae bacterium UBA2429. Lineage (GTDB taxonomy): Bacteria > Verrucomicrobiota > Verrucomicrobiia > Verrucomicrobiales > Verrucomicrobiaceae > Prosthecobacter. The sequence continues at coordinate 23,223 of DDQZ01000106.1, read as the reverse complement.
CGGCTCCGTCACCGGGGGGGACGGCATGGCGGCTTCAGGCTTCGGCGGGGACTCCGCCACCAGCGGAGCACCGGCATCCGCAGGCGCGTGACTGAGCGCGAGTTTCTCCAGCGCCTGCTCGCCAGCTTCGTCTTTCTTTGGCTGCGCCACGGGAAAGTCCGCCGACCACGCCGGGCGCGCCTCCTCCCATGCCAGCCACGCGCCGGCCAATGCCACTATGCCCAGGAGAAACAGCGCGAAAACAGGCCGGCGCGCGGGAACTTCATTGTCCGGCTCGGACAAGGGCATGCCCACAGGCTGGAAAAGTGGAGCGGAGTTTTCAGCCGGTTGGAAAAGCGCGGACGGTTGCGGCAGGGGCGCGCTGTTATCCACAGACGGCAACGGATCGAGGAAGGTCCACTGTGGAGGCTCCGGCTGTGGAGGGGAGTGCGGCTGAAAAAATGGCGGCGGAGATGCGAAGCCGCCTTGAAACGCAGGCGCCGGGGCCGGCTCCACCGCACGCGGAGGAGCCGCGAATCCAAAGGGCGACACGGCCGGCATCGGCGGCAGCACGGGCGGTGTCAATGGCGGCGCCTGCTCCGGCGCGGCGGGCCAGGCCGGAGTGAGCGCGGGTTTGCGCGGCGGCTGGGCGGAAGTGAAGGGGGACTGAATCTGCGGCGGCGCGGCATCCCGCCGTCTTAAGGGCACCGCCGTCGCCACTCCAGGCGCGCCCTGGCTTGCGGGCGCATAGGCGCCCGCCGGCGCGCTGCGAGCGCAGTGCGGGCATGTCACATTGGCACCCGCCGGCTGCGGCAGGGAAAGAAAGGGCTGCCCGCACGCGGGACAGCGGAGGCTGGTGACGCCTTGAATCATGCGAGGTCGCGACTATGCCCCATTTTACGCGGGAAACCAGCGGGCAGCATCGCCGCGTCCCTCATGCCGTGGAGGATTTTTTTGTCAGCCGGGCAGACCGTGGCCAGCACGCCGCCAAGCCGGGTCTCATCCGTGCCCTCCGGCACGAAATAGTACGGGCACAGCCGCACCCGCGCGCGCATCAGCCGCGCGGCCTGGCGCTCCTCGTCCCACACCGGATGCTCCACCACCCGCCCGCGGTGAAACTCCTGCAGCACATGCGGATGCTCAGGGAAAGTCGCCAGCGCCGCGTCGAGAGCCGCGCCCCACTGCTCCAGGCTCATGTCGTGGCCGACCGAGACGCCGCGAGAGCCCCAGCCCAGCTCGGAAAAGCCGCTGATCTTCAGCACCAGTTCCCGCCGCCGCCCGCCGAAAGTCCGCGCCTCCGCCCACGAATGAATCTCCAGCCCCGGCAGCACCGCGTGCGGGGGCAGCGGCGCGGGGTCCACCACCCAGCCGCGCGGGATGCAGCGCCGCAGCAGCGCCAGATGCTCCGGCGTCAGCGCGGCCTCCCACCAGTCCTGCAATTGCGGCGAGTGAAAAAGCGCGAGCCACAGCTTCTCCTCCAGATACGCCTTCAAAGGCGGCGAAAAACTCATCTCCCCCGCCCCGGCCAGCCGCAGCATCTGCTCCGCGTGCTCCACATTCTCCAGGTCGAACAACTCGAAGAAGCGGTAAAACTCGCATCCGGCCAGCTCGTGCGGTGTCAGGTTCCACGGGTTCATCACCCCGCGCGCAGTGCCGCCGGCGCCAAGCCTGGACACCAGCCACTCCATCTCCGGCTGGTAATCAGCCGCCTCGCGCGAGATGAGGATGTCCCGCCGGGGAAAGGCCGCGTCAAAGCCGCGCACCATGCCATCCGCGCCGCCAGCCACCTCGAAGCCGAGCGCCGAATAAGTCTCCGCCAGCCAGCCAGTGAGGCCGATGCCGCCGGGGATGGAGTCCAGCTCCGCGATGCACACCCCGTCTTCCGTGAGCACGAGATCGGGTCGCAGCACGCCGGGCAGTTCGTCACGCCACCGCTCATGCCGGCCGAGCGCGATGACACCCGGCGGCTTGCCTTGATCGAGCAGCCGCGTCACCCAGGCCAGCGCGGCATTCTCCACACCTTCCTGATAGAGCCTGTCGCACGCCCGCTGAAAAGCCCGCAAGGCCGGCCCCAGCGCCGTGATGATCCCCGCCGTGGCCGCGTCCAGCGCGAAGACCTCCGGAGAAAGCAGCCATTCCTTGTCACGGAAAAGCCCCTCCTCCGGAAAAGCGCGGCGGATGTGCGCGATGCGGTCGGCGTCGTTCATGAGTCGCCATCTCCTTGCCGAAACCCGGCGCTTTGGCGACAAGATTTTCCACCCGGCATTTTCATATTTTCATCATTCATCATCCCTGCTATCAGCCAGCCATGACCCACGCCGAAGCCACCGCACGCGCAGCATTTCTGAGGACGGAACTGCACCGTCACAACCGCCTTTATTACATCGAGGCGCGCCCGGAGATCAGTGACCAGGCATTCGACACGCTGCTGCGCGAGCTGCAGGACATCGAGGCCGCATTCCCGGACCTCGTCACGCCCGACTCGCCCACCCAGCGCGTGGGCGGCGCGCCCATTGAAGGCTTCACGCAGATCCGCCACACGGTGCCGATGATGAGCCTGGACAACACCTACTCCGAGGCGGAGATGATCGCCTTTTTCCTGCGCCTTCAGAAGGGCCTCGGGCGCGAGAGCATCCGCTGTGTCATTGAGCCGAAGGTGGACGGCGTGGCCATCAGCGTGCGTTATGAAAACGGCGTGCTCAAACATGCCGCCACCCGCGGCGACGGCCAGACGGGCGACGACGTGTCCGCGAATGCGCGCACCATCCAGAGCCTGCCGCTGCGCCTGCCAGCGGACTGCCCGCAGACGCTGGAGGCGCGGGGGGAGGTCTTCATGCCGAAGGAGGGCTTCGCCAAGCTCAACGAGGAGCGCGAGAGCGCCGGCGAGCCGCGCTTTGCCAACCCGCGCAACGCCACCGCCGGCACCCTCAAGCAGCTTGACCCGCGCATCGTCGCCAGACGCCCGCTCGACATCGTCTTCTACGGCATCGTGGATGCGTCCGCAGATGCCGCCGCGCCTGCGGACGATCTTTTTTCCGCCGCCCCCGGAGGACCGCAGTCGCAAAGCGAAGTCCACGCCCTGCTCGCGAAGGCGGGCCTGCGCAAGGCAGACCTCATCTGGAAAGCCGACAGCGCCGAAGGCTTGCTGGCCGCGATCCGCGAGCTCGATGAGAAACGCAAAACGCTGCCCTACGAGACGGACGGCGCGGTGATCAAGGTGGACAGCTCCGCCGACCAGCGCGAGCTCGGCGCCACCAGCAAGGCCCCGCGCTGGGCCATCGCCTACAAATACCAGCCGGAGCAGGCGGAGACGCGGCTGCTTGCCGTGGACATCCAGGTGGGCCGCACCGGCGCGTTGACTCCCGTGGCGCGCCTGGAGCCGGTTTTCCTCAGCGGCTCCACCGTGAGCAACGCCACCCTGCACAACTTCGAGGAGATCGAGCGCAAGGACATCCGTGTCGGCGACCTCGTCGTCATCGAAAAAGCCGGCGAGATCATCCCCGCCGTGGTCATGGTGAAAAAGGAGAGCCGCACGGGAGACGAGACCGCCATCCCGCGCCCCCCTCACTGCCCGGTGTGCGGAACAGCCGTGCATCAGGATGAGGAGCAGGTCGTCATCCGCTGCCCGAACCCGCACTGCCCCGAGGTGGTGAAGCGCCGCCTGGAGCACTTCTGCTCGCGCGGCGCCATGGACATCCGCGGCCTGGGTGAATCCGTCGTCGCCCAGCTCGTGGACGCGCGCCTCGTGCGCGACGCGGCGGATTTGTATGACCTGGATGCCCTCAAGCTGGCCGGCCTCGAAAGGCAGGGCAGCAAGAGCATTGAAAACCTGCTCAAAGCCCTCGCCGAAAGCAAGCAGCAGCCCCCGTGGCGGCTCGTCTTCGGCCTCGGCATCCTGCATGTGGGCGTCACCGCCGCGCGCACGCTCATCGAGCACTTCGGCGGCGTGGACGCCATCGCCGCCGCCAGCATCGAGGAGCTGACGCAATGCCCCGACATCGGCGCCGTCGTCGCACCCAGCATCCACGCCTGGTTCCGCGACCCGGTGAACGCCGCCCTGCTCGACCGCCTGCGCGCCGCCGGACTCACCTTCACCCAGCGCAGCGTCGAAGCCGCCAGCGACAAGCTCAAAGGCACCACCTGGGTCCTCACCGGCGCGCTCAGCCAGCCGCGCGAGGAGATCGCCGACCTCATCCGCGCGCACGGCGGCAAGGTCAGCGGCAGCGTCAGCGGCAAGACCACCTACCTGCTCGCGGGCGAGGACGCCGGCAGCAAACTCGATAAGGCCGCCAAGCTCGGCGTCGCCGTCGTCAGCGAGGAAATGTTCCGCGCCATGCTGTGAGGCATGACGCGGCATGGTCGGCGATGAGGCGGCGGACCCCGAAGTTTAACCAAAATTACCCTTGAATCCCCGGCGGACGGGCGGAGTGTCAGACTCAACCAACAAGGGAGGCAATCATGAATGAAGCTCAGTCCCGCCGCGAATTCCTGGCCGGTGTCGGCAAAGGCACCCTGCTCGCCACCATCGGTCCGGCCCTGGCCTCGGAGCTGGGCATCAGCACCGCCCATGCCGTCGAGGCGCCAGCCACGCTGGACTTTGGCGCGCTGGAACCGCTCGTGCGCCTCATGCAGGAGACGCCGCCCTCCAATCTTCAACCGGCGCTGGCCGCGAAGCTCAAGGAAGGCGTGCCGTTGAAAAAACTCGTGGCGGCCGGCGTCCTGGCCAACGCCCGCACCTTCGGCGGCGAGGACTACATCGGCTTTCACACGCTGATGGCGCTGGGCCCCTGCCTCGAAATGGCGGGCGCCATGCCTGAGAGGGAGCAGGCGCTGCCCGTTTTCAAGGTGCTCTACCGCAACACCAGCCGCATCCAGGAAAACGGCGGGCGCGAATCCGAAGTCCTGCGCCCGGTGGACGCGGCGCCCGGACAATCGGCGCCGGAGGACTTGCGCGCAAGCGTGCGCAGCAGGGACACCGCGGGTGCTGAGCGCGTCTTCGCCTCGCTCATGCGCCAGGACGCGGAGGCCGGGTTCAACGCCCTGCTCGAATGCGTCCAGGACCACCCCGAAGTCCACCGCACCGTGCTTCCCTACCGTGCCTGGGACTTGCTCGACCTCGTGGGCAGGGAGCATGCCACCACGATGCTGCGCATGTCCCTGCGCTACTGCCTGGAGGCCGAGAGCCGCAGGCGGCCCGAGTGGGATGAGAACGGCAAAATGCTGGCACGCCTGCTCGACGAGCACAAGCTGCTCGGACGCGACCCCGGCACCCGGAGCATGGAGGACGCGGCGGTGGAAAAGCTGTGCATGGACATCTTCAAAGGCACGCCCGATGACGCCGCCGCAGCCGTCGCCACCGCCCTGGCCGAGGGCTTTGATCCCCGGGAAATCGGCGAAGCCATCTCCCTGGCCGCCAACCAGCTCGTCCTGCGCGACCACGGCCGCCCGCCGGAGTGGGAATCCCCCGGCAAGCCCGCCGGCAGCGTGCATGGCGACTCGGTCGGCGTTCATGCCAGCGACTCCGTCCACGCCTGGCGCAATCTCTCCAGCGCCAGCCGGGGGCGGAACGTCACCGCCTGCCTCATCCTCGGCGCCTGGCAGGTGGCGCGGGACCGGGGCGGAGTCAGCGCAACCATGCTCGCGCGCGAGCCGCTGCCCTCCCCGTACCACCTCCGCCGCGTCACCCGCAATGACCAGGCCGCGCTGCTGTCCGAGCTCGACGGCATGATCCGCCAGAACCTGCAGTCCCACGCCGCCGCCGTGGTGCATCACTGGGGCGCACTCGGCCTGCCGGAGCGGCCCGTGCTGGGCATGCTTCTGCGTTACGCCGTCAGCGAGGACGGCGCGCTGCACGCGGAAAAATATTTCCAGACCGCCTGGGACGAGTTCCGCCGCACCCGGCCCGCCTTCCGCTGGCGGCACCTCACCGCCCTGGCCAGAGTCACCGCCAGCGAATACGGCAGGCCCGCGCCAGGCCAGGACGAGGCGCGCGCGCTGCTCGGAGTCTGACGTCACCCGCCATGCCCGCAGCATGAGTGGCGGCAAAAAACCGCCTCACGGGTTGCGCCCGCCGGTTTCGCCGCCAAGGGTGCGCGCTCCCACCCTGCATGAGCGACCCCATCCGACACGAATGCGGCATTGCCGTTGTCCGTTTGAAAAAAGACCTGGCCTACTACCAGGAGACCAAGGGGAGCGCGCTGCACGGCTTCAACCTGCTGGCCAACCTCATGACCAAGCAGCGCAACCGCGGCCAGGACGGCATCGGAATCGGCTGCTGCAAGCTCGGCATGCCGCCCGGCGCGCCCTACCTCTTCCGCGAGCGCTCCGACACCTCCGTCGAGCAGATGGGCGAGGTCTTCGACGGCATCCGCAAGGAGTACAAGCGCATCTCCCGCCGCATTGACGAGCAGCGCCGCCAGGAGCGCCACGACACCGGCAGGGAGCAGCCGCCCTTCGAGGAGGACCCCGAGGCCATCAAGCGCGAGTTCGAGATGGCCGGGGAGATCCTCATCGGCCACCTCCGCTACGGCACCTCCGGCAGCTTTGGCAAAGCCAGCCTCCACCCCTACCTGCGCCGCGCCACCTGGCCCACCCGCAGCCTCATGGTCATGGGGAACTTCAACCTCACCAACACCGCCGCCCTCAACCACATCATGATGCAGCGCGGCCAGCATCCCGTCTTCGGCACCGACACCCAGACCGTGCTCGAGGAGATCGGCTTCCAGCTCGACGAGGCCCACACGCAGCTCTACCACGAGCTGCGCGACGCCGGCATGCCCGGCGCCGAGATCCCCGGCCACATCAGCCGCCGGCTCGACGTGCCCGCCCTCATCGAAAAATCCGCCGCGCTCTGGGACGGCGGCTACACCATCGTCGGCGTCATCGGCAACGGCGACCTCTTCGTCATGCGCGACCCCAACGGCATCCGCCCCTGCTTCTACTATGAGAACGACGAGGTGCTCGTCTTCGCCTCCGAGCGCGTCGCCCTCATGTCCGTCCTCGAGATCGAGGCCGGGCAGGTCCTCGAGCTGCCCCCCGCCCACCTCGCAGTCATGAAAGCCGACGGCGCCCTCACCATCACCCCCTTCACAGCGCCGCGCCCGCCCCGCCACTGCTCCTTCGAGCGCATCTACTTCTCCCGCGGCAACGACCCCGACATCCACCACCAGCGCAAGCAGCTCGGCGAGCGCCTCGTGCCCCAGCTCGTCGAGGCCATCGGCGACGACTTCGAGCACACCGTCCTCAGCTTCATCCCCAACACCGCCGAGACCGCCTACTACGGCTTCCTCGACGGCATGCGCAAAACCCGCCGCAACGCCGTCAAAGACGCCCTCCTCCAGATGATCCAGCGCGGCGAGTTCGACGAGGCCCGCCTCGACGACCTCGTCCTGCGCAACTGGCCCCGCGCCGAAAAAATCGCCCACAAGGACATCAAAATGCGCACCTTCATCGCCCAGGAAACCGGGCGCGACCAGATGGTCTCCAGCGTCTATGACATCACCTACGGCGTCGTCACCCCCCAGGACAACCTCGTCGTCATAGACGACTCCATCGTCCGCGGCACCACCCTGCGCACCTCCCTCCTGCGCATCCTCGCCCGCACCCATCCCCGCCGCATCATCGTCATCTCCACCGCGCCCCAGATCCGCTACCCCGACTGCTACGGCATCGACATGTCCGAACTCGGCAAATTCATCGCCTTCCAGGCCGCCATCGAGCTCCACCGCGAGCACGGCCACCGCTCCATCCTGCGCGAGACCCGCGCCGCCTGCGAGGCCGAGCTGCGGAAACCCCGCGACCAGATGGGCAACGCCGTCAAAGCCATCTACGCCCCCTTCACCGACGCCGAAATCTCCGCCAAAATCGCCCGCCTCATCCACCCCCAGCACACCCCCTGGAAAGGCCAGGTCCAGGTCATCTTCCAGACCATCCCCAACCTCCACGCCGCCCTCGGCCCCGGCTACGGCGACTGGTACTTCAGCGGCGACTACCCCACCCCCGGCGGCTACGCCACCGTCAACCGCGCCTTCATCAACTTCTGCGACAAAAAAGAAGGCCGCGCCTACGACACCACCCTCCTCTGACCCAGCCCCGAAAGCGGCCGCGTGTTCCCTCAAGCGGACTGCCCGTTTTTATACTGAAGGTCATCACCTTTTGTGAATTGGGTTTTCTCCCACAGATTCAGGGAAGCCCACAGATTAAGGATGAGAAAGAGAAATCTGCTGGCCTCCTTGAATCTGCGGAAAATCACAATTCATGGTGACGCACGGCATGGCAGAAGGCGGAAGCGGCCGGGATTGAAGGTCAGGCATTCACTTCACAGCACCTCGTTTGGGCGCGTCTTCCAGGGTCAGCGCCCCTGGCTCCGGCACCTGGCGCGTTTACCGGAGAGGCTCTGGAGTGCCGCCGTCCGCGGCAAAGACCAGCCCCAGCAGGACCTCCCCGCGCGGGCCGATCTGTGCCGACGCTCCCTGGCCGGTGAGCATCTGGCGGGTGCGCCAGGTGTGCAGTCCGGTCCAGGGGCGCACCCAGGTGACCTGTTCAGCGGCGGGCTTTTCTGACAGCGGCTCGAACCGCGCGGGGAAGCCCCAGGCGGTGAAGTGGATGCGCCAGCCGGCGGCGGGACCGCCATGCGCCGCGGCCTCCAGCCAGGGATGCCTGCGCAGGAGGCCGGGCCGACCGGTGCGGGGAGTCTCGATGATGAAATCCACGGGCAGCGCGCGCGCATGGGCGGAGATGTCCAGGACGCCGTTTTGGGAGGCGCGCAGCAGGTCCTCGAGGTTCAGCGCGGCCATGTTCATGGATTCATAACGCGCGGGGGCGGCCTCCGCCGTGCTGAGCATGAGCGCGGCCTCGGCGTGCAGGTGGGCGCGCGCGGCCTCGAAACGGCCGCCCGAGCTGCCGAGCACGCCGAGCTTTTGCCCGCGCCGCACGCGCTCGCCGGGCGCCACCGCCACGCTGCTGAGATGCGCGTAGCGTGTGAAGACGGGGCCGCAGTCCCAGTCATGGCGCAGCAGCACTTGATTGCCATAGCCGCTGCCGCCGCGCTCCTCGCGGAAAACGACGGTGCCGTCCGCCATGGCGCGCACCTCGTCGAGCGGGGTCCCGTCCGCAGCGCGCTCCACCGGGGCGATGTCCGTGCCCTCGTGGAATTGGGTGAAAATTTCCCCGCCCTCGTGGAGAAGGGGGGCGCGCGTGAAGCCAAAGGAGCCGCCCTGCCAGACGCGGCTCCCGCCCCGGTCCACGCCCATGAAGAATGCCTCCGGCTTGTCCCCGAGCAGCGCGCGGTTCGCGGTGGGGAAGTCCAGCCTCATGGCCGGCGGCTCCTGGCACGGGGCTGCGTGTCCGGCCAGGAGCAGGCAGCAGGCAAGGCGGACGCGCATCCTCATGGCCGGAACCAAACTCCGCCGCCCGGCGGCGGCAAGCATTTCCCGCGCGGCGTCACGACTCCAGCAGCCAGTCCGACATCTCGTAGAGTTTGGGATCCCGCGCGGGGCCGCGGGCGTGGCGGATCATTTTTTTCATCTCGGCAAAGAGCGCCTCCCCTTCCCCGCCCTCGTCCATGCCGCCGAACTCGCCCTCGAGCTTCTCCGGGTCCTCCCCGGCCTCGAGCCTGCGCGCCATTTCGAGCAGCATGGGCGGGGTTTTGCCGCCCATGAAATCGGTCATCCGGCGCATGAGGCGTCCGAGCTGGCGCGGGTCGGGGTTTTCCTCGTCGAGGGCGCCCATGTCCCCCTCCAGCCCGGACATCATGGCCTCCATCTTTTCGTCATCGAGTCCGGCGAAGGGATCCTGGCCGTCGTCCTCCTTCGCCTTGCCGATGATGGCGAAGCGGCTGACCTGCTTTTGCAGCTTGAAGGCGGGGTTGTCCGGGCAGCGCGGCACCACGTCGCGCTGGGCGGCGGTGCGCGCGAGGAACTGGTAGAGCTTGTGGTTGTCCGGGCAGTAGAACTCGTAGATGGGCATGGCGTGTGCGTGGCTGAATCAGGCCGGGAAAGGCGCGCTGGCAAGTCAGGCCTCGCCTCCGGCATTGGCGGCGGCCTCTGAATTGGCGGCGGCCTCCCATTGCCTGCGGTAATGATCGAGCCGCTCCTTGATGCGGCCCTCCAGGCCGTTGGTGGTCGGCTCATAATAGACGCGCCCGCCCTCCAGGCAGCGCTGGGGCACGAAGCCGCCCTCGAAGTCGTGCGGGTAGAGGTAGCCCTCGCCGTGGCCGAACTGCTTCGCGCCTTTGTAGTGCGAGTCGCGCAGATGCTTCGGCACAGGCAGCGTGCGGGCGTTTTTCACATCCTCGAGCGCGGCATTGATGGCCGCGTAGGCGCGGTTGCTTTTCGGCGCGGTGGCGATGTAGATGACGGCGTGGCTGAGGATGATGCGCGCCTCAGGCATGCCGATGACCTTCACCGCCTGCTGCGCGGCCATGGCGACGCGCAGGGCGTTGCTGTCCGCCAGGCCCACGTCCTCGCTGGCGGCGATGACGATGCGGCGCGCGATGAAGCGGATGTCCTCCCCGGCGTGGAGCATTTTGGCCAGCCAGTAAACCGCCGCGTCCGGGTCGGAGGCGCGCATGGATTTGATGAAGGCGCTGGCGGTGTCGTAGTGCGCGTCGCCGTCGCCGTCATAGACCACGGTCTTCTGCTGCACGGACTCCTCCGCCGCGGCCAGGTCAATGAGCACGCGCCCGTCCGCGCCGGGCGGGGTGGAGAGCACGGCAAGTTCGAGCGCGTTGAGGCACTTGCGCGCGTCCCCGTCCGCCACGGTGGCCAGGTGCCGCGCCGCCTCCGGCGTCAACACCGCACCGCGCCCGCCCAGGCCGCGCTCCGCGTCCGCCAGCGCGCGCGCCATGAGCGACTCCAGAGCCTCCACGTCCAGCGGCTCCAGGGTGAAGACCTGCGAGCGGCTGACCAGCGGGCTGTTGACATAAAAGAAGGGGTTGTGCGTCGTGGCGCCGATGAAGCGCAGGGTGCCGCGCTCCAGATGCGGGAGGAGCACATCCTGCTGCGCCTTGTTGAAGCGGTGGATCTCGTCCACGAAGAGGATGGTGCCCTGGCCGTTGAGCTTGCGCAGCCTGGCGGCGGCCTCGGCCTCCTTGCGGATGTCCGCCACGCTGCTCTCCACGCCGCTCAAAGTCACGAAGCGGGCCTTTGTCTCCAGGCTGATGATGTGCGCCAGCGTCGTCTTGCCCACGCCCGGCGGCCCGTAGAGGATGAGGGAGGAGAAGCGGTCCGCCTCCACCGCCCTGCGCAGCAGCTTCCCCTCGCCGAGGATGTGCCCCTGCCCGGCATACTCGGCCAGGGAGCGCGGCCGCATGCGCGAGGCCAGCGGCGCGTCCGGCGCCGCCTCCACCTGCGCGGGCGCGGTGTCTGCGGGGGAAAACAAGTCGTCACTCACACCCGCCTCATAACCCAGGAACCGGGGGCAATGCAAACGCATCAAGCGCGGCCCCGCCTGATCCGGCGGGCGGGAGGCTTTTAGGCAAAGGCACGCTGGCGCTCCACCGCTGACGGGCGTATTTTACACGCGTCAACCGCAAGCGAACTCTCCCATGAAACACCCGCTCCCCATCCTTGCCTGTCTCGTCACCAGCGCGCTGCATGCCGGTGATCCGCCGCTTTCTCCCACCGTGGCGCCCGTGCCGGACACGCCGTGGTATGAGCGTCACGCGCTGGATTTTGAAACCGGCTGGCTGGGAAAGGTGGGCGGCAGCACGCCGCTCGATTACGGCTCGGTCCCGGTCATGCTCTCCTGGCGCTCGCCGGAGGTGCTGGGGCTGCATTTTGACGGCGGCTCCGCCCTGGTCTTCCGCAACCGGCTCACCCTGCTCGGCCAGTGGTTCGAGACCGGCGCGGAGAATCATTACTTCGGCGTCATGGGCGCGCCGTCGTTTGAATACTGGTCCGCCGGAGGGCAGTGGTCACTTTACCTCCAGGTGGGCGGCGGCGCGGGCTGGCTGGACTCCCAGGGCGTGCGCGGCGGCCAGGGGCAGGATTTCACGCTGAACTGGTTCGCCGCCTCCGGCATGAGCTACACCCTGCGCGAGAGCGTGCAGGTGCGCGGCGGGCTGATGTTCCAGCACCTCTCCAACGGCGGCGCCACCGACCCGAACCCCGGCCTGGACAGCCTGGGCTTCACCATCGGCCTGTCGTGGGGATTCTGAGGAGAGCGGACAACGGGGACTGGATGGGTGTGTGGCAAAAAATTCACCTTTGCCTGGATTTGGGATTTACATTGCGCGCGCGGGCTGGCTATTCTCCGCGCAATTATGAGCGAGAAATTCTTCCCCATGCCCTCCAGCCTCGAACCTCTTGAGCAAAAAATCGCCCCTGCGGGCACCGTCATCCTCTCCACTGCGGGCGGCGTGCTCACCATCACGGGCGACGCCTCCGACAACGGCATCGGCATCACCCATGTGCCCTCCACCGGCATGTGGACCATCACTGACCCGCTTGCCGGCACCAGCTACATCCTCAACAACGGCGCCCCCCAGGCCGGGGGCTTCAACATCCCGGCGCAGAGCGCCATCGTGGCCAACCTGGGGGACAACAACGACAGGCTCGACATCTCGCCCTCCGGCACGCCCAGCGGCCTTGTGCTGAAAGCGCTGACCATCAACATGGGCAACGGCAACGATGTCATCGTGATGGGCACGGTCTCGGCGCAGAATCTGCAGGTCACCGGAGCCACCACCATCAACCTGGGCGAGGGGAACGACACCCTGAACACCACGCAAAGCGCCACTTATGGCGGCCTGGTGAAAATCCTCGGCGGCGGCGGCAACGACACGGTCAATATCTCGGGCGCCAGCGGAGAGCAGGTGTTCCTCAAGGGGCTGAACGTGGACCTGGGAACCGGCAATGACAATTTCAACGCGAATGTCGCGCGCTTCTCCGTCGCCGGCGGCTCCCTGGTCGTGAAGAACACCGGCACCGCCGGAGGAGCGTCCTCCTTCAACATCAACTCCGGTCTCGCGATCATCACCGTGCCAACCGTCTTCAGCACGAGTCTGGCCGACCTGAGCGTCAACCTGGGCAACAACATGGCGGACGTACTGCACTTCGGCTCCACCGTCTCCGTCATCGGCGGCAACGGCACGGACGCCGTGAATGTGAACTCGCAGATGACCGCCACCAGCACCGTCACCTTCGACCTCAAAAACGGCGCGAACACTACCACACTGGTGACGGACGGGAGCTTGACTGGCACTTCCCTCGTCGTCAAAGGCGGCACGGGAGATGATGACCTTGCTCTTCAGGACTCACACGATCTGCTCGTCACCGGACAGCTCAATTTCTCCGCCGGCAACGGCACCAGTACTTTCATTGCGGATGTCAACAGCACGCTGCTGGCCGGCTCGCTCGTGCTCAATGGCGGCACGGGGATCGACATTTTCAGCTTCGGAGGCACATCCCTCAATGTGATGGGATCCTCCACATTCAACATGGGCGCAGGCGCGAACAACAATGTCCAGCTTGCCGGCACCGCGTCCTCCTTCATTGGCGGCAGCCTTTTGGTGAACGGCTCCGACGGCACCGATCAGATCGTGCTCGACAGTCCGCAATTCACCATCCTCGGCAGCATCAACACCAAGCTCGGCAACGGAACCAATGTCCTGCTCGCTGAAGGCGGCAGTGTTTACATCGGCGGCGGTGTCAACTTCAGCGGAGGCTCTGGATCGGACGTCCTGCAGGCGCAGAGCACCTCCCTGATCATCAACAAATCCACCGTCTTCAACACCGGGGCGGGCGGCAACACCCTCTATTATCGCCCAGACTCCGGCACCGTCGGCCCTGTCACCTACAATGGCGGCTCCGGAACAGACACCTTCGCGCTGGGAAATGTTGACGGAACCAGCACCACGCGCCTTTCGGTCAATGGCGCGGTCACGACCAACTTCGGCGCGGGAACTTTCACCAGCTACTACACAGACACCCTTGTGCATGGCATTGTGAACCACAAGGCCGGCGCGCTCGCCGGGGAGAATGAAAACATCATCATCAGAGAATCCACGTTCAATTCCGCGGTCAACATTCTGCTCGGAGCTGGAAACGCGGATATAGACATCCACGACGTTTTCGTGCGCGGCGCCTTCTCTCTCGACACGGGCGCGGGCAATGACCAGGTCAACGTTGACACGCTTGGAGGCAGCAGCGCTTTCAGCAGCTGGTTCGGCATGGTGAAAATCCTCACCGGAGCGGGGGACGACACCGTGATCATCGGCTCGAACCCCGTGGTGGCAAACGCCGGCAACAACTTCTTCAGCGGGCTGCTGGTGGACGGCGGCGCGGGCGGGGCGGACAGCTTCACCCAGGGCAACAACGTCTTTGTCGGAACCAACAACCAGGTCAACTTCCCCTGACCTGGCGGCGCGTGAGGCTTTTTGGAAAACCGGCCGCTGGCTCACGCGCCACCGGCCGGTTTTTCTTTGGCTCAATACCAGCGCGCCAGACCTTCCTTCCAGAGCGGTTTGAGATCGGCGATCGAGCTGTCAATGAGCGTGGTGCCGCGCTGGGTGATGTGCAGCCAGCGCTCGCCGGTGCTCTCGCCGATGATGACTCCGCCGGCCAGTTTCACCCCCTCGACATGCTCGGGTGCGACCTCGATGAGGAGGCGGCCCGGTGTCTCGCCAAAGAGCACTTCGGCGGTGGTGCAGGCCTTGTCGGCGGGCACGTTTTCCAGCTCGATCTTGATGCCCGCCTTGCCGCTGAAGGCCATCTCGGCCAGGGCCACAGCGAGACCGCCTTCCGACAGATCGTGCGCGGCGAGGATGGCACCCTTTTTCACGAGTTCATAATAACGCCCGTAAGACGCCCAAGCCTCGGCGTCATCCCAGGCGGGCGCGCCATTGAGACCGGCACCCTGGGCGTGCTTGGCGAAGACGCTGCCGCGCAGACCCACCGTGGTTTTGCCGAGCAGGCAGAGCTTGCTGCCCGCGCGGCGCAGTGACGCGCCAACGACATGCGAGGCGTCCTCAATGACGCCGAAGCCGCTGACCAGAAGTGTGACCGGGATGGAGACAGGGCCTTCGTCAGTGATGAAGTAATTGTAAAAGCTGTCCTTGCCGGAGACGAAAGGCGCGCCATACGCCAGCGCGGCCTGGGCCATGCCTTTCGTGCATTCCACCAGCGCGCCGAGCTCGCGCTCGTTGTCGGGGTTGCCCATGCAGAAGTTGTCGAGGATGGCGATGCGCCGCGGGTTCGCGCCCATGGCCACGAGCTGGCGCACGCACTCATCCACGCAGGCGCGCCCCATGGCGTGCGGGTCGGCCTTGCCCCACTCGGGCAGCAAGGCGCAGGCCAGGGCCACGAGCTGGCGGCTGCCATCCACGGCGATTACGGAGCCGTCTTGCGGCGCATCACCACTGGCTCCGGCGAGGGGTTTTAAAATCGTGTTGCCCTGCACCTCGTGGTCATACTCGCGGATGATGGGCTCGCGCGAGACGATGGCGAAGTCGGCCAGCAATGTCTTCAGCACCTGGGTCCAGGACTCGGGGCGGACGCTGATCTTCGGTGTCTTGGCCTCCGGCTGCCGCCAATGCGCGCGCATCTCGCGGCGGGGCGCGCCGTGCAGTTTTTCCACGGGCAGATCACACACCGCATGGCCGTGATGCCAGACTTTCAGGCGCTTGCCGCCATCGGCTTTGGCCAGCACAAACATCTCGCTCTGCCAGGTGTCGGCCAGCTTTTGCAGGGCGGGCAGGTTTTGCTCCTCCACGGCCATGACCATGCGCTCCTGGGACTCGGAAATGAACACCTGCCAGCTCTCCAGGCCGGGCTCCTTGAGCGGGCAGTTCTCCAGCCACACCTCCCCGCCCACCTCGCTGAGCATCTCGCCCGCCGCGCTGGAAAAGCCGCCAGCGCCGCAGTCGGTGACGAACTCAATGAGACCCGCCTCGCGCGCGGCGAGGACGAAGTCGGCCACCTTTTTCTCCTCGATCGGGTTGCCGATCTGCACGGCGGTCTGGTCCTCCTCGTGCGAGTCGGTGGTCAGCTCCGCCGAACTGAAAGTGGCGCCTTTCAGACCGTCCTTGCCCGTGCGCCCGCCGGCGGCGATGAGCAGGTGACCGGGCTTCACTTCCTTGGCGATGTCCTTGATGGGAATGACGCCCGCCGTGCCGCAGAAGACGAGCGGGTTGTAGATGAAGCTGTCGTCAAACTGAATGGCCCCGTTCACCGTGGGGATGCCCATGCGGTTGCCATAGTCGCGCACACCGCGCACCACGCCGCGCATGACGCCGAGCGGGTGGATCACGTCCTTCGCCTTCAAGTCTTCCTGCTTGGTGTCCGGCGGGCCGAAGCAGAAGACATCCAGGCTGGCCACCGGCTTCGCGCCCTTGCCCGCGCCGAGGATGTCGCGGATCACACCGCCGAGGCCGGTGTTCGCGCCCGCGTAGGGCTCGATGGCGCTGGGGTGGTTGTGCGTCTCGACTTTCAGGCACACGGCCTTGTCGTCATCCAGCTTCACGAATCCCGCGTTGTCCACAAAGGCGCTGAGCACGAAGTCCGGCTTCTGCTCCATGATGCGCTCCGTGGTGGCGCGAATGTAGGTTTTGAAAAGGCTGTCCACCACCTCCGGCACGCCATTCAGCGTGTGCTCGATGCGGGCGTTGAAAATGCGGTGCTTGCAATGCTCGCTCCAGGTCTGGGCGATGACCTCCAGCTCCACATCGGTCGGCTCGCGGCCTTCTTCCATGTAGAGCTTTTGCACCGCCTCCATGTCTGCCCGGGAGAGGGAGAGTTTCATCTGCTTGCTCAGTGCCAAAAGCGCGTCGCCGTCGAGATCACGGACGGGGATGGTGCGGTAGATGGCGCGCTCGGTGCGGGGGGCGGAGGAAAGGTCGGCTTGCAAGGAATGGAGGGGGCTTCTCATCGTCTTGGCAAGAAAAGCGGACCGGTCAACGGCGGCGTTCGCGGTGGCGCAAACAATGCGCTCAGGCGCTCCGCACATTCACTGCCGGGCGGGTTTGTCCGCCAAACCCTCCTTCCAGAGAAATGCCGCTCATCCCGGAGCCGTAATTTGTCCTCCGCCATGAACCGCCTCCTGCTCCCGCTCTGCCTGCTCGCCGCCCCCCTCCTGGCCGACTGGCCCACCTATCTCCACGATGCCAGCCGCGTCGGCCATACCCAGCAGCCGCTCGCCACTCCCTTGCAGCCGCGGTGGACGTTTGCTTCCCCCGTGGCCCCTGACCTGGCCTGGCCCGGCGAGGATGGCCGCGAGATCGAAGGCATGGTGCTGGAAAACCGCATCCGCTTTGACGATGTCTTCCACACCGCCATCGCCGGCGGGCGCGTGTATTTTGGCTCCTCGGTGGACGGGCGGCTCTACTGCCAGGATCTCGCCACTGGCAAAGAGCTGTGGGCTTTCTTCACGGACGGCCCCATCCGCCTCGCGCCCATGATCGCCGATGGCAAAATCTACGTCGGCTCTGACGACGGCCACGCCTACTGCCTCGACGCCGCCACCGGCGCCCTCGTCTGGCGTCTGCGCGCCGGACCGGACGACGAGCGCGTGCTTGCCCGCGGCCGCATGATCTCGCGCTGGCCCATCCGCACCGGCGTGCTGGTGGATGACGGCGTGGCCTTCTTTGGCGCGGGCGTTTTCCCGCATGAAAAGGTCTTCGTCCATGCCGTCGAGGCCGCCACCGGCAAGGTGATTTGGAAGAACGACACCATCAGCCAGCAGGACGCGGGGCGCAGCGACCTCTCGCCCCAGGGTTACCTGCTGGCCACAAAAGACCTGCTCTTCGTCCCGTCTGGCCGCGCTCTGGCCATGGCCTTCGACCGCCACACGGGCAAGCCCGTCAACAAACCTTCCCCCGGATGGCGCAGCGACGCCGGCGGCCAGATCGGCGGCTCCCAGGCCATGCTGGTGGACGACCAGATCCTCGCCGTCGGCGAGCACCAGGTCCTGGCGCTCGATCAAAAGACCGGCAAAACCGGCTACGCCTGGTTTCGCGGCACCCAGATGACCTTTTCCGGCAGCGCCGGCTTCATGGCCAACGGCAAGGAGATCACCGCCATTGACCGCGATGCCCACGCCCGCAGCACCCAGGAGCGGCACGACCTGGAAATGAAAGCCTACAAGCTCAATGGCGACCTGCGCAAGCACCCCGCCCTCGCCGAACTCAAGACCGTAGCCGCCGCCGAAAAAGCCCTCAAAGAGGCCAAAGCCAGCGGCGGTGATGCCGCCAAAGCCGAGGCAGCCCTCGCCAAGGCCGCCCAGAAATACGAGCCGCTGCGGGTGGATTACGAAACCAAAAAAGCCCAACTCGCCAGCTACCGGAAGCGCCTGGAGGAATTCAAAGAAGCCGGCATCAAGTGGAGCAAACCCATTCCGCACGAGTCCGCTCTCATCCTCGCGGGCGACACCCTCGTCGTCGGCGGCAAAGGCGAAGTGCTCTGCCTCAATGCCGCCACCGGCGAGCAAACCTGGAAAACCGCCGTCGAAGGCGAAGCCCGCGGCCTCGCCGCCTCCGACGGCCACCTCCTCGTCAGCACCACCTCAGGCAAAGTCTATGCCTTCGCCTCCACCGGCCAAAGCCTGCCGCAGCTCGCGCAAACACCCTCCCTCGAAAAGAATCCCTTCCCGCAGGACGACCTCACCACGCTCTACGCCGAAGCCGCCGAACAAGCCCTCGCGCAGAGCGGCGTCACCGACGGCTACTGCCTCGTCATCGGCAGCGAGCAGGGCCGCCTCGCCTGGGAGATCGCCCAGCGCAGCACGCTCAAGGTTTATGGCCTCGAGCCCGACGCCGAAAAAGTCCGCACCGCCCGAGAGACCCTCGCCCGCACCGGCCTCTACGGCTCGCGCATCGTCATTGACCACCTCGACCTCAGCGTCATCCCGCACGCCAGTTACTTCGCCAACCTCATCGTCTCCGACCACCTCCTGCTCACCGGCAAAATGCCCGGCCTCCCGCAGGAAGTCGCCCGCGTCTTGAAACCCATCGGCGGCGTCATGGCCCTCGGCCTGCCCGCCAGCGCTCCTGCCGACCGCCAGGCCGCAGCCAAAGCCAGCGTCGCCGAGTGGATCAAAGCCACCGGCCTGCTTGAGGAGAAAGCCAGGCTCGAAAGCAAAGACAGCCTCACCCTTCTCACCCGCGCCGCATTGCCTGGCGCCGATTCCTGGTCGCATCAATACGGCAACGCCGCCAACACCTCCAGCAACAAGGATGAGCGCATCAAGGGCGGCCTCAGCGTCCTCTGGTATGGCGACCCCGGCCCCGGCAAGATGGTCAACCGCCATGTCGGCGCCGTCGGCCCCATCTCCACCAACGGACGCCTCTTCATCCAGGGCGAGTGGTCCGTCATGGCCTACGACGCCTTCAACGGCCGCTTCCTCTGGGAGGTGGACAATCCCGGCGCCCTCCGCCACGGCCTCAAAGGCGCCTACGAACCCGGCAACATGGCCGCCAGCGACGACCACCTCTTCGTCGCCATCGAGGACCACTGCCTCCAGTTCGACGCCGCCACCGGCAGGATCGTCCACCAGTTCAAGCTCCCCGCCCAGGACCTCCAGCCCGACAAACAATGGGGCTACCTCGCCTACGAAGACGGCATCCTCTACGGCGCCGTCACCGACCGCAAAGAGCTCGCCGCCGTCCGCGCCCGCCGCAGCCGCGCCGCCGCCCAGGCCAGCGACGCCATCTTCGCCTACGAAGTCGCCACTCAAAAGCTCCTTTGGCGTCACCAAGGCCAATACATCTCCCACGTCACCATCGCCATCGGCGACGGACGCGTCTTCTTCGTGGACGCCTCCCTCACCCCCGAGCAGCGCGACGACCTCCTCAACGCCGACAAAACCGAGCTCGTCAAACTCACCGGCAAAGAGCGCGCGCGCGCCGAAGAGCGCCTCAAAGCCGCCGACGTCCGCATGGCCACCGCCCTCGACGCCAAGACCGGCGTCAAAGCCTGGGCCCAGCCCGTGGATGTCACCGACTGCAGCGAGATCGGCGCCGGCGGCGGCAGCCTCACCCTCATCTACCACAACGGCCACCTCGTCCTCGGCGGCGCCAACGCCAACGGCCACTACTGGGAGCAGTACCTCGCCGGCGAATTCGAGCGCCGCCGCCTCGTCGTGCTTGACGCCGAAAAAGGCAGCAAGCTTTGGGCCAAGGACGCCAACTACAAAAGCCGCCCCACCGTCATCAACAACGAGATCATCGCCGAGCCCTGGGGTTACGACCTCTACACCGGCGCCCCCAAGACCCGCCAGCACCCCCTCACCGGCGAGGAGACACCCTGGCTGTTCTCCCGCCCCGGCCACCACTGCGGCGCCATCTCCGCCACCGCCCACCTCATGTTTTACCGCTCCAAGACCACCGCCTTTTACAACCTCGACGCCGACGAAGGCACCGAGCACTTCGGCGGCCAGCGCCTCGGCTGCTGGATCAACACCATCCCCGCCAACGGCCTCGTCATGGTCCCCGAGGCCAGCGCCGGCTGCGTCTGCCTCTTCTCCATCGCCTCCACCCTCGTCTTCGAGCCGCGCGAGCAGAGCCGCATGAAGTGGGGCGTCTATGGCGCCGCCGGCGACCTCCTGCCCGTCCGCCACATGGCCCTTAACCTCGGCGCCCCCGGCGACCGGCGCGACGCCCACGGCAAGCTCTGGCTCGGCTACCCGCGCCCCTCCTCCCGCACCGGCATTGACCTGCCGTTGAAGCTCACCCACACCTTTGCCAAAGACGGCGCCTTCTACGACGTGAACGAGGAAACCCTCGCCATCGCCGGCACCGACACCCCCTGGCTCTACGCCTCCGGCGCCAAAGGCCTCAGCAAGCTGGAAATCCCCCTGCTCAACCCCGGCGACGCCTCCCAGACCTACGAAGTCCGCCTCCACTTCACCGCCCAGGAAGACCAGCGCCCCTTCACCATCAAGCTTCAGGGCAAACCCGTCGCCACCGCCCTCGACCTCGCCGCCACGCCCGCCGCCCGCATCGAAACCTTCACCGGCATCCCCGTCACCGAAACCCTCACCGTGGAGATCGAACCCACAACAAAAGAAGGCACCCTCCCCACCCTCCACGCCCTCGAAATCCTCCGCACCGGTGAGAAGGAAATCAAAGCCGGCGTCGCCGCCCGCTAACCCGCCGCCGAAAGATTTGCTGCAGGCGCTCATCCCGTGAAGTTCCATTGAGAAATGGACCGATTCCAAATCCTGAATCCCGCTGCCTCGCTCCGATGGGCGGTGGTCGCCGCTTTGTTGTCATTTCCAGCGGAGGCATGGTCTGACGACTGGCCGCAATTCCGCGGTCTCAAACGCGACAACGTCTGGCGTGAAACCGGCCTGCTCAATTCCATACCCCCGGAGGGCCTGAAAATTCGCTGGCGACAGCCGTCTGGTCCGGGCTGGTCCTCACCGGCCGTGGCCGAAGGCCGGGTGTTCCTCACGGATGCGGAACTGGCCAAACCAGACGCAAGGGAACGCGTTCGCTGTTTTGACGCCGTGACCGGCGAAGTCCTTTGGTCTTATGCGTACGACGTCGCTTATCCTGAATGGGCTTTCGTTCCCGGGCAGGGCGGGGGTCCCACGCCGACACCGGTTGTCGAAGCTGGCCGTGTTTTCACGGTGGGAGCCAACAGTCGAGTTCACTGTCTTGACGCGGCCACCGGCGCCGTCTTCTGGGACTATGATCCGCGGCAAAAATACCAGGTGCGTGACATGCAGTGCCGCGGCTCACCCTTGATTGATGGAGACCGGCTCATCGCCTTCATCGAGACCAAGCCGGGGGCTTGTGTGATCGCGCTCGACAAGAAATCAGGCAAAGAAATCTGGCGGGCAGTTGATGAGCGCGTGTCCAACAGCTCGCCGCTGATCGTGGAGGCTGGCGGAGAGCGGCAGCTCATCGTCTGGACGGACGACTCCGTCACCTCGCTGGATCCCGTCACAGGCGAGCCGTGGTGGAGGGAACCGATGACCACCAGCAACAATGATTCGGTGCCGACTCCTGTTTTTGACAACAACCGCCTGCTCATCAGCGGTGTGATGTTTGAACTCAGCACTTCCGAGCCAACGGCCACCATGCTCTGGCCCGGAAAGGACGTTGCCGCTCCCAAGCGGCTGCTCACCAATACCGGGTCGCCCTGCTTGCGGGGCGATCACATCTACTCCGCCAAATTGAACGGCGAACTCGTTTGTCTCGCTGCCAAGACAGGAGAGATCATCTGGCGTGACACCACCATCACCAGCCGCAAGGGCGGCGCCGCCATCCACCTTATACCCATTGATGATGCGGGCGCCTTCTTCCTCTTCACCGATCAAGGCAACCTCATCCGCGCCCAACTTACTCCGAAGGGTTATCAAGAGCTTGGCCGCGCTCTTTTGATCAAGCCCACCACTCCGTTCGCGGGCAGGGATTGCGCCTGGGCTCCGCCGGCCTTTGCCAACCGCCACGTCTTTGTCCGCAATGACAATGAAATCCTCTGCGCCTCACTGGCGGCGGAGGAAACCGCCCCCCGGCAATAGACACAGACCACGGCCAGCCCGTCGCCGGATTCATGCCCCGTCTTGAACGCCCTCGAAATCCTGCGCACCGGCGAAAAAAAAATCAAAGCCGGCGTGGCGGCGCGCTGAT
Source organism: Verrucomicrobiaceae bacterium UBA2429 (assembly GCA_002343505.1). Taxonomy (GTDB): domain Bacteria; phylum Verrucomicrobiota; class Verrucomicrobiia; order Verrucomicrobiales; family Verrucomicrobiaceae; genus Prosthecobacter. Next base: position 674 of record DDQZ01000106.1, on the reverse strand, counting down.
CCGCTGGTGTCCAGGCTTCAGCCGATCTGCTGGACGACCACCCATTGGCGGCCTGCCGCCTCCCTTATCCGTAACGATGAAGTTGCACCACGAATGGACACGAATGGACACGAATCCATGCGGGGAAGATAGGGATGGGGGCATCACCCAGGGGTGATCTCCCGGCGCTTCAGCTCACCTGACATGATGCCTCCAAAATTCGTGCTCATTGGTGTCCATTCGTGGTTTTCCATCGCATGAACACGGCTTATCGCCCAGAGCGTGTCATGCACATCAGGAGGTTGTTGAGCTGAGGAAGTCGGTGGCAGGCCAGTGCAGACCGGCGAGCGCGCCGGGCAGCGGCGGCGGGGGG
>DDQZ01000106.1:0-157 GCA_002343505.1 Verrucomicrobiaceae bacterium UBA2429 | reverse complement strand
GAACACGGGCGGGTCAAACGCGCCCCCGCCCTCCCCCCGGTAGAGCGTCTCCACCGCCGCCGTGGCCGTCTCGCCATTGCCGCGCGCCCAGGTCAGCCAGGGGCCGCAGAGGTATTCACAGTAGAGCGCGTCGGCCACGCGGGCATTGAGTTTGACC
>DDQZ01000004.1 GCA_002343505.1 Verrucomicrobiaceae bacterium UBA2429 | reverse complement strand
CTTTTCTCCTGATGCTGGCGGGGCTGGCGGGGCTGGCGGGGCTGGGGCGGAGGCGCTGAGATCAGCGCTTCATCTCGGCGAAGATGAGGCGCCCGGCGCTGGTGGGCAGGGTGCCGGAGATGACGACATCCACGGTCTGGCCGATGAAGGAGGCGGCCTGGTTGACGACGATCATGGTGCCGTCGGGCAGGTAGCCGACGGCCTGGTGCTTGTCCTTGCCGGGCTTGACGAGGGTGAGCTGGAGCTCCTCTCCGGGGGCAAATTGCGGCTGGAGGGCGAGGGAGAGGTCCTGAAAACTGAGGACGGTGATGCCGCGCAGGCGGGCGACTTTGGCGAGGCTGGTGTCGTTGGTCAGGAGGCGGGCGTTGAGCTCGCGGGCGAGGGTGACGAGGCGGGCGTCCTCGGTCTCCCTGGAGGCGGCGGCTGCGGGCGGGTCCTCATGAATGGAAAGACGCTGGCCGCCGAGGGCGCGGAGTCTTTCCATGACTTCGAGTCCGCGCCGCCCGCGCGCGGACTGGAGGCTGTCGGCGGACTCGGAAAGGTGGCGCAACTCCTCTAGGACGAAGCGCGGGACGACCATCATGCCGCCGAGGAAGCCGGTCTGGGCCACCTCGGGGATGCGGCCGTCCACGATGATGCCGGCATCGAGCAGGAGGGGCTCGCCCTCGGAGGCGTCGCGGCGGAAGCGCACATAGGGGATGAGGAAGGCGAACTGGTCGCGGTCGCTGCGCAAGGCGAAGGTGACGCCGAAGAAGGCCATGGAGGCGTAGATGAGCAGCTCGACGACATTCTGCATGGTGTCGCCCTCGGGGAGGGTCTGGAAGTAGGCGAGCTGGAAGACGCCGATGCGGGTGATGAGCCAGGCGCAAAAGAGGCCGATGGCAAGGCCGAAGGTGGCGTGGGAGAAGTCGCGCAGGGTGAAGCGGGCGAAGAGGGCGTCGAGCGCGAGCAGCAGCCCCATGACGGCGGCGCCGGTGAGCGCGCCTTTCCAGGCCGGCTGCTGGAAGCCGAGGGCGATGGTGATGCCGGTGAAGACAAAGAGCGCGAAAAACAGCGCCCTGACCAGGCGGATGGACCATGCGGAGTTCATGAGATGCTTGGCCTGACTTTTAACCGGAGGGACGCGGGCTGACGAGACAAAAGACGCTCACTGCCGTTTTTGCAAAACCCACGCGGGCACGCAGCCCTCATGCGCCTGGGCGACGGTGGCGGCGAAGTCGGCCAGGTATCCGAAGGGATGGCGCGGCGGCCCGGGCGGGGCGCCGCCACCACGGGCGTCGAGATCGGCTTTGACCTCGATGGTGCCGGCGAGCAGGTCGAACTCGATCTCGTCGCCATCCCGCACGCGGGCGATGGGGCCGCCGACGGCGGCCTCGGGGCTGCAATGCACGCCAACGGCTCCGCCGGAGACACCAGAAACGCGGGTGTCGGAGAGCAGGGCCACTTTTCCATAGAGCTCGGGCACGGCGAGCGCGGCACTGGCCACATGCATCTCGGGCATGCCAAGGGCCACGGGACCGCAGCCGCGGATGACGACGATGTGACCGGGGCGGATTTTGCCGGCGGCGGCGGCATCGGAGACACCTTTGCTGTCGGTGAAGCAGATGGCGGTGCCGGTGAAGCAGGGCTCGTCGAGGGAGGAGACTTTGAAGACCATGCCGTGCGGGGCGATGTTGCCGAAGCATATCTGGATGTCGGCGTAGGCTTTGAAGGGAGTGTCGAGGGGGGCGATGAGTTCGTTGGGGAAAGGCACGGGCGGCGCGCCGGCGAGGTTTTCCGCCAGGGTGGCGCCGGTGACGGTGAGGCAGGAGCCGTCGAGCAGGCCGGTGCCGTGGAGGTGCTTCAGGAACATGGTGGTGCCGCCGAGGCGGTGAAGGTCGTTCATGGTGCCGCGTCCGCGGGGTGCGAAGTTGCATAGCACAGGGGTGCGGCGGCAGATGGCCTGGACATCGCGCAGGGTGAAGTCCACGCCGGCCTCGCGGGCGACGGCGAGGATGTGCAGGACGCCATTGGTGGAGCCGCCTGCGGCAGCAATGGCGGTCATGGCGTTGGAGAGGGAGGCTTTGGTGATGATGTCGCGCGGACGGATGCCGCGCTCAAGCAGGAGGCGAACGGCCCGGCCGACGCGCAGGCACTCGGCGCGCTTGGCGGAGTCTATGGCGGGGATGGAGGAGGTGTCCGGCAGACTGAGGCCCATGGCCTCAAGGGCGATGCCCCAGGTGTTGAAGGAGGCGGCGATGCCGCAGCCGCCCGCGCCGGGGCAGGCGGTGCGGATGATTTGCTCGGACTCCTCGTAGCTCATGGTGCCCTGCTTTTCTTTGGCGGCGGCGTCATAGACATCAAGGATGCTGGTGGGCCGGCCATTGTGGCAGCCGGGCATGATGCTGCCGCCGTTGACGATGAGGCCGGGGTAGTTCGTGCGCGCCAGGGCCATGGCAAAAGCGGGGCCGTTTTTGTCGCAATGATGCAGGCCGATGAGGGCGTCGTAACAATGCGAGGTGCAGACCATCTCGGCGCCGTTCGCCATCAGATTGCGGGAGCACAGGGAGGCGGCTCCGCCGATGTTGCCCTGGGTGATGTTGTCGCTGACCGGGGAGACTCCGAAGGGAAAGCCGATGAGGCCGGCCTCGTCGCAGCCCTGCTTGATGAGCCGGGCGAGCTCATGGGCGTGGATGTTGCAGATGTTGCCATCAAGCAGCGGGGTGCCTATGCCGATCTGCGCTTTGTCGAAGTCCTCGGTCTTGAAGCCGAGGCCCCAGAAGAAGGCGTTGACGCCGCGCTGCCAGCCGCGGGTGAGGGAGCTTGAGTTCCAATTCAGGGGAGTTGCCATGCTGGCCGCATATAGCGGGCAAATCGCTCCACATCCAAACAAAAACCCCCGGACGCTGAAGCATCCGGGGGCGGAAAGGCAGTTTCGCGGGAAACTGTCAGATTAGAAGGTCACACCGAGCTTCACACCGCCGAAGATCTCGCTATCCTGGGTGTTGAGCGCGTGGCGCGCACCGAGGGAGATGTTGTAGGCGATGTAGGGGGTCAGGGTGGCGCTCTTGGTCAGCTTGATCGGAGCCGAGAGGGTCGGCAACACATGAGTGAAGCCGCTGGGAGGAGCCGCAGGATTGACACCGCTGGTGTAGTAATCAATGCCGTAGCCAACTTTAACGGCGGGCACGAGGCTCAGCCAGGAGGTGATTTCGATGGGGAGGTCTCCGCCAAGCTCGAAATAGGAGCCGCCGATGCGGAAGTCATAGAAATAACCGCCGGCAAGATTAACCGGACCAACGGAGGTGGCAAAAGTGATGCCCACTTCGTCAGCGCCGGAGACGTTGCCTTCGCCAGCACCGTTCGGAAGACCGAAGTTGGTGCCGGAATAGCCATCCCAGAACTCATAGTGAGTGTAAACCAGGCCAAAGGTGGCGAAGCCGGCGTCATAGCTGAGGCTGGCCATGAGGTCGAGTTCGGAGTAGTCGAAGTCTTCGACACCATTGTTCGGCACACCGGGTCCATTGACAGCGTCCATGGTAGTTTCAACCGTGCTCAAGTAGAGAGCGCCAAGGCCAAGCGAAACCTGCTCGGTAAGCGGGATGCTCAGATTCAGGCTGGTCCAGACGGCGTTGTCGGCGAACCACAGGCCGCGGTAGTAGGTGCGGGTGTCGTAGCCGACGGCGAGTTCCGCGCCCAGGGTGTCAAAGAGAGCACCATCGGGTTCGGGCAGAGGGGCCACGGTTCCTTTGCCGCTGGGGGCGACAGGGCCGGCGAAGGCGCTGAGGCTGGCGCAGGCGGCGAGAACCATGGCTGATTTCGTGATGACGGAGGTCATGCTTTTCAGTTTCATGTTGGGTCGTGTATTTGGTTTGTTGATGTGGTGGATGGAGGTCCGGGAGACCAGCCACCACCGATTTAAGAAAAGCATTTCGCGTGCCAACACCGGGTGCCAATTCCAATAATTTCAGAATATTTTCCGCCCTTTCTCCAGCGTCTGTCATGCACTGCCGGCAAACAAAAAACTCCCGGCCAGGAGCACTGGCCGGGAGTCAGGAATGAAGGAATTTCTCTTTCGAGAGTTCCGACGTGAATTAGAAGCTGACGCTCAGACGCACGCCGCCGAAGAACTCGGTGTCCTGGTCGTTGGCGTTGATGCCTGTGGGAAACGCTCCAGCGAGGCCGGTGCTGCTTCCTTTGGCAGCGTCATGCCGGCTGTCGAGGGAGATGTTGTAAGCGACATAAGGCGTCAGAGTGGCGCTCTTGGTCAGCTTGATCGGCATCGAAATGGTCGGAATGACATGGGTCCAGCCACCAGCACGAGAGCCGTTTTGAGGCAGTGTGTAGTAGTCGAATCCATAGCCCGTGCGGAAGCCGGGGACGATGCTCAGCCAGGAGGTGATTTCGATAGGCAGGTCGGCTCCGACTTCGGCATAGGAACCGCCGATGCGGAAGTCGTAATACCAGCCCGCGTACACATTCACAGGACCGAGGCTTGTGGCTGCGGTGAGACCCACTTCCTGAGCGCTGCTGACATTGAATTCACCGGAATTAGGCGCCTGGATTCCACCGTTGGTGCCGGAGAAGCCGTCGAAGTACTCGTAGTGGTTGAACACGAGGCCAAGGGTCGCGAAACCGGCGTCATAGTTCAATCCGGTGGACAGGGCGAGTTCGGAAAAATCGAAATCTCCCTGACCGAACGGGCCAGGAGTGGCTGCGGTTGTCTCGACAGTGCTGATGTAGCGGGCGCCAAGACCCAGCGAAACCTGCTCGGTGAGCGGCACGCTGAGGTTGATGCCGGCGCTGACGGTGTTGTCAGCACGGTAGAGACCGCGGTTGTAGTAGCGGGTGTCGTAGCCCACTTCCACAGAAGCGCCGAGGGTGTCAAAAAGAGCACCATCGGGTTCGGGTTGCGGAGCAACGTACCCCTTGGCAGGGGCGGATGTTCCGGCGAAGGCGTTCAAGCTGGCGCAGGTGGCCAGGACGAGCGCCGACTTCGTGATGACGGAGGTCATGCTTTTCAATTTCATGGTTGGTTCGGTTGGTTTGGTTGGTGGTTGATGGAGGTTGGTCCGGGAGACCTTCCACCAATCGGATCACGCTAGATGACAACTCATTGATTGCCAAGCGCGATTTTCCATAAATTACCGGGTTATTAACAATCCGCATCTCATCCGTTCTGGCCCCCTGGGAGGGCTACTCGTTCAAGACGATCCGGATGCCGTCAGGGGCTACCTCGGCACTTTGAATCCCGGCGAAAAAGCGCTGCAGAGCCGGGTCGCCTTCCACGCCTTCACTGACGAGATTCACGCCTTTGATGTCGCCCAGCCAGGCATTGGGCAGGGGCACGCCGCCCACCCGCACATCATTGACGGCAAGACGCAGTTTTTGACCGGGGTCCATCGCCAGGGTCAAGGAAAGGCGCACGCGCAGGGTGGCGCCCGCCAAGAGGGGCAGACCGCTGTCCTCAGGAATGGGGGCGATGGTAGTGACGGCGATGCTGTCGCGCCCCAGGTCCACTTTGAAGGTCTCTCCGAGTCCCTGGCCTGCCAGATAAGCGTTGATTTCGCGCGCTGTAATCACCAGGGTGCGTTCCTGCTCGGCGGATGGAGCCGCTGGTGCGGGGGAGGACTCCAGCGCTTTAAGTTTGGCGTCCAGATCTGTCTGCTCCGCCACACTGAGTGAGACGGGGCGCATGGGTGAAGCGTAAAGATTGCGCTTCACCCACCAGGCGCTGGCGGCGGCTGCGATGCCGCAGCCCAGAGCGAGAACACCGAGGACGATGAGCGCCTTCCGTCTCCAGGATGTCTGGCGGCGGACGGGTGACGAGCTGACTGCGGCTGATGGCGGAGATGAGGGTGGTGCTTGCATGACGATGAGTATGAGACGCGCTCATCTACCCTTTGTTCGAGCCTCCTGTTCCTCCAAATTCCGGCTTTTTTTGCAGCGCCAGATCAGGGGATTTTCAGCTTCTGGCCGGGGCGGATGAGGTCGGATTTCAAACCGTTGGCGGCTTTGATTTTGGCGACGGTGGTTTTACGCTTGAGGGCGATGCCGTAGAGGGTGTCCCCCTTGACCACGGTGTGAGTGCCGCTGGTGACGGCTTTTTTGGGAGCGGCCTTGGATTTCGACGAGGTGGAGGACTTCGACGCCGTGGTGGCGGGCTTTTTCGGCGTGCTGGCGGAGGCGCCCGACGGCTTCGGTGTCGTGGATCCGGAAGTGCTGAAAGCGTAAGGGTCGGCTTCTACCGGCGCGGGCGGCAGGTCATAGCTCGGTGCCGCAGGGGCGCCCCCGCTTTGGGCGTAGCCCGGCTGGCCGGGATAAGGATTGTAGCCGCCGTCGTTGCCGTAGTTCGAGACGTATGGATCGTAATTCGAAGGCGCTTTTTGCATGTTCTCGCAGGCGGCGAGCATGACCAGGGGCAGGAGGACCAGATACGGGCGGGCGGTTTTCAGCATGGGTAGAGGAGAAGTGGGAAATCCGGCCAAGTATGGATTCACCCCCGCCTTGATCAAGGCAAAATGCCCCAACACAAGGCGGCTGAATGCTCCGCCCGTGGCGCAAGCCATGAAAAACAGCGCGCAGGATTTCGTTGGAACCAAGTCTTGCGATTCCCGCGCGGCATCTCTAGTCTGCGCTTCCTATTTCATGAAAATTGGCTTCAACCTCCTCCTCTGGACCGGTCATGTGACCGATGAAAACTTCCCCGTGCTCGAAAAACTCAAAGCCGCAGGCTACGACGGCGTCGAGATCCCCATCTTCGACGTGAGCAATCCCGCCCACTTTGCCGGCATCGGTCGCGTGCTCAAGGACAACGGCCTCGAATGCACCGCCGTCACCGTTTTGCCCGACGAGGCGCACAACGCCATCAGCCCCGTCGCCGCCAACCGCCAGGGCGCCATTGACCACCTCAAGCGCGTGCTCGAATGCGCCCACAACGCCGGCGTGCAGACCCTCTGCGGCCCCTATTATCAAGTGCTCGGCCAGTTCACCGGCAAATACCCCTCCGAAGAAGAGCTCAGCGGCGCCGCCGAAGTCCACCGCGCCATCGCCCCCGTGGCCGAGGCCGCCGGCGTCAAGTGCGCCATCGAGGCCCTCAACCGCTTCGAAGCCCACCTCCTCAACACCATGGAGCAGGCCGCCGCCTATGTGAAGCGCGTCGGCCACCCGAACTTCGGCACCATGTACGACACCTTCCACGCCAACATCGAGGAAAAGAACCCCATCGCCGCCATCGAGACCGTCTTCGCCACCGGCAAGCTCAACCACGTCCACATCTCCGAAAACGACCGCGGCACACCCGGGCGCGGCCACATCAACATCACCGGGCAAATCCAGCACCTCAAAAAAATCGGCTACGACGGCTGGATGACCATCGAAGCCTTCGGCGGCGCCCTCCCCGACCTCGCCGCCGCCACCCGCGTCTGGCGCGACTTCTTCCCCTCCACCGAGCAGGTCTATCTCGAAGGCATCGAAGTCATCCGCAAAGCCCTCGCCGCCTGAGTTCCCCCCGCCCATTCACCCGCACCGAACCATCCCCATGAGCACCGAAACCCAACCCACCCGCCGCGAATTCCTCGGCAAAACCGCCGCCGCAGCCACCGTCACCTCCGTCGCCGCCACCGGCCTCACCGTCGCCCAGTCCGCCAACGTCGCCGGCAGCGACCGCATCAAAGTCGGCCTCATCGGCTCCGGCGGCCGCGGCTCCGGCGCAGCGAACCAAGCCCTCAGCACCAAGCAGGAAGGCGTCGTCCTCCATGCCATCTGCGACGCCTTCAAAGAGAAAGCCGACGGCGCCCTCTCCAACCTCCGCACCAAGCACGCCGACAAAGTCCAGGTGGACGACTCCCGCATCTTCACCGGGCTCGACGGCTACCAGGGCGTCATAGACTCCTGCGACCTCGTCATCCTCACCACCCCTCCCGGCTTCCGCCCCTACCACTTCGAAGCCGCCATCAACGCCGGCAAGCACGTCTTCATGGAAAAACCCGTCGCCGTGGACAGCCCCGGCGTCCGCAAAGTCCTCGAAATGGCCAAAGTCGCCGACGAAAAAAACCTCAAAGTCGTCGTCGGCCTCCAGCGCCGTTACCAAAACTGCTACCTTGAGGCCCTCAAGCAGGTCAAAGAGCAGGGCATCATCGGCGACATCGTCTCCGGCCAGGTCTATTGGAACGGCGGCGGCATCTGGTTCCGTGACAAGCAGGAAGGCCAGTCCGAGCTCATGTACCAGATCAACAACTGGTACTTCTTCACCTGGCTCTGCGGCGACCACATCAACGAGCAGCACATCCACAACATAGACGTCGCCAACTGGTTCATCGGCGGCCACCCCGAGAGCGCCCAGGGCATGGGCGGACGCATGCAGCGCGTGGAAAAAAAATACGGCCAGATCTACGACCACCACTACGTCGAGTACACCTACGCCAACGGCGTCCGCGTCAACAGCCAGTGCCGCCACCAGGCCGGCGTTTACAATGCCGTCCGCGAGGAGTTCACCGGCACCAAAGGCAAGCTCTACCTCGACAACGGCGCTCAAAAAACTTACGCCCTCGATCACAAAGGCAACACCATCTGGCGGTACCGGCCCGCCCGCGCCGCCGCCGATGCCAAAGGCAAAGGCAAACGCGTCGTCACGGGCGACCCCGACCCCTACCAGACCGAGCACGACATCCTCCAGGCCGCCATCCGCGGCAACACCCCGAAAAACGACGCCTACTACGGAGCCGAGTCCACCCTCAGCGCCGTCATGGGCCGCATGGCCACCTACTCCGGCAAGGAGATCAAGTGGGACGACGCCCTGAACTCCAAAGTCCAGCACATGCCCGCCATCGTCACCGCCGAGACCGAGCCCCCCGCCAAGCCCGACGGCGAAGGCGGCTACCCCGTCGCCATCCCCGGCGTCCAGGTCCCCGGCGCCGAAGTCATCTGAGCCTTCATTCAGCAATCCACACCGCCGGACATGCCCGTCATGTCCGGCGGTTTTTTTGTTGGCGGGACGCCGCGAAGTAGCCGCCGCTGCAAAGCGGTGGTCTGGGGATAGCGACGAAGGCCGCGAGACATTCGGATGCCACGGGCTTGCGCCCGCAGCTACAGCGTAGCCGCCGCCGCAAGGCGGTGGTCTGGGAGCGCACGAAGGCCGCGAAACACCGGATGCCACGGGCTCGCGCCCGCAGCCACAGCACACGCCGCTGCGACGGGCGTTGACAGCCAGAAGCCAGCCTTTACCCTCCCGCCCAAGGTGACACCCGCCCAAGCCTATGACGCCATCCTCCAGCCCGCCAGCCCGCCGCTTCGTGACCGACCCGAAGAAGCTGCTCGCCGCGCGCTTGAATGCGCCGAAGAACTCATCCGCTCAGCTTCGGGAGAAACTTTCGGCTGGCATCGCCGCCAGAAACGCGAGGGGCTTCTCGATGACCAGCTAGCCCTCCTGAGGAGGTTCGCACGGCAGGACACCGCGCCCGGAGAACCCATCGGCCAGGGGGGCGAGCATCAGGTCTGGCACCTGGACGGAGACAGCCACGTTTCCAAGTTCACCATCCACGACCAGTTCGGCTATGTCGTGGACCAGGAAAACGACAACCGCGCCAACAAGCTCCGCCTGCGCCCCGCCCTGCCCTCTGAATACCTTATGCGCCTGGGCACGCAGAACGCAGTGTTTGGAGATGCCATCACCCTCCAGGGCATCCGCGCCGGGAGCATCCCCTCCATCATCACCGCCCAGCCGGAGGCGGACCAAGGCCGCCCTTCCCAGGCGGACGTGGACGCCTTTCTCTGGCAGTCAGGCTTCATCCGCCTGCCCGATGAGATGATGATGGGGCAGTTCTCCCACAAGCCCTTCTGGTGGCGGCCCGCCGGCAGCATCCTCGTCGGCGACTCCAATCCGGAGAACTACAGCCGCATTTCCGACGACATCATCGTGCCGATAGATGTCATTTCCCACCCCTTCCCCCGCAGCCTGATCGAGCAGACCGCCCGCCAGAACGGTGTCAGCCTGGACCACCTTGTGGCGCAGGATGCCCAGCGGCGCGAAGCCTTTGACCGCCGCCAGTAGCCGCCGCTGCAAGGCGGTGGTCTGCGGGCGCAAGAAGGCCAGGAGACCGAGCCCCCCGCCAAACCCGACGGCAAAGGCGGCTTACGGTCTGGTTCACAGTTCCATTCTTGGCCTAACGAATAGGCCATCCACGGCGGGAATGGAAGCCAGAATTCAAAGAAAGACGCTACCCGCCGTTGGATGTGCCGGCTTGTTCTCCGGTCTTTTTTGAGTGTGCGATGGCAGTTCCGGAAAGCTCGTCCCACTCAATGAATTGTAAGCGTCATCCACGCGCCCT
>DDQZ01000008.1:318-48431 GCA_002343505.1 Verrucomicrobiaceae bacterium UBA2429 | reverse complement strand
CGTGGATGGGTTGAATTTATACGCGTATGTCAAACAGAATTCATGGAGCGCCTTCGACCCAGAGGGGCTTGACCTGACTCACTTGGCACAGGCATGGATGAAGGGAGACTTCTCATTCAAAACCTTTGCCAACGAATTCACGCCTCTTCCGGGAGTGATGCAGGCACCGAATGACATCGGCAGAGCAGCATCCCAGGCCATATCCGACGGGAATAGGATCGCGCAAACCTACAATGGAATGCGCGAAGCGGGAGCAAGCCGGACACAGGCAGGCACCGCCGCAGGCGTGATGACTCTGGGCTTGGCGACAGGCGCGCTCCCCGTTTCGGAAGCCGTGAATGGCAATCGAATCGTCGCCACCAACGAAGGCAGCGTCACCACCCAAAAAATGGAGACTGGTGAACGGATCGTTCAGGGAACTGCCGGAGCCGTTCAAATGGGCTTTGTTTATTTCGGTGCCTCATCACTGCGAACCAGCCCCACCAAAAGCTCCGCCGTTACCGTGGTGGAAAACGAGGCTGTTGTTTCAAATGCCCCAAAGGGCGCACCAAGCGGTCCAACAGTTGGTGAGCTTCGAGCTGCCGGTCAAAAAGACGCTCACCACATCATACAAGATGCGGCTGTTCGGGATCTTCCCGGCTACAACACTAACGCCGCGCCGGGTGTTCAACTGCAAGGTCCTTCCACTGCGGTCGGTTCCCCACACTACAACGCCACGCAAATTCAGCGACAGGCAGGCGGTGGAACTTATGGGGCTGAACGTCGCATTGGATACAAGGCCATGCGAAAGGGCGGCCTCTCTCCGGAAGATGCTCGTGGCAACATCGAGCGTGCAGATGCTTATTTCGAAACTCTCGGAGTGGACAAGACCACTCCTCTCCGAGTGCCCGGAAACAGACGTTAAGTATGAACGCAGAAAATTTCAATCGCATCACCAAGACTGCTCAGAGCATTGTGGAAATGCTCGTTGAGCGCAATTACACGGAACTCGAACAGCTTTCCGGTGGTGTCAGGCTTTCGGCTCAAGCCATAGAGCGTGCCGTGAGCCAGTATGGCCGCACGCTGTGCCGACTGCCTGCCGAGCGATGGCGCTATCTTGATGTTGTTGAAATCACAGGAGTAGTGCCAGCAAGGTTTTCCGTTCGCGTTGATCTTTGGACGGTGGAGGAAGGCCGCTCAGACTTGTCACTGGAGTTGACGTTGATCGATTATGGCAAGCATCTGGCCGTAGAAATCGATGATCTACACGTCCTCTGATTCTGACATGTGCCCGTCGAACAAAGGCAGGTCTCGAACCATGAGTAATCTTGAGTTGCGAACCCGTGCAAACAACAGAGAAAAATCAAACAAATTATAATTAATGAACGATTTTGGAATATCCGATAAATGAGGCAACCAACGGCAACACGAAGCGTGTCCCGCTTGAAATTCGCAGCCGCCCAAGCTCCTCGTTACTTCACGGTCCACTCAACGTGGATCAGCTTTTCCTTACTTTCCGAACGCTCCAATGCACGGGCCTCCCACATCCAGCAATAGTCCCCGGCAACCTCGGAGGGTGCGGGCCTCCTGCGAAACGGGTTAGGAACGCGACTTGCGCGGCGATGTCCGCAGGGAGTTGCAAGACAACACAGATTGCGTCAACACGCTTCTGCGCGCGCTGGAATTTTTGTCATCGGATGAGGGAGCCTGTGAGTCAGCCTGAATGCGCCTGCGCGCCGCAGGGGCGGGCCTTTGATCCGCTAAGGCGCGGAAAAATGGCGCGGTGCCGCGGATTTTTGCCGCAGGGTTGCAGTTCGGTGCCGCGCGGTCGCACCTCGGAGGTGCGCGCGCGCGGTTCGGAGGTGCGCGGTCGCACTTTTTTTCCGCGGCGTTGCAGGTCGGAGGTGCGCGGTCGCACCTCGGAGGTGCGCGCGCGCGGCTCGGAGGTGCTGGGTTTGAGAAATTTTCCTGGTCAAGTTGCGGATTTTTGGTCCTCGCGCGCGGCTCGGAGCTGCAAGCGCGCGGCTGGGAGCTGCATGCCCGCACCTTGGAGGTGCGCGCTCGCGCCTCGGAGCCGCATGTCTTGCACCTCAGAGCTGCAAGCGCGGGGATTGGGGCTGCGACGGAGCGGGTCGGAACTGCGACGGAGCACCTCAGAGCTGCAAGCGCGGGGATTGGGGCTGCGCCGGAGCGGGTCGGAACTGCGCCGGAGCACCTCGAAGCTGCAATTGCGCGGCTCGGAACCGTGGCGGAGCACCCCGGGGCTGCGATGGAGCGGGCCGGGGCCGCCGCGCGGACGCGCTGCCGGGGTGCGAGGCTGCGGATGGGGGTGCGTGGAGGAGCCTGGGCCGTGCTCATGCGCTGGAAAACCACGAATGGACACCAATGAGCACGATTTTTGGAGGCATCATGTCCGGTGAGCTGAAGCGCCGGCAGACCACCCCTGGGTGATGCCCCCATCCCTGTCTTCTGCGCATGGATTCGTGTCCATTCGTGTCCATTCGTGGTTCAACCGCATCGTTACGGCTGGGCAAAGGAAGCCTTTGGGGCTGCCGGGCATGGGGCGGCTTTCCGTCTCTGCTCTGTCCAGGGCAAACTCACGTTTGCCTCCAGGGGCTGGCGCGTGCCGGTGGCGGAAGCGGCGAGATTTCCCCAAAACCCGCCAGGCGAGCCAGGCGGCGCGCTTTTTTGCAACAAAAACGCCGGCGCCCGCGGGAGGAACCGGCGCCGGTGCGGCGGGATGCGGGCCGCGGATCAGGATTGGGCGGGCGGGGTCTCGCCGCCGCCGGAGCCGGCGCCGCGGCGTTTGCGGAAGCGGCGGCCGAGTTCGGCGACGTTGACGTTGAGCGCGCCGGCTTTGCCCAGGGCTTGGAAGACGGCATAGAGGATGAGGCCGCTGACCATGCTGTCGGAGCCGACGGCCATGGTGGTGTCGTCAGAGTTTTCGGCGATGGCCTGGGCGCGCTGGTTGATCTGGTACATCTGCTGGCTGAGGGCCACGTCCTTGTTGAATTCGGCGAGGTCCACGCTGGCGGGGACGGAGTCGGCGTTTTGGGCGGCCAGGCTCTGGATGCCGGTGACGAAGCTGAGGCTGTCGGGCCCCATTTTCACCAGGCCGCGCCGCTCGGCGGGGGTGAGGTCTTTGATGAAGGGCAGCTTGCTTTCGATGAGGTCGAAGGCGGCCATGACGGCGTCGAAATCCTCCTGGGTGAGGACGGCGGAGACGAGATTTTGTGACATGATTCTGGATGGCTTGTGGTTGGGGTTCTCCGCCTCGTTATAGCGCGCGGAACCGTAGGTGATGCCTGTGTTGTAGCGCGCCATGCGTGGGATGGATTCAGAGAATTGCATCAGGAATACCAGGATGCCGGGAGATGTGTCGAGAAAAAAATGAGGGCGCTTCAAGGGATGCCGGGCGTCGCCGCGAATGGTGCGGTCAGCGGATGGAGAAACGGGGTGCCGGGCATTGAAAATGCATCACTCCATCACTCCAAAAAGGAGCCACAAACCTGGTGACGCGCGGCGTGTTGCCGGTTATGAAGGGTTCTGCCATGAGTTTCGATCCCAACCTGCCTGTGGAAAACAGCCTCATAGACGCGGTGGAGCTGCGCGCCCAGTTCAACGGCCTCAAAGCCCTGATGGACGCGATCCCCGCGGTGACCGGGGCGCAGATTGACGCGGTGAACACGCTGCCGGCGGGGGAGGAGGCCACGGTGACGGTGGCTGTGGACGGGGGCACGCTGCGCTTCACCTTCGGCATCCCGCAGGGGGAGAACGGCGGGGAGGGCGCGCCGGGGGAGGTGACCGCCGCGCAACTGGCGGAGGCCATCGCCACCCGCGCGAGCAGCGTGGCGGGTGTGTCGCAACTGGAGATGACGCCGGACGCCGAATACAACCCCGGCCAGATCCAGGAGCTGGCCGGCAAGTACAACGAGCTGCTGCAGGCGCTGCAATCCGAAGCGTGAGTGGCGCGCGGGGCTGCCAATGTCAGGGAGCGCTCCGGCGCGCGGCCTGCTTGATCCGGGGATCAAAATCGTTCCCAGCCCTGGCTTGCATCCTGCGAGTCATCCGCTAGCATTTCCCCCCCGCGACTCTCCCGACGCATGAGAACCTCACTCCCCAGCACGCAGCGATGGCTGGCCATCCGCACGCAGTTCGTCATTGACGCGGGGATCGTGTTTTTCTCCGTCTGGCTGGCCTCGGCCATCCGCTTCGAGGATCTCTGGCCTGAAGTGACGATGGCGCGCTACTGGCCGGCGCTGGTGGCGGGGTCGCTGGCGCTGCCGGCGACGGTTTACATCTTCGGCCTCTACTCCCTGCAGGGGGCGCATCTGCGCAAGCGGGAGCGGGTGGCGCTGCTGTGCGTGGCTTTTGTGGCCTGCCTGCTGGTGCTGCTGGCGATGGGGTCGCTGAATTTTTCCTCGCGCATCGGCAGGGGGGTGATGGCCTGGCAGGCGCCCATCGGCCTGGCGCTGCTGCTGGCGCACCACGGCGCGCTGGTGCAGCGCGGCCTCTCGGCGCGGCGGCGGATGGCGATCGTGATCGGCGAGAGCAGGGACGAGCTGGCGCTGAGGATCCTCCAGGGGGTGAGCCCGCCGCAGACGGATGTGGTGGGCTACTTCAGCCCGCAGCCGCTGGGCGGCGCGCTCTCGACGCTGCATCTGGGCACCTGCCGGGACATCGTGCGGCAGATGGACGAGCGCGGGATTGACGCGCTGATCTGCTCCGACCCGCATCTGCGCCACCCGGACATGTCCCCCATCCTGCGCAGGGTGTGCTTTTCCGGCCACCCGGTGCTGAGCCTGACCGATGTGCTGGAGGAGGCCTACGGGGCGGTGCCGCTGAGCCTGGTGAACATGGAGTGGCTGGTCCATGCCAGCGCCATGCCGCGCCGCGAGTATGTGCGCAAACTCAAGCGCCTCTTCGATGTGGGCTGCTCGCTGGTTTTCGGGGTGGTGCTGGCCCTGCCGCTGCTGGCCGGCATGGTGCTGGTGCGGCTGACTTCGAAGGGGCCGGTCTTTTACTCCCAGGTGCGCAGCGGCCGCCATGGGCGCACTTTCAAGGTCCACAAGCTGCGCACCATGCGCGTGGACGCGGAGGCCAATGGCGCGCAGTGGGCCGCCGGGCGCAAGGATCCGCGCCTGACGCCGGTGGGCGGGCTGCTGCGCACCTTCCGCCTGGATGAGATCCCGCAGCTCTGGAATGTGCTGACGGGTGACATGAGCTTCGTGGGGCCGCGCCCGGAGCGGCCGGAGTTTGTGGAGAAGCTGGCGCAGGACATCCCCTTCTTCGAGGAGCGCCTGCTGGTGCAGCCCGGACTGACGGGCTGGGCGCAGGTCTGCTACCCCTACGGCGCGTCGGTGGAGGACGCGCGGCGCAAGCTGGAGTATGACCTCTACTACATGAAGCACATGTCCATGATGCTCGACTTCTTCATCCTGCTGGACACGGTGCGCACGGTGCTGCGCGGAGGCGCGGCGCGCCGGGGCGCGGAGGCGCTCAAGCGGATCGAGCAGCTCACCGGGGAGCCGGAGCCGGAGCCGATCACGCTCGGGCTTCCCCAGGCGGTCTGAGCGCCAGGCGTGGCGGAGGCGTGAGGCCGGCGTCGAAATGCGCGCGCGGTTCGCCCGCGGCGCCGGACTCGGCGGCGTGGACGAGGTTCGCCATCTCGCGGGCGGTGACATAGTGGCAGCGCAGCGCCGGGTCCTGCCGCGCGCGGGCGGCGAGGCCCTCGTGGAAATGGCGTCCGGCGCCGCCCAGCAGGGAGCGGTAGTTGCGCGGGATGCCGGCGTGCGTGTGCAGCTTCACGAAGATCCAGGGCGGCCCGTCTTTGACATGGGGGCAGATTTCCGTCCAAAGCTGGAAGCGGCCCGGGGTCGGCGGGTTGGCGCCGGTGAGGTCGCCATTTTCCAGCCGGGGCAGCAGGCCCCATTTGCGCCGGCGCCAGTTCAGGCCCAGCGGCCCCTGGATGAGGAGCAGGTGCTCATCGGAGGCTGCAAGCGCGCCCGTCACGCCGGACCGCGCGGCGATGCCGCGGTCGTGGGACTTGGGCAGGCCGTCCTCGCGGGCGTAATAGACGGAGTTGACCGTCCGCGTCTGCGCGGGGTCTGGCGCGGAGGGCAGGGTGAAGTCGGCGTAGCAGCCGGTGCGCCGCAGCACGGCGAGCTCATCGGGGACGCCGCAGTGCCTGCCCCGCGGGTGCGAGTGGTCGAGCGCCCAGTTGCCGTGGATGAAGGCGTAGCGCGGCGCGCCGTCCGCCGCGCGCGAGAGCAGTCCGTGACGGGCCAGGTTCGCGGTGCCCGCGCGCAACTGCGCGGTGAGAGTCTCCGCGGTGTCGTTTTCATGATGCAGGTGTACTTCGACCTCGCTGCCGGTTTTTTCACACAGGGCGGCGAGACGCTCGATGACCTCCTCATCGTATTGCTCGACGGGGTAGAAAAAGCTGTGCCTGGGCCCGCGGCCCGAACTGTCTCGAAACGCCTCCACCAAGGGCGGCCAGAGAGCCTCCCAGTCCGAGAGCGCCCGCAGCGCGCCCGCCTTGTCGGTGTGGTGGAAGGGCTCAAAATGGTCGCACACGGCCAGGAAGACATGCGCGGGATTTTCCGCTGTGGCGGCGGGGCGGCGGCGGTCGCGGAGCAGGTAGGAGGGCAGCCAGCGGTCGAGTGCGCGGATCATGATCGGGCGGGGGTTTTCCAGAGGGCGCGCAGGTCTCGGCGGTGCCTGAGAAAGGCGAAGAAGGCCTGAAGGCAGCTCCACTGCAGCAGCACGAAGCCGGCGGGAATGGAGAGGACTTTCCAGCGCAGGCGCGGCATCAGCAGGCCGGCGAGCGCGCAGGCATACGCCAGGGCCTGCGCGGCGATCAAGGCCCGCACCCAGGGCAGCGGCGGGGCCATGAGGGAGCAGAAGGCGATGCCGATGAGCAGCCAGGGCACGGCCAGGCGCAGATATTTGTGGGAGATGAGCTGCCACCAGAGCCGGTTGCGCCACGGCAGGAGCCAGCGCGGATAGCGGGCGATGAGCTGGTAATTGCCCACGAGCGTGCGCAGCTTCCTGGCCTTTTCCCTGGCGGGGTCCAGCGTCTGCGGGTCGAAGGCGCGGGCGCGCGGCTCGAAGAAGACGCGACCGCCCGCCACCGCCATGCGCATGGGAATCTCCACATCATCGAGGATGGTGTCCGGCTCCAGCGGCGTGAAGGCGGCCCGCCGGATGGCGCAGATGGCGCCGGTGCAGCCGATGACCGAATCGTAACGCCCCTCCCACTCGCGCAGCCGGCGCTCCATTTTCCAATACACATCCACCCCCTGCCCGCCGCCCGCCGCCGAGGGCTCGATCTCCAGCAGCCCGCTCACCGCCATCACATCCGGATCCAGCAGCGGGCGGGTGAGGTGCCGCAAAGCCTCGGGATGGAATCTCTGCCGCACATCGCACAGCACCACCTGCGCGAACCGGCAGGCCGGGATCGCCTCATTGAGGGCCGCCGCCTTGCCGCGCGGTTCGGGCGACTCGATGACGCGCACGCGCGCGTCTCCCAGCGCCCTGGCGCGCGCGGCGGTGTCATCGGCGCAGCCGTCGCAAAAGACGAGGATCTCCAGCTCACCCTCCCAGACGCAGGCGAGCAGATTCTCCAGCCGCGCGGTGATGGCCGCGCCCGCGTCCCGCGCGCAAACGACGATGCTCAGACCGGCCTTGTCATCCTCATGGGGATCGAGCGCCCCGGGCCGCCAGCGGGCCAGCACGGCCATCAGCAGGGGATACCCCGCATGAGCGTAAACCACGAGGGCCAGCAGACCGCAGAGCACCCAGGTCATCGGGAGAAAAATAGCCCGCGCCGAAGCCCGGACAGGCTGCGGTCGCGTGTTGAGGAACCGTGGATTTCAATCATGCCAGAAGCGCGGCATTGTGCGGAAGAATGGCCGCCTGCCAAGCGCCGCGTTCCGGCAAATTCCCTCCTCCCCTCCAGGGCGGGCCGGGCAAAAGTGCGAATGAGCGTTGCGCGCGCGCCGGGAAATGCTCTCATCGTCCCCCGGACGCGGCGCGCCCATGCGGCCCGGCGTTCTGTTTTCACCAACTTCAACATCCTCCGACCATGAGCAAGAACACCGCCAAAAAAATCATCAACGATCCGCTGAAGTGCGCCGATGAACTCTTCGAGGGCCTCGTGCTCGCCTACGACGGCAAGGCGCGGCGCGCGGGCAAGCGCTCCATCGTGATGAACGACCTGCGCCCGGACGCGCCGGGGCTGCTCATCGGCGGCGGCGCGGGCCATGAGCCGATCTACCACGGCCTGGTCGGCAAAGGCATGGGCGATGGCGCGGCGGTGGGAGACATATTCGCGGCCCCGCCGCCGGACATCGTGCTGGAGGCGACGCAGGCGGTGAACCGCGGCAAAGGCGTGCTCTACCTGTATGGCAACTATGCCGGCGATGTGATGAACTTCGACATCGGCGCCGAGCTGGCCGAGGAGGAGGGCATCCAGGTCAAAACTGTCATCATCAATGACGATGTCTGCTCCGCCCCGCCGACGGAAAAGGGCAAGCGCCGCGGCATTGCGGGCCTTGTGCCCGTCGTGAAGCTGGCAGGGGCCGCCGCCACCCAGGTGGACACGCTCGACGAGCTGGCGCGCATCGCGCAAAAGGCCGTGGACATGACGCGCACGGTGGGCGTCTCCACCAAGCCAGGCAGCATCCCCGCCACGGGAGCTCCCACGTTCGAGCTGGCGGACGATCTCATCGGCCTGGGCATGGGCATCCACGGCGAGAAGGGGGTGGGACTCATCCCCATGTGCCCGGCGGACGAGCTGGCGGTCAAGATCCTCGACCTGCTTTTTGCCGACGACCTGCCGCTGGGCGCGGGCGACGAGATTGTCTTCTTCGTCAACAGCCTGGGCAGCACCCACCTCATGGAGCTGCTCATCATGCTGCGCGCGGCGCGCCCCATCCTGGAGGCGCGCGGATTGAAAATTCACCAGACCATCTGCGACAACATTGTGACCTGCCAGGAAATGGCGGGTGTGAGCTTCAGCATCACCAAACTCGACGCCGAACTCAAACGGCTGTGGGACCTGCCCTGCGAGAGCCTGGGCTACACGAAGCTGTGAGACGCGCGCTCACCGCCCGGCCCATTCAAAAATAAAAAGGGCGGAGTCCCGCGGCTCCGCCCTTTTGTTTAGCAAGCCGGGAAGAACTCAGTTGGCGGGCGCCTTGCCCTCCGTTTTGGCGGTGGTGGGCTGCTTGCCGGTGAGTTCGAGGAAATCACGCAGAATGTGGAGTGTTTCCAGCCGCGCGGGTTCGATGCCGTAGGGGAACTTGGACATGTCGTTGGGATCATCCTCGCCATCCTTCTTGGCGGCCATTTTCATGCCGGTGCTTTGCTCGCGGGTGAAGGCGGACTGGGGCACGAGCTCGGGATCGTTGACGTTGTCCAGCGTGAGATGATAGAGCTTGAAGGTTTCGTCCCCGAGGCGGGCCGCCACCTCTTTGGCCCGTTCCGCGCGCTCAGCCTCCTGCTTTTCCCTTCGTGCTTTGTTTTCATCGGTTTCCTGCCGGCGCTGGGCAAGGTTGATGACCACGGAGTTGCGGTCAATGCGCTCCTTGAGGCGCTTGGATTCATCAAGGATGTATTGAAACTCCGGGTTGGCCCCGAGGCGGGCGGCGAGTCTGGATGAAAGCTCGGCCACCGGCAGGGGCTGCTGGGAGACGAGGTTGTATTTGCGCGCGGGAATGGTGTCGTAGGGCAGCGGGTTTTCGGTGGAGGATTCGCCGATGTCCAGGACATCCCGGATGGAAGGCAGCACGAGGTCGGGTTCGACCCCCTTGAGCTGGGTGGAACCTCCGGCGATGCGGTAAAACTTCTGGATGGTGACTTTCAGGTTTCCGGCGCGGTCTTTTTTGGCGAAGAAAGGCATGAAGCGGTCCACGGGGAGGATGGTCTGCACGGTGCCCTTGCCGAAGGTGGACTTGTCTCCGACGATGAGGGCCCGGCGGTAGTCCTGCAACGCGGCGGCGAGAATCTCTGAAGCGGAGGCGCTGGTTTTGTCCGTGAGCACGATCATGGGCCCCTCATAAAAGGCCTTGGGGCTTTCACACTCGCGCCAGGTGATGGAGCCGCGCCAATCCTTGGCCTGGACGACGGGGCCGGCCGGGACAAAGAGACCCGTGAGGCGGATGGCCTCCTCAAGGGAACCGCCGCCGTTGCCGCGCAGGTCGAGGACGAGGCCGTCCATGCCCTCCTTCATGAGACGGGCGAGGAGCTTCTGAACATCGTCGGTGGTGGAGACCGTGCCGTCCTCCATGTCGGCGTAGAACGATGAAAGGTTGATCCAGCCGACTTTCATCGGCTTGCCAAGCTCGGACGGGGTGAGGATCAACTCGGCGTTGGCGAGCTTTTCCTTCAACTCGACCGGCCCGCGCGTGATGGTGATGATCTTGGTGCTTGAGGGGTCCACAGCGGGGTTGACACGCAGCCGCACAATGCTGCCCTCGGTGCCGCGAATCATGTCCACGATCTTTTGCAGCTTCATGTACTTGGTCTCGACAAAGTCGGCCTCGCCCTGGGCCACACCCGTCACCTTGTCGTTCAGTTTGAGCTCGCCCTGCTTGTCGGCGGGTCCGCCAACGACGATGCCCTGGATTTGGGCGACATCATCCTGCAATCCAAGAAGGGCGCCGATGCCGACGAGCTTGTGCTTCATCTGGATGTTGAAGTTGTCCATCTCATTCACGCTCATGTACTCGGTGTGCGGGTCATACGCGGCGGAAAGGCTGGAGAGAAAGAGGTCCACCACATCCTCATAATCGTTCTCCTCGACGCTTTCGATGAGCCGCTCGTAATCCTTGATGATCCGTTCTTCGGGCGTTTTCTCAGGCTCCTCCGGGGCGGGTTTTTCGGCCGGCGGCGCACCCTCTTTTCCGTCCGCAGGCTTGTCGGAAGCCTTGGCCGCCTTTTTGGCTTTCTCCTCGGCTTTGGCTTGATCGGCGAGGATTTCCTGCAGCAGGTTTTCCTCAATGATGTCCAGCCAGAGTTTGTCCTGCGCGGCGGAGTCGGCGGGGTAGGGGGCCTTGTCACGCTTGATGAGCGTTGTGCGGTCCGAATCAAAGGTGAATTTGCGCCCTTCGACCGTCTTGCGGACGAACTCAACACGGTTTTTGACGCGCTGCTTGTAGATGCCGTAGATTTCCTCCGCCGCGCTGATGTCGCGCATGAGGATGAGGTCGTCGAGAGTGGTCTTGTATTTGGCCTCAAACTCCTTCACATCCTTGGCGGTGAAGAAGACCCGGCGGGGGTCGAGCATGGCGAGGTAGTTGTCCAGCATCCTCGCGGACATGGCGTCATCGAAATCCTGGCGAGAGTAGTGCTGATTTTGCAGCATGTAGGCCACATGCATGGCCACCTGGCCGAAATTTGTCTCCGCGCGGACTTGGTGCGTCACCGGGGCGAGCAGCGCCAGTCCGGCGCCGAGAAATAGGGGTAATGTGCGAGTCATGAGGGGCTTTCCGTCGTTGGATATAACGATTTAAAACGGCGAAATCGTCGGCGAATTTGCCTTTTGCGGCTTGAAATGTCCACCGGATTCCCGCAGGAAACCGGTCATGATTCGACTGGAATGCTACACGGGCGGCATCGCCATGACAAACGGCTGGCTGGTGAGGCTCGAGGGCGCGGACCTGCTGGTGGACGCGCCTGAGGGCGTGGCCGGCTGGCTTGATGAACGCGGCGCGCGGGTCTCGGCGCTGCTGCTCACTCACCAGCACTTTGATCATGTGATGGATGCCGCGGAGGTGAAAAAGCGGCACGGCTGCCCCGTGCTGGCATGGTCCGGCTTTTCGCGCGCGCTGACTTTGGAGCGCCTGTTCGGCGCATTCAGCGGCAGTCTGCTGACCGTGCCTGAGTTTGAAGTGAACGAGGTTCTGGAAGGCCGGGAAGTCGCGGCCATCGGCGGCCTGGAATGGCGCCTTCTTCATATTCCGGGCCACTCGGCGGACAGTGTCTGCTTTCACCAGCCCGGACAGGGGATTGTCTTCGGAGGAGATGTGCTTTTCCAGGGCGGGGTGGGACGGACCGACCTGCCAGGCGGCTCGTTCGAGCAGTTGCTGTCCGGGATTCAGGCAAAGCTGCTGCCGCTGCCGGATGCCACGCGCGTCTGCCCAGGCCACGGCAATCCCACCTCAATCGGTGACGAGCGTCTGGGAAACCCATTCCTGACTGATTATTGAAGCCGTGGTTCAGGAGATGCGTGCCAGTTCGATCTTGGCGGTCTGAGTCTTGGCAGGAGCCGGAGGTTTGTCGCAGGAAGGAGTGTCCGCCAGCGCATGGCCCACGGCATTGAGCAGGTCGAGCACGTCGAAGGGCTTGGGCAGATAGTTGATCCCGAGTTGGAGCTTGCCGGTCTGGCCGACGATGTCGGGGCAACTGCCGCTGGTGAAGATAAACGGCACGCTGGAATCCTCGGCCAGGACGGCCCTGCCGAGGTCAAAGCCATTCGACTTGCCTGGAAGGTTGATGTCCGCGATGACCAGATGAATGCCCTGGCGGTGGGATGCCCAGCATTTCCATGCCTCGTCCGCGTCTTTGGCTGTCAGGACGCTGTGGCCCTGGGCTCGCAGGACGCTGGAAACGACATGCCGCACGCTGGAGTCGTCATCCACGATCAGAATGGTGCAGGGCGGCACGCCCATGGAGAGGCCGTCAAAATCACGGCCCGGTTTTTCAGAGTCGTCCGCCGGCAGTTCGGAGCCAATAACGGGAAGATAAATTTGGAAGTCCGTGCCGACTCCGGGAACGCTGGAAACAGTCACCCAGCCTCCCATGTGGCGCACCAGCCCTCTGACCACGAACAAACCCATTCCTGAGCCGCGGCCCGCGCCTTTGGTGGTGAAAAAGGGGTCGAAAATGCGGTCGAGGACTTCCGGCGGCATGCCGGTGCCGGTGTCACTGACACTGATGACGGCAAACTCGCCCGCGCGCGCTTCGGCGTGAAGGGATTTGGCGTCCTCAGGGTTTTCGACACGCATGAAGCGGCTGCTGATGGCGACCCTGCCTCCCTGAGGCATGGCGTCCCTGGCGTTGAGCGCAAGATTGATGATGATCTGGCCGAGGGAACCGGGGTCCGCCACCACGTCAGGCAGGTCCGGCGCGTGGCTGATCTCCAACGTGATCTGGGGACCCAGGGAGCGCTTGAGCAGGGCGGTCTCGTTTTCGATGGCTTGATCGAGCTGGAGAGGAACCGGCGGCATGAATTCCCTCCGGCTGAATTTGAGCAGGCGGTCGGTCAGGTCGGCGGCGTGGCGCGCGGCCAGCAGCACCTCCTCCATGGATTCGGCGATGCCCTGAGGCTGCTCGGCGCTCATCAGACTCATGCTGAGCTGGCTTTGAATGACGGTGAGCACGTTGTTGAAGTCATGCGCGATGCCGGCGGCCAGCGCGCCGAGGGAGTCCATTTTCTGCATCCGGCGCATGTCCTCCACGAGCCGCAACCGCTCCTGGTGCTCTTTGTTGAGGCGGCTGCAGGCGTCCTCAATGCGCCGGGTGTGCTCCCACAGACGTGTCTGAAGACCGAGCTGGCGCAGCGCGGACTCGCGCTCGTAGGCCCATTTCGTGGTCAGGGCGTTGGCGATCTGGATGACCTCGATGGGGTCGAAAGGTTTTTTCAGAATCATCAAACGATGAGTGACGCCGAGATGGCGCGCGATGTCGTCCCATGAATAGTCCGCATAGGCCGTGCAGATGGCGATCTGCATGTCAGGCTGGATTTTCCAGAGCGCCTTGATCGTCTCCACCCCGTCCATGCCGGGAGGCATGCGCACATCCACCAGGGCGAGCGCGAAGGGTCTGCCCTGCTGGAGGGCCATCTCCGCCAGTTTGACAGCCCCCTCACCCTGGGCGGCAAATGCGAGCTGGAAGTCAAAGACGGTGTCGCCCTTGATCTCATGCCCAAAAACCGCCGACTCGGCAAGATCGAGATCAGCCTCGCCATAGTCCGCGGGGGAGAGAATTTTGCGGAAATCCTCATGGATCGCTGAATTGTCATCCACAATCAGGATGCGCTGATTCACGCGCAGGGGATCTTTTTCCGCAAAATCAACAGCGGAGATGGTGCTCTGGGGCTGGGGTTTCATGATGAGGTTATGGATTCTTCGAGCGCGGGAGTGGCATGGGCGGGTGCTTTGCAGCCAGGGTCTTTCGCGGCGGGCAGGTCGAGCATGAAGCGCGCCCCTTTGCCCAGACCGTCGCTTTCGGCGCGCAGTTCGCCCCCCATGTCAGCCGCGAGCAGGCTTGCGTGGTGAAGGCCGAATCCGTGCCCGTCTTTCTTGGTGGTGTAGCCCTGCTTGAAAATTTTTGTCAAGTGCCTGGCGTCTATGCCGCAGCCGTTGTCCTCCACGCTGATGCGCACTTTTTCCTCGCCAAGAGGGCCGACCCGCAAGGTGAGCAACCGGGCTTCATCGGGCGTCTTCGCCATCGCCTGGCAGGCGTTTGCCACCAGGTTCACGAGAATTTGCAGCAGCAGGGAGCGCGGCAAATACACCTGTGGCAGGTCGGCATACTGTCGTTCGATGCGGATTTCCTGATGCGAGCCGTAAACACTCATTTCAAGACGCACTGCCTCGTCCACCACCGTTGCAAGGTCCAGCGACTCCAGCAGGGGACGCACGGCACTGTGCATCTGCTGGAGCATGATCATATCCCGGATGTGCTCGATGCGCTGGATCATGTCCGAGGTCGTCTCGGAGAGCCTGCCCTGCTCCTCGCGCAGATAACGGGAGAGATCGGCGAGGTAGCCCGGGAGAGCCTGGCCGCGCGAATCCGTGGTGAAAAATTCAGGATTATCCGGCAGATGCTCCTTCAGCAGATCGGTGGCCTGGCAGAGCTTGTCGAAACGGGATTTTTGCAGCCGCTCGGAAAGCAGTTTGGCCGCCACATTGAGGCTGTTGAGCACATTGCCCACATTATGCAGCACGCCGGTGGCCACCTCCGCCATGCCGGCCTGCCTTGATGCCTCCAGCATCATCTTGTGCATTTCGTTGTTCACCTGCTCGGCCTCGCGCCTTCGGGTCACATCCACCAGAATTCCACGCACCACCACGCTGTCGAAAGGCGGTTTTTCGGCCTTGGCGTGCTCGGAGACATAGGCCGTTTTGCCATCCGCCGTCATCACTTTGTACTCAACCTCGTAGCGGGAGCGCGTTTTTTCAGCATCCTTGCGGGATTTCAACACCCGCTGGCGGTCCCCCGGCAGGATGATCGAGTCGAAGAAACCCTCCTCTTCCGTCCAGCGCGCCAGCGGATAGCCCAGAAAGCCGTCCGCCTGCTCGCTGATGAAGCCGAAATCCCGTGCTCCCTCCTCCCTTTCCCAAACCACGCCATGCATCGAGTTCACCATGCCGTCGAGGCTTTCCAACTCGTCGAGCAAAGGTTTCGTGGCCTCCTCCACAGCGCGCTGCCGGCGCTGTTCGGAGCGCGCCACCAGCAGCATGCCCATGCACACGAAGGTGATCAACAGTCCGGTGAACTCGCCCGCGATCTGCCATTGAGCCATGTTACGGACCTGGTTCCAGGCTTTGGCGGAATATTCCACCACTGCGGCGGCGCAGACTCTGCCGTCGGCATGGGCCACTGGGATGATGCCGAAGACTGCTTTGGCTTCGTTGCGCTCCCCCTTCACCTCGCACCAGGATTCCTGGCCGGAAAGCGCCAGCTTGATTTTGTCATCGTGCCCGCTGCTCAACTTGAAGCCATTGATGGTGTCAGGCGCGCAGCAGCTTGTTTGCTGGAATCCGCCGCCAGATGCCCAGACCAAGCCCACAGACTGCACCTGTGCGGCGGATTGAGCAACACGACCGGCTGTTTTTGCCATGATCCGGCGTATTCCCGGCTGATCCCATTCCTGTGGCTCTCTGTGCTCCCTTTCAAAATCATGAGCATAGGTCCGGGCGATTCCAAGCCAGGAAAGCTTGGTCAATTCCCGCGCGCGTTCCGCCGCGCGCTCCATGTGCATCGGAGCCAGATACCCCACAGCTCCAACGAGGCAGAAGATCAACAGGTGGTGGTGGGTGTTTCGGTACCTCTTTTTCAGCCAGCCAAGACACGCCCCGCCGACTGCCAGCGCGGTGGCTATAAAGATGAGTTCCGGTATGTCCCAATGCATAATTATCAGAAATGAAAGATATAAAAACCATAATGACAATAATTTTATTCGAAAAAATCGTCCTTATTTTTTGTCTCTCCCTTTTTCTGGTTGGCTCCGCATGATCACCCGCATTCCTGTCTTTTCTCAATTCCTGCCATCAGCGCCATAGCTTGACTCAAAGCCGCGTTGCCGCCATTTCTGACCCTGTCCATCCTCAGATCATGCCCGCCATTCCCATCTTGATGCCACAGTTGGGCGAATCCATCGCCGAGGCCACCATCATTCGTGTCCTAGCCGGACCGGGCCAGGAAGTGGAGGCGGGGAGTGATTTGTTTGAGGTGGAAACCAACAAAGCCACCATGGCGGTGGCCGCCCCTTGCGCCGGACGGGTGATCCAGATCACCGCCGAAGTGCAGCAAAGCTACGCGGTCGGCTCCAACCTGGCCTCCTTTGAGATCAGCGCTGAGGATGCCGGGGCCTTGGGTCTCAACGAAAACAAAGAGCCGCCGGCGTCCGATGCTTCCGCGCCTTCCCGGGAAGGCGAGTCCCTGCACTTTCAATTCAACGAGGAGGACAACATCCGCGACTACCAGCCAAAGGTGGAGCCCGTGGTCGGCGGTCTGCCCGTGCCGGCAGGCGCCACAGGAGCCAGCTACATCTCCCCGCGCATGCGCGCACGCATGAACGAGCTTGGCCTCAACGCCTCGGACCTCGCCGGCATCGCCGGAACTGGCGCGGGGGGAAGGGTCACAGTGGAGGATTTTGAAAACTTCCTGCGCAGCCTGGAGCAGCACCGTTTGACGCCAGCCTCGCCCATGCGCATCGCCGTGGCAGACTCCATGCGCCGCAGTTGGAGCCGCCCGCTGGCCACCGTCGGCAGTCCGGTCATCCTCGACGCCGTACTGGCGCACCGGAAAAAAGCGGAGGCCAAGCCCGGCCCGGCGCTTTATGCCATCCGCGCCCTGGCCCTGGCCCTGGCGGAAAACACCGCTGTCGCGGGCAGGCTCATCGGCAACCGCATCGTGCATCCGCGCGCCATAGACATCGGATTCGCCGTGGAGGTCGAGGACGGCGTGCTCGTCCCCGTCCTGCGGGAAGTGGAAAAAACACCTCTCAGCAAACTGCTGCCAACCTACAACAAGCTCGTCGAGCAAGCCCGCGCCCGCCGTCTGCCGCACGACAGCAGCCGCCCGGGCATCGCCACCGTCACGAACTTCGGCACTTTTGGCATCGTCTGGGCCACGCCCATCCCTCTGCCGGAGCAGAACCTCGTCCTGGGTCTTGGCGCGGGGAGCAAAGTGCCGCGCTGGAGCGACGAGGTGAACCAGTTCATCCCCGTCACCGAGGCGGAGTTAACCCTGAGTTTCGATCACCGCATCCTCGACGGCGGTGGCGCGGGCAGGCTCCTGGCGCGCGTGGCAAAACTGCTTCAGGAGCCTGAAAAATTGTGAACCCTGGCGGCCTTATTTCTTCGCCAGGCTGAGGATTTGATAATTCTTGGCGTATGCCCCGAGGGCGTCCACCGCCTTGTCCTTGGTCAGGGACTCGTCACGCGTGATGATGATGATCTTCTGCGACTCGGCGTCCTCGCCCGGCTTCACGTCCACGCTGACCACATCCGGCAGCTTTTGAGTGAGGGCGGCGGTGATGTGGGCCTTGCAGGAAGCGCAGACGACACCGGTGATTTTGCCCTCAAAGGTGACGGCCTTGCTGTCATCGGCCAGGGCGGCGGCGGAGAGGAGGAGTCCAAGGGAGAGGATGAGTTTTTTCATGGGATGCGGATATGCAGGCTCGAACAAAAAAGCCGGGACGCCGCTTTGTCCAACGGCATCCCGGCTTCCTCAAAGCGATTTATTTGGCGGGTTCGAGCGTCTCCCCTGCCTTGGCCCAGCCGGATTTGCCGGCGGAGAGGTGCTTCACATTGGTGTAGCCGAGTTCGGCGGCCTTCTGAGCGGCGCGCTTGTAGGCGCTGCAGGAGGGGCCTCCGCAGTAGGCAACGACGAGGGCGTCCTTGTTGGATGGCAGGGCGGAGCCCAGATCAGCGCCTTTGGTGGCGAAGTCAACGGCTCCTGGGATATGACCCGCCTTGTAGGAGGCGGCGCCGTTCACGTCAATGATGACGACTTCCTTCTTTTCCATCGCGGCTTTGAGGTCGGCGATGCTGATGTCCGGGAATTCAGCGGCCATGGCCGAGGCGGCGAACATCGAGAGTGCGAGTGCGATCAGTTTTTTCATAGTTTGGTGGTTCAGGATGGATTGTGGTTTGAAATGCGCGGTATCCAGTTTGGACTGCCCGCGCGGGCAGTGTGACTCCTCCGCCGGGGGTTTATTCCCGGGAAGGAAGAACAGTGAGGATAAAACGCCGCAGGGAGAGGATTCATTGAAAAAACTCACCTCCACCAGGACGGCAGACCAGGCAGCGTCTCCTTCAGGATGGCGCGAATGGCCAGTTTCTCATCAGCCGCCAAGTGGGAATAGACCGGATTGGCGTTTTGCTCGCGCAGACCCTCGGCCATTTTGAAATACACCCGGTCTTTTAATACAACCGGCAGCCTGAGCCAGGACTCGGTGTGGAGCATGTAACTGCAGCGGTATTTGAAAATGCGCGTCTTAAGGTCAAAGTCCTTGAGAGACCTGCCGCCAGCAGCCTCCCTTTTGTTCCTCTGAAACTCGCGAATGAATTCCGTATCCCCTTCGACGCCCTCCTTCGGAAGCTTCGCCTCGTCCACAAAGAGGATGTACCGCGCCAACTCCTCGGCCAGTTCCTCCAACTCAGGCTTCGCCGACATCGGCAGGCTTCCCCTGCCCTCCGCCAGCAATTGCCGCATCACATAGGCGGCGTGAAAAACACGGTTCTCGAAGCCGATTTGATGCTCATGCACCAAGTGCGGCAGAATGTCGCTCGTTGGCAGCAAATGCTGCCCAAGATCGGACATCTGGCCGGGCTCGACCTTGGATTTTTCAATGCCCCGCCCAGGCACGTTGGTCCCCATCATGTTGGCATGATGCGTTTTGAGGTGATGCCCGCCCGTGAGATGCCAGCCGCCAAAACGCTTCTCCAAAGGAATGTGATGCCCCTGCTCATCCCGCCGGTAGGTCTCCAAACTCGCGCCGCTGAGCATGGGCAGCAGCGATTCGGCAATAAGTCCCGGCACTCTCCGGGTTGCCAGACCGGCGTGACAGTTGAAGCACTTGTCCGAACGGGTGATCGGCGGCACTCCTCCGCCGGTATTCAACCGTTCAAAAATGTAAAACATGGCCCCCATTTCCGGGTCCATGGCAATGATCTCCACTTTGCCGCGCGGCACCCAGCCCACATAGGTGTCTTCGTTGAAATAGAGCGCGCGCGGATTTCGCGGATTGATGATCTCGCTTTGAAGCGAACTGGCCGAGAAAACCAAAAGCTGGGAACTGACAGGCACATCCAGAGCTTTCAGAACCGAGGCAAGAAAGGCCTTGTCATTGGAGGTGTCCAGCCTGACCTCGCCGGACTCGATCTGCTTTTTCAACTTCGCAAAACGGTCCTGCGGCTCATGCTGGAGATATTTGTGCGGAGCCTCGCGGAATGCCACCTTGGTCTCCAACGCCGTCAGCGCAGCCGGCAGGACGATCAATGGAAGGAGGCAAGACAAAAAACGCATGACCCTCAAAACGCGCCAAGTCTCCCTTTTTATGTGAATTTCAGCCGCAGCGGCTCAATCCCCGCCACCTGAGACTTTCGGCGTGTTGCCGAAGGCTTCTTTGACGGCAGCGACGGCGTAATCGCGATTCAGCTTGGTGATCCAGCGGACGCTGATCTGCTTCGGGCAGGCGGCTTCGCACTCGTACTGATTGGTGCAGTTGCCGAAGCCTTCTTTGTCCATTTGACGGACCATGCCGAGCGTGCGGCGATCTTTTTCGGGCTGGCCTTGCGGCAGGAGATTGAGCTGACCGGCCTTGGCGGAGACGAAAAGCATGGCGCTGGCGTTTTTGCACGCGGCCACGCAGGCACCGCAGCCGATGCATTCGGCGGCGTCCATCGCGGCGTCGGCGATTTCTTTGCCGATGGGCAGCGCGTTCGCATCCTGCGGAGCGCCGGTGCGCACGCTGACGAAACCGCCGGCCTGCTGGATGCGATCAAACGCACCACGATCGACGACGAGGTCCTTGATGACCGGGAAAGCCTTCGCGCGGAAGGGTTCGATCCAGATCGTGTCGCCCGTGCGAAACTTGCGCATGTGAAGCTGGCAGGTCGTGGTGGCCTTCTCCGGGCCGTGCGGCACGCCATTGATCTGCATGCTGCACATGCCGCAGATGCCTTCGCGGCAATCGTGATCGAAGGCGACCGGCTCCTGGCCTTTGGAAATGAGGCGCTCGTTCACAATGTCCATCATTTCGAGGAACGAGGCATGATCCGGAATGTCCGGGGCATCGATGTCCTGGAAGTGACCGGGCTGGCCTGCGTTCTGACGCCAGACTTTGAGGTGAAGATTGAGTTGGGACATGGGGACGGTTTGAGGATGAAAAAAGGGTCAGGCGGCGAGCGCGAGCTGGTCGATCTCCTCGCTGATCTGCTCGATGTTGAGGCGGATCCAGCGCGTGTTGCCGATGTAGTAGTCGAGCGCCTCGGCGGCGCGGGCCTTGAGCTGCGTGGAATTGAAATAACGATGCTGCGCGAGCGCAAGGATGTCCGCGCGGTCGTTCGGCGAAAAGCGCGAGAGCTTTGAGACCGCCAGATCCAGCGGGCAAAACACGAGCAGATGGATCAGGCGGTGTTCGTTGCCGATGCCTTCCCATTGCACGCAGGCTTCACGATGATCCGGGTGCAGCAGGGCGAAGTTGTCGTTGTAAGTCGTGTCAAAATAGATGCAGGACTGCTTTCCGGTCTCGCGCATGTAGTCGATGACAAGTTCCTCAAAAGGAAGCATCAACCGCTCGGAGAAAGTGGCGTCCACGTCATCCGTGTAGCGGGTGCCGCAGTGGTAATGAACCGCCATGCCGCCGGCGAGATACATTTTGACCGGCTCGCCCGTGAAGCCGCTTTCGCGCATGAAGGCGTCGATGCGGTCCATCATGCGGCTCATGGCCTCGGTGAGCTCTGGGTGAAGCTTATGCATGGCCGAGCCTCCTTTTGAGCGAGTTGGCAAAGCGAGGGCAATCGAAGCGCAAAGCGCGTGCTAGCGTCCCGAAGGTCGTTTCAGCACCTCCGAGCAGCTTTTTGGCCGCGTCACGCAAACCGCCCTCATGCCCAAACCAGTCCACACCGGCGAGAAAGAGGCAAACAGCGGCCATTTCGCGCTTTTCGACACCATCGAACTGCGTCCACGCGTCCGCGCAGAAGTCCCCGCGCTGGGCAGCGCAGAAACTGAGCAATTCGGACTCGGATTCGCGGGTCATGACGGTTTCAAAGCGGCTTACTTGTAGCTGCGCACGGCGAGGTGGACTTCTTCGAAGGCCAGAGGCTCCTTGTTGAGCGTGGGCTTGCTGAAGTCGCCGGTGTATTCCCAGGCGGCGGCGTAGCTGAAGTTGTCGTCGTCGCGTTTCGCCTCGCCATCGGGGTATTGATGCTCGGTGCGGAAGTGACCGCCGCAGCTTTCCTCGCGATGACGCGCATCGAGGCAGAGCAGCTCGGCGAACTCCATGAAGTCGGCCACGCGTCCGGCTTTTTCGAGCTCGGGATTGCAGGCATCGCCGCTGCCGGGGACGAAGACGTTCGTTTTGAACTCCTCGCGCAGCTCGGGGATGCGCTTGAGGGCCTCGCTGAGGCCGGCGTGATCGCGGGCCATGCCGCACTTGTCCCAGACGAGGAGACCGAGCTCGCGGTGGAAGCTGTCCACGCTGCGCTTGCCCTTGCTGTTGAGGAAGCCCTTCGTCTGCGCGGTGCAGACTTCGAGCGCCTTCTTGAATTCCGGATGCTCGGCGGTGACGCTGCCGGGTTTCTGATGCACGAGGTAGTTCGCGATGGTCGTCGGGATGACAAAGTAGCCATCGGCGAGCCCCTGCATGAGCGCCGAGGCACCGAGGCGGTTCGCGCCGTGATCGGAGAAGTTCGCCTCGCCGAGCACGTGCAGGCCGGGGAGGTTGCTCATGAGATTGTAGTCCACCCACAGGCCGCCCATCGTGTAATGCACGGCGGGGTAGATGCGCATCGGCTGCTTGTAGGCGCTCTCGCCGGTGATGCGCTCATACATTTCGAAAAGATTGCCGTAGCGCTCGGCGATGGTCTTCGCGCCAAATTGGGAAATGGCCTCCGCGAAGTCGAGATACACGCCGCGACCGCCAGGGCCGACGCCGCGACCGTCATCGCAGGCTTCTTTGGCCGCACGGGAGGAAATGTCACGCGGGGCCAGGTTGCCAAAGCTCGGATACTTGCGCTCGAGGTAGTAATCGCGATCCGCCTCGGCGATCTGCGATGGCGCTTTGCCGCAATCTTCCTTCTTCTTAGGCACCCACACGCGGCCGTCGTTGCGGAGCGACTCCGACATGAGCGTGAGCTTGCTCTGATAATCGCCGCTCACCGGGATGCACGTCGGGTGGATCTGTGTGTAGCAAGGGTTCGCGAAAAACGCGCCTTTCTTGTGCGCACGCCACGTCGCGGTGACGTTGCAGCCCATCGCGTTCGTGGAGAGGTAGAAGACGTTGCCGTAACCGCCGGTGCAAAGCAGCACCGCATCGCCCGCGTGCGCCTCGATTTTGCCGGTGACGAGATTGCGCGTGATGATGCCCTTCGCGTGGCCATCGACGGTCACCACATCGAGCATCTCCGTGCGCGGATACATCTGCACACCGCCACCGGCGATTTCCTTGTTCAGCGCCGAGTAGGCACCGAGAAGCAACTGCTGCCCCGTCTGACCGCGCGCATAAAACGTGCGGCTCACCTGTGCACCGCCGAAGGAGCGGTTCGCCAGCATGCCGCCGTATTCGCGGGCGAACGGAACGCCCTGCGCCACACACTGGTCGATGATGTTCACGCTGACTTCGGCGAGACGATGCACGTTCGCCTCGCGGGCGCGGAAGTCGCCGCCTTTGACCGTGTCATAAAAAAGGCGATGCACGCTGTCGCCGTCGTTCTGGTAGTTCTTCGCCGCGTTGATGCCGCCCTGAGCCGCGATCGAGTGCGCGCGACGTGCGGAATCCTGGAAGCAGAAGCACTTCACCTTGTAGCCCAGCTCCGAAAGCGTCGCCGCCGCGGAAGAACCTGCGAGACCGCTGCCCACGACGAGCACGGTGAACTTGCGCTTGTTCTTCGGATTGATGAGCTTCGAGTCCTGCTTGTGCTTGGACCACTTCATGGCCATCGGGCCGCTAGGAATGTGAGAGTCGAGAGACATGGCGGAAAAGGCGGAGAGCTTAGGGCGGAGGGCGAAGAGTCAGAATCAGCGGCCGTAGCCGAAGAGCCAGATGGAGAGGACGATGGCGGCGTTTCCGGCGAAGATGAGACCCGCGAAGGCATAACCGGCCTTTTTGAAGAGCGGCTCGGTCTTGTCCGTGCTGATGCCGAGCGTCTGGAAGAGGCTGCTGAAGCCGTGGCTCAGGTGGCTGCACAGCAGCGCCATGGCGATGAGGTAGAAAATCGAGGCCGGCGTCGAGGAAAAACCGTCTATCACCATTTTGAAGACATTGTGAACCGTCTCGCCATGAAGCTCGGTTTTGTAAGCCGCGCCGTTGAAGTCGTTGCCGGCCCGGATTGTAAAATGCAGCAGGTGGAAAATGATGAAAGCGAGCACCGTAAGCCCGCTCCAGATCATGATGCGGGAGGACCTGCCGCTCACCTGCGCCTTGTGCTGGCCGTAGGCGTCGGGGCGGGCGGCCTTGTTCGCCTTTGTCAGCGAAACGGTCGCCACCACATGGACCGCCACGGCGGCCAGCAGGCCGATGCGGGCGATCCAAACCCCTCCGCCATGGAGAGCGGTCTGGAGCATGTGGCCATACTCATTGATGGCGTCAGGCCCGGCGAAAACGAGCAGGTTTCCGATCATGTGGCCCAGGACAAAGAGCGCGAGTGCAGCCCCCGTCAGGGCGACGAGGATCTTCTTGCCGATGGAGGAGGAATAAAATCGCGAGATCGAGTCAAAAACAGCGCTCATGGGATGGGATGACGGTCATCATGGCGATACGCCGACGGGTGGCAACACGCACCTGGATTTTTTCCCTGGAAAGCCTGATTTTGCGGCCTTCCGCCCGCATTTTGCCCTGCGGCAGACGCGCTCAAGGCCGCACATCCACTTTCACGCCGATGGTCTTGTAACCCTCGACGATGTCAGCGGCGATTTTTTCATACGGGCGCTCATCCACCAGGATTCCGAGATGCCTGAAGATGGTCTCGTCCTTGTACATGCCCGGAGGTTTGAGCGAGGACGGGTAGGTGAAGCGGCCGCCCTCCATGCGCTTCACCCTGGGGTCGGCGAAAAACGCGCGCATCGCCTCCACCTCGCCGTACACAGCCTCCATGAAGCGCAGAAAACGCGCGCCTGTCCTGTCACCGTCGAGATGGCTGAAATAATAGACAAGAAGGATCGAGCGGCGGTACATCTCGCGCATTTTCTCCGCCTCCGCCGTTTCCGCGCCCCAGCCCTCGCGGTTCATGCTCATGTGCGCCTCCAGGCTGGGTATCATCGGCGGACGCCCGCTCTTGATCCACTCATCCACCGTGGACTTCATCGCTGTCTTGTGAGCGTCGGCCCGGAAGACTCCCGCGCGGTAGGGCAGCAGCTCCACATACTCGGCCATGCCCTCGATGAGCCAGGTGGGCAGGAAACCGAGGTAGTCGTGCATCATCTGGTGGGTGATCTCATGCACGAGGGTGTCGTTGGAGAAGTCGTTTTTAAAATACGTCTGTCCGCGCTTCTCCAGGCCGAGGCTCTGAAAAGGGATGCGGAAAGTCTTCTCGGCTGTCTGGTAAACGCCGCCGGAAAGCTCCGGTCCGCCCGCGTCCACATAATCCTGCCGCGTCTCGTAAAGCGCGGCGAGAAAGCGGGGCATGCCGTCCGGCGGCTGGCAGACAACGCCCCAGGGCAGCGCGTTGATGACCGCGCGCGTGGCTTCGAAGGTGCGCGCCACCTCGGTCATGACACTGCCGGCCAGCTTCGCCTGGGAGGTGAACTCGAAAGCCTCCGACTGGTACACATAACGGCGCTCGGCGGCTTTCTCCTCGACCACCTTGATCTCAATGGCGCGCGTGGACACGGCCACGTTGCCGGGCCACTCCCGCTTTTCCAAAGGCTGCCTCGGCCCCGCCGCGGACGGCCCGGCCGGGGCGGACGCCTCCTTGCGCTTCGAGACGAACGCCTGATCCTCCGCGCTGAGCTTCGCCAGCGGATACGGCACGGTCTGCCCGCCGCTCATTTTCAAAAGCACGGTCTCCCCGTCCAGCCCGGCGAACTCCGCCTCCACCGTGCGCCCCTGCGCGTCAGTCCACTTGCGCGGCCCATCCTGGGCTGGGAGGGCCGCCGCCAAAAAAAACATCCCTGCCATGACGGGCTTCATGCGGGCGGCGGCGCGCGGGAGGTGGAGTGCTCTCATGGAGCGGATTTTACCACCAGGGGCGGGCCGAAGGCAAGCGTGCTGAGCGCCGGGCGATCAGGAGACTATCCTCCCGTCTTCAATGGCGAGTCGGCGGCGAGGGTGACGGGCTTGCCTTTCTCGTGATGGCTGAGGAGGAAGGCGGTGACCTCGACGACGCGCTGGATGCCGAGCTGCGGCTCCCAGGGGGGCATGCCTTTGGTGAGGTCGGGCGCGCCTTTGCGGATGATGTTCAGGATTTGCGTGGGGGCGCCGCCGTGCTTCCACTCGCTGTCATTGAGAGGCAGGCCGGGCAGCTTGACTCCGGCGATGTGGGCGCTGAGGTCGGGCGCGTGGCAGGCCACGCAGGTGGTGGAGTAGATGGCTTTGCCGGCTTCGACGACTTTGGCGTCCTTGGACATTTCCCAGAGCTTGTCGTCGTCCAGCGCGGCGAGTTCCTCGTCGCGGTGTTTTTCGACGGCGGCGATGGCTTTGTCTATCTGTTCCACATCCGAGTCGCCGCGGCCGAGCTGGTAGTAGGCGACCCAGGCGATGACGAACCAGACCATGGTGATGTACCAGGTGAAGAGCCACCAGTTGGGCAGCTTCTGGTCGTATTCCTGGATGCCGTCATAGACGTGGTCGCGGAGGATGGGTCCGTCGGAGGTGTCGTTGGGTGGGGACATGGGGAGGGAAAATGGGGTCAGTCTTCGAGGGGCAGGCGTGACATTTGGTCGGCGCGCTCCTTGCGCAGGGTGACGGCGCGCACGACGAAGGAGATGAAGACGAGGGCGGTGATGCCGAAGGCGAGGTAGGGCACCCAGTCGGCCCAGTTTTCATAAAGCACGCGTTTGTACATGGCGGAGGCGGATCAGGGGTTTTGGGTGACGGATTTGCGGTGGCTGTCGGGCAGCGCGGGCTTGAGCGGGAAGGGCACGCCTTGTGGCGCCAGCTTTTTCTCGACCTCGGGGGTGTCGTATTTGCCGAGCTTCTGCATGTAGGCGATGAGGGCGACGATCTGGGTGTCGGGCGCGGCCACTTTGCCCTGGGCTTTGAGTTCCTCCGCGATTTTGACGGCCTGCTCGAGGGCTTTCATTTTGATCTCGTCGGCGCTCATCGGCGGGTAGGGCACGCCGAGCCGGGTCATGACGGCGATCTTTTTGGGCAGGCTTTTTTGATCGAACTTCCGCTCAAAGAGGTGCGGGTAGGCGGGCATGTTCGAGCCGACGGAGGTGGAGCGCGGCTCCATCATGTGGTCGTAGTGCCAACTGTGGGGATACTTGTCGCCGATGCGGGCGAGGTCCGGGCCGGTGCGCTTCGATCCCCACTGGAAGGGGTGGTCGTAGATGCTCTCGCCGAGGCGGGAGTAGTCGCCGTAGCGGAGCACATCCGGCAGCATGGTGCGGATCATCTGGCTGTGGCAGTTGTAGCAGCCTTCGCTGACGTAGATGTCGCGCCCGGCGAGTTCGAGCGGCGTGTAGATTTGCTGGATGCGGTCCTCGACGTTTTTGGCGCGGTTGACAGTGACGGTGGGGATGATCTGGATGAGGCCGCCGAGAGCAACGGCGACGAAGGTGAGCACGGTGAAGGGCAGCCAGTTGTTCAGCAGGCCCTCATACCAGGAGGACCAGCGGGAGTGGCCCTCACGGAATTTTTTCACCGCCAGGACGGAGAAGACGCCGGCACAAAGGAGCGCGGCGATGTCGGCGCCGGGCGGCAGGAAAAGCCAGGCGAGCACGAGGACCATGCCGGCGAACATATAGGCGACGGGGTCGTTGATGAAGGTGTCCCTCATGCCCATGGTGTCCTTGGCCTTGGGCTGGATGACGGCGACTTCGCGGGTTTCGTTGACGGGCTTGCCTTTGCGGATGGTGAGCCAGAGGTTCACGCCCATGAGGATGAAGCCCGCCAGGTAAAGCGCGCCGCCGATGATGCGGAAGCCCATCATGGCGCGGATGGAGGTGAGGGTCTCGATGAAGTTCGGGTAAACCAGCGCGGTGCCCTCGGCGTTGGTGGCGTTGAGCATGAGGCCCTGCATGATGCCGGAGACCCACATGGCGGCGACGTAGATGAGGATGCCGATGGTGGCGATCCAGAAGTGGAAGTTCGCCCAAGCCACGGAGTGGAGCTTGCCGCCGTAGAGCTTCGGCGTCAGCCAGTAAAACATGCCCGCGGCCATGAGTCCGTTCCAGCCGAGGGCGCCGCTATGCACATGGCCGATGGTCCAGTCGGAGTAGTGGGAGAGGGCGTTGACGGCGCGGATGGAGAGCAGCGGCCCCTCGAAGGTGGACATGCCGTAGAACGTGACGGCGGCGATGTAAAACTTCACCACAGGGTCGGTGCGCAGCTTGTCCCACGCGCCGCGCAGGGTGAGCAGGCCGTTCAACATGCCGCCCCAGCTCGGCGCCCAGAGCATGAGGCTGAAGAACATGCCGAGCATTTGCAGCCACTTGGGCAGCGCTGTGTTCAGCAGGTGGTGCGGGCCGGCCCAGATGTAGATGAAGACGAGGGACCAGAAGTGGACGATCGAAAGCCGGTAGGAGTACACCGGCCGCTCCACCGCCTTCGGCAGGAAGTAATACATGATGCCGAGGATGGGGGTCGTCAGGAAGAAGGCGACGGCGTTGTGCCCGTACCACCACTGCACGAGGCCGTTCTGCACACCGGCGAAGATGGTGTAGCTGTGCGTCCAGCTCGTGGGGATGGAGATGTGGTTGACGATGTAGAGCATCGCCACCGTGATGATGGTGGCGATGTAAAACCACAGCGCCACATAGAGGGAGGGCTCGTTGCGCTTTGCCAGCGTCCAGAAGAAGTTCACCGCGAAGACGACCCAGATGAGCGCCACGGCGATGTTGACCGGCCAGATCAGCTCGGCGTATTCCTGCCCGCGCGTCAAGCCCAGCGGCAGGGTGACGGCGGCGGAGACAATGATGAGCTGCCAGCCCCAGAAGTGGATGTTCGAGAGCAGGTCGGAGGCCATGCGCGCCTTGCACAGGCGCTGGGTGGAGTAGTAGATGCCGGCGAACATCATGTTGCCGACGAAGGCGAAGATGACCGCGTTCGTGTGCAGCGGGCGCAGGCGGCCGAAGCTGAGCCAGGAGGCGAGGTTCAGCTCATGAAAGTTGAGCTGGAGGGCGATGAAGACGCCCGCCAGCATGCCCACGACGCCCCAGATGATGGAGGCGATCATGAAGCGGCGGACGGTGCGGTCGTCGAACTCGATGAGGGTCTTGGCGGTGGAGGCTGTGGTCATGTGAGCGGGAGAAAAAAAGGGGGGCTCAGCGTCCGGCATGGTCCTGGTCGGCCTCCAGCGGCAGCAGGGACATCTGCTCCACGGAGCGGCGCTGGCGCTGGCTGCGCTCGGCGAGGAAAAGGACGGCGAAGAGCACCGCGAAGGCGAGGCTCATGAAGATGGTGACGGCAAAGACTTCCATGACGCCGCCACAGAAGCGCGCGTCATTCGCGCGCGCTCGCCGTGCCTTGCTTTAGGGTGCCCTTATCTTGCTTGCGCCGCGCGCGCGGGCCGCAGGCTACAGGAGCTTGACGAGCACCTTCGAGTTCCGCCCGCTGCGCGCGTACTGCTCCCGCCGCGCGCGCGGCAGGCTCTCCGGCCCCGTCACCTGGAAGCCCATCTTCTCCTCGAAAAAGCGGAAGGCCTGCGTGCTCAGCGCCACCAGCGCCGCGCACCCGCGCTGCCGCGCCACCTCCTCCGCGTAGGCCACCAGCCGCCGCCCGTGGCCGCGGTTTTTGTGCGAGCGCCGCACGAAGAGGCAGGCCAGCTCGGCGATCCTCCGCCCCTCCTCCTCGTGCGTGTGCACCGCCGCGCAGCCGACCGGGTTGCCGTCCACCTCCAGCACGAAGAAGTCCTTGATCCGCGCCAGCATCTGCTCCCGCGTGCGCGGCACCAGCGCCGCATCCTCCATGGACTGCCGCATCATCGAGAGCAGCGTGCTCACGTCCGAGGAGCGCGCCTTGCGCATCTGCTGGTAGTCGTCCGCGTGGATCATCGTGCCCACGCCCTCGTTGCTGAACAGCTCCGCCAGCAAGGCCTCGTCCTGCGTGCCGTCCACGATGTGGACGCGCGGCACGCCCTCCTGGCAGGCGATGGCGGCGTGGCGCAGTTTCGAGAGCAGGTTGATGTCATGCCGCGGGTCCCGCCGCCGGTGCATCTCCCGCGCCTCCGCCACCGAGATCTGCGCCATGCGCGCGCCGTCCGGCGCGCTCAGCCCCGCCTCGGACACAAAGATCACCTTCGCCGCTTTGAGCGCGATGGCCACCTCCACGGCCACCGCGTCCGAGTTCAGCCGCAGCGTCGTCCCGCGTCCGTCGTAGCCCAGCGGCGGCAGCACGGGGATGATGTCCGCCTTGAG
Source organism: Verrucomicrobiaceae bacterium UBA2429 (assembly GCA_002343505.1). Taxonomy (GTDB): domain Bacteria; phylum Verrucomicrobiota; class Verrucomicrobiia; order Verrucomicrobiales; family Verrucomicrobiaceae; genus Prosthecobacter. The sequence goes on along the minus strand of DDQZ01000008.1, from coordinate 18,476 downwards.
CAGCGCGCCCAGGCTTTCCACGTCCACCCGCTCGATGCGCCCGGTGAACTCCTGGTCCACCCCGTCAATGACACCCGCCGGATGCACCGCCAGCGCGTTGCTCACCACCACCGGCATTTCCAGCGCCGTCAGGTCCGCCATCAGCTCGCTCGCCTGCCGCGTGATGGCCTCGATGGCGATGTCCAGCGTCGCCGCGTCCGTGCGGCCCATGCCGTCGTCATTGCTCAAAGCCACCCCCCTCCGGGCCGCCAGCCTCTGGATCTGCGCGCGCGCGCCGAAGACCAGCACCACCTCGATGTTCAGCGACTGGAGCACCGCCACGTCCTGCAGCAGGCTGCCGAAGCCCGGCTGGTGCATCAGCGCCCCGTCTATGGCGATGACGAACACGCGCTGCCGGAACTGCGGCACATAGCGCAAAATGCCGCGCAGGTCTTCGAATCGCGTCGGGGGCTTGAGGTCGGGAGGGTTGTCGGGCACGCGCCAGTTTCGCGCATTGCCGCCGCGCTGCAAGACCCGGAGCGCGCCCGTCAGTAAACACGGCCGCGCGGGCGCCCCTGCCGGGTCACTTTGGGCGGGCGCCGGTCACTGTTCGGGTCAAGGATCTCCAGGCTCTCCACTCCGCAGAACCGCGCGCCCGCGCTGTTCGCCGCCTCCACCCGCGCGCGCACCACCGTCCCGACAGGGAAAGGCCCCAGCGCGTCTCCCGCGCGGTTCAGCGGCATGGAGTGCGGCAGCCCCTCGTCCACGCCCTCCACGCCCCAGTGCAGCAGCAGCCGCGTGGCCGTCTCCCCGCCCCGTGGCACATAGTCCACCAGCACCTGCCGGCCCTCCTGCCCGCCCTGCTTCAGCGAGTTGATGCACAGTATCGTGGGCATGCGCGCGCCGCGCAGCACGGGCACCCGCTCCAGCGCCTCGCGCGCCGGCGTGCCATTCTCGAAGGTGTGCGCCGCCGCCTTGTACCAGTTTTTGTTCAGCTTGCCCGCGCGCCGGTCCAGCGCGCGCAGCGCCGTCTTCGCCCGGGCCATCTCCGTGCGCGCCAGGCCCATCTGCCGCGCCTGCTCATTGAACTCCTGCAGCAGCCCCGCCAGCATCTCCGCCGTGTGCTCCACCCCCTGCAGCCGGCATGTCACCGGCGGCAGCGGCTCCGGCAGCGCCGCCAGCGCCGCGTTCGCCATCTCCCACACCGGCAGCGTGGCGCGCCCCCGCGTCAGGATTTTTTCCCGCGTCTGCGAGGGGATGCGCGTCAGCTCCCTGACCCCGGCCATCAGCTCCTCATGCTCCGGCAGCTCCACCTCAATGAGGCGCGGCACCCGCAGGTTCAGCTCCTTGATCCGGGTTTTCAAATTCTTCTCCGCGTGCCGTTGCGCATTCAGCTCATATTGGGCGAGCACCTGCGCCTGGACCAGCGGCTCGAACTGCCCGATCATCTCCTCCAACTCCCCGGCAGACACACCGCCCACTTTCATCTCCGGCGCGTGGCTCTTCCAAATCGACAGAGTCGTTTGAGCACGTTCTTTGGTGATTTCCCAGTATGTCATAGCTGCGAGGAGTGTTGCTGAAGCTAGTTGATAAAATGCAGGGTCTTTGTAAAATGCTGCATCGTCTTTTTCAGGCGTTTTACCCGCCTTTTGCAAATTATGATTTCAAGCAATTAAAAATTCAACAGCAAAATGTGCATAATTATCTGCATTTTGCCATAATTTTGCCGCATTGGAATAATATTCATCCGCGAAATGCCAAATTAAATCCGCAATGCGTCATGCTTTAGCCGCATGATGTGCTGTTTTACCCGCATCATATGCAATCATTTTGTAAATATGCTATAAAAATGTGGAACAAAGCAAATATTTTGCGGCTTAACTGCATGATTTTGCGGCTCAAAGGATTTTTATTGCAGATAAGACATGCTAGATTGCGGATCTATTATTTTAGTCTGTGAAATGAATGCATTACGCTGCGGCAAAATGTCACAAAAAAAGTCTTTGATTGTTTTTTAGTGTGGATCAATCAAGCTCTCAAGCCGTTGCAGCAATTATACCTTGCGTCATGATGATTTGTGAAAACGCACACGGCAAAAGCAGGCGAGCACACGCGCCCTCGCGTGTTCCGGGGCGCGCCCTCGTGCCCCGGTCTCTCCAACTGCGCAGCCACTTTTTTGCCAGACATGCCGCCTCAGCAGTCCTGCCAGTCCGCACAGCAGCTTGATGAGCACCCTTTTCAGACTCCGCAGAGGTTTGCGGACAAGGGCGCAGTCGCTGCAAGAGCTTCATCCAAGCAGGGAGATGGACAGAGTAGGCGCATTCGCCAGAATGCGGGGTTTGGCTCCCGCAACGACACCCAAGCCCCGCATTCTGGCGAATGCGCCTGCGGGGGCGGGCTCATGGTTCAACCCGGCACTTCGTCCAGCGGCCACACCGGGCGGCGCAGGCGGCGGTAGGGGAGGCTGCGCAGTTGGCTGCTGCACGGGCCGGGGGTGTCCACCCAGACCATGCGGGCGGCGATGGGGTCGTAGGCGCGGCGGTGGGCCACGGCGGCTTTGACTCCGAGGAAGGAAAAGGCGGCGGGGTCGAGGCCCTGGCTGCGCCATTGGCCGAGATCGAAGGGGGGGGTCTTGACGCTGGTGAGCAGGATGACGAGGCCGCGGTGGCGGACGACGGCGCAGGGGCCCATGTCAAAAGAATCGCCGCTCATGGAGGCGAGGTGGCTTTGCTTGTCCTCGAGCTCGAACCTGCCGGCTTTCAATGACACGAGCTCCACGTCCAGCTCGACCGGGCCGGGGTCGAGCCGGCTGCCTTTGCCGCCGAGGCTGAGGCGGGTGCGCGCTCCGGGTGGCAGGCCGGTCAGGGCGGCGACGGCGTGCGGGTCGGCCAGGCAGAGGGCGGCATTGGGCGCGTCATGCTCCAGGAAGGCGCGCAGCAGGCCGGTGCCGTCTCCGGGGGCGCCGCCGCCGATGTTGTCGGAGGGCTCGACGATGACGGTGAGGCCGGGCGGCGGCGGCAGCAGGCCGGGCAAAACCCGGGCGGCGGGCGGCTCGGTGGCGCTGCCTTTTTCCCGCAGCTCCCAGGCCGCGCGGGCCAGGCGGTCGAGATGGCCGGTGAGGGGGGCGTCCGCGTCTCCGGTGATGACGAAGCTGACGCCGGCGCACTCGGTGTCGGCGAAGGAGAAGCCGGCGACGACGCTGGCGGACCAGACGCCCGGCTCGTGCTCGATGCGGCGCGCCATTTTTTCCAGGGTGAGCATGGGGTCGGCGGCGGTGCCGGTGCCGGTGGGGGGCCAGAGGAGGGGCGTGAGCCGGCTCTCCTGGCGGGGACGCGCGCCGGTGACGAGGCAGCGCTGGAGCAGGCGCGCGGCGTCGCAGGCGGCCTGGCGCGCGTCGGTGTGCGGATTTTCCCGGTAGGCGACGAGGCAGTCGGCATGGGCGGTCATGCGCGGGGTGAAGTTGGCATGGAGGTCGAAGACGCCGAAGACGGGCGTCTGCGCGGCGCCGGGCAGCGCGCGCAGACGCTCCAGCAGCAGGCCCTCGACATCGTCGTGGCTTTCACTGACCATGGCCCCGTGGAGGACGAGGTAGATGCCGTCCACGCCGCGCTCCAGATGCGGCGCGGCCAGGCGGGTGAAGTCCGCCCAGAACTGCCCGACGACGGCGTCGCTGACCGTGGCGGAGGGCTGCGCCCGGTAGTCGGCCGCCGGCAGCACCTCCCAGCCGAACTCCGCCGCCAGCTCCAGCACGCCGCCGATGGGCGAGGCGTCTCCGCGCGCCTGCAAAATCTCGTCTCCAATCCGGATGGTGAACTGCTCCAGCCCCGTCGTGCCCTCCAGAAAGGTGTGCGTCTCGTGGAAGATACCGGCAAGGAGGATGCGTGGCATGGGGCGGCAGTGGATGAGGCGTGGCAGGGCGCGGGAATGCGGGAGCGAGGGAAGACAGGATGGCGGGGCTTTTTCTTTCCGTGGCGGCGCGGCATTTTTTTGACGACTGGCTCCGCCGGGCGCGCGGGGGGCTCGCGGACTGCTTGCGCGCCGAGGCGGAGGCGGCAGGATGCGGGCATGAAAATCCACCTCACCGCGCGGCGCGTCCTGCCGGCCCTCCTCGGCGCGCTGTCCATGCTGCCGGGCTCTCCGCCCGCGCCTCCGCGCCCGCATCCGCAGGCCCTGGCAAGCATCCACGCGCCGGGCGAGGTGGACCGGCCGGAGATGGTGCCTTTCATCGTGGCCGACCCTGCGGCGCTGCCGGGCATCGTGGTGGACGAGACCGCCGCCGTGCTGGCTGGAGAGTGGCAGTACTCCACCCACACTCCGCCTTATGTGGGGCTGGGTTACCTGCATGACATGAAGTCCGGCAAAGGCGCGAAGTCGGTGACTTTCACTCCCGAGCTTCCCGTGGCCGGCTGGTATGAGGTGCGGCTGGCGCATTGCCATAACGCGCGCCGCGCCACGGCCGCTCCAGTCACCGTGCGCCATGCCTGCGGGGAGACCACTGTGCCGGTGAACCAGCAGCAGGAGCCGCCGCACGGGAGGCTCTTTCGCAGTCTGGGCGTGTTTTATTTTCAGGCCGGAAGGGCGGGCTGGGTGCGTGTCTCGAATGCGGGCACCGAGCCGGACAAGGTGGTCATCGCGGATGCCGTCCAGTTCCTGGAGAGCGGGCGGTGAGCGCGCCTGCGGGGTGCCGCGGGCCGCCGGTCAATCCAAAGGCACCTCATGATACTCCAGCGCCCACTCCTTCATGTAGCGCACGCGCCGGGGGGTGAACTTGTAGATGATGAGCTCGGGGTTTGAAATGTCCTGGAGATAGGCGCGCAGCAGGGGATTGGCCTCCCAGATTTTCCTCTTCAAGTCCGCGTCATGCAAAACCTCCGCGGCGGCGGTGATGCGGACCTGGTTGTGGCCGTCGTCGGTGTAGCAAAACTCGGCCTTCGGGTTGGCGGCCAGCTCGGCTGTCTTGCCGTAGCGGCGCAGATTGGCCACATAGATGACGAAGCCCTCGACGAGCACCGGGGAGACCGGGCGCAGCCGGGGCTGGTCGCCATCCACGGTGGCAAGCATGGGGAACTTCGCGGCTGCCATGGTGGCTTTGGCCAGGCCAGGCAGGGCGGCGGGGTCGGACGGCTGGGGTGAGGGGTGTGCCATTGCTGATGTTTGCCGGTCCGCGCGCGCGGCGGCAACAGGAATGTTCGGGCCGGCCGCCTGCGTTTGCCGCCGGGCAAGGAATCACTCGGGACTGCCGGACGCGGCTTTTTCCGCGGCGCGGATTTCAAAGGCAAGCGGACGCGCCGCGACTGGCGCGGACGGCGCGGCCTGGAGGTCCACTTCGAAGGGCTTGGCGAAGCTGTTGCCGGCCAGGTCTTCCAGCTCAGGCAGGATGCGCAGATGGTAGCCGCCGGGAGCCCACGGACTGTGCGGATGGAAGGTCCATGCCATGCCTCCCGGCGCGGCCTCGGCGCGGCCGGGGACGGGACTGTCGTCATGAACTGCCCGCACTTGCAGGGCGGTGGCGAGCATGGCGGGGTCCAGAGGCTCGCTGAAAGTGACGCGCAGAGGCGAGGTGGTGGAGGCGGCTGGCGGGTGAATTTCCACATGGTCAGCCAATGGCGGGGCATGATCCTCCGGGCCGGCAGTCCAGCGCAGGGAGACATCATCCCCGATGGGGATGCCGGCGGCGCTGCGCCAGGCGCCGGACACGACGAGGCGGTAGGCGCGTCCGGGAAGCATGACAGGGCCTTCGTCGAGGTTGAGATTGACGCCGGTTTTCTGCCGGCCGGGGTGGAACCAGACGGTGAGGCGCGCGCCATCCGGCGACCACAGCTCGGTTTCGCGAAAGGGGCCTGGGATTTCCTTTTCCTGGTCGTCGAGGAGCCGGAGCCGGTCGAGAAAGACACCCTGCTCCATGGGCTGGGTGAAGTGGAGGTAAAAGCGCAGGGCATTGGCCGGCAGCGGCACTCCGGCGGGGCGCATGCTGACCCGCGGCGCGGGCGCGCGGACGGCGGGCAAGCGGAAGGGCTGCGTGCCGCCGGGGCCGCCGGGGGCGCGGCACTCGAAATGGTATTCCTGCCCGGCGGGCAGGGGCAGGGCGGGGGTGAAGATGACGCGGTCGGCGGCAGTTTCGAACCGCCCCATGAGCGGCGGCCCGCCTGCGGCGCGGCGCACGATGTACTCGGCGCGGACCGGAGGCGGGATGACCAGCTCGACCCGGGAGCCGTCAGCGCTGGCAATCACCGCCGGCTGCGGGTTGAGGATATTGTGAAGGCCGACCGTGCTCTGACTTACCAGCGCGCTTACGCCAATGAGCAACGGCGCGCCGTAGAGCAGGAAGCGCATGTCGGCGGCTCGATGCCACATGGCAGGTCAATGGATGGGATGGACGTTGGAGTGAGGTCTTCGGGCGGAGCCGGCGCAGGCTCCGCGGCAAAGACCGCGCATCAAGGCAGCGCGGCCACTTCGAGGCTGAGACGGCCATCGGTGTCCCTGATGACGGCCATCTCGCGCTCGCCAAATTTGTCCACCTGCACCGCGCCGAAGAGCACGTCCACGATCTCGATGCCGTCAGGGCCGCGTTTTTCCTTCACGTCGCGCCAGGTGGCCTTTTCGTTGATGTCCTCGACGGCGTTGATGTAGTCCATGCTGACGCGCGCGCCCCAGAACTTGGAGGGGCCGAAGAGGTTGTCCTTGAAGCGCTGGGTGTGGACGACGAGCCACTCTTTGCCTGAGGCGTCGGTGTAGTCGAAGAGATCGAGCGGGCGGTTGCCGCTGCCGAGTTCGACCATGCTGACGCCCTTCACCTGCGCGCCGCTTTCCAGATCGTCCACGCGGAAGCGCGCCACCGGAGTGCATGCGAAAGCGCCGACGACGTAGCGCCCGTCCTTGGCATTGTAGGGGATGAAGCTCTGGATCGGCGCCTTGGTCTCCCATTTGCGGTGCGCCACATGGTAGGTCTCGGCGCTGAACACGGCGGCGGTGGCGCCATGCTTGACGGGGACGGGGATGGTGAAGATGCGGCTGGCGAACTCCTCGTTGCTGGAGCCGGTGGCAAAAATGCGGTCGCCGTCGAACGCCACGTCGGTGACGCGGGTGACCTTGCTGCCGGAAGCGCCGCCGGGCAGGGAGACGGAGGAGTGGATCGCGGTGGAAAGATCGAGCGGCGCGATCTTGCCGGTGGCGTCCACAATGAGGATGAGGCTGGCATTGTCCGGACGGCGCTGGACGGCGAGGTAGATTTTTCCGCTGGCGGGATTCACCGCCATGTCGGTGACGGTGATGTTTTCCGAGGTGGTTCCCAGTCCGCCGGCGATGACAGAGCCGAGATCGGACACTGGGGCGGCCAAGCGGGCCAAGGGGCCGGTGTCGCCGGTCTCAATCGCTGCCACAGTGGCAGTGGCGGAGTCCGCCGCGATGAGCAGGCCGTCTTTGCCAAAGGCGATGGCGCTGATGTTTTTGAGCTGGAGGCCGGACTTCTGAGGCGAGTCAAGAAGCGCGGCGCGGGAGGTGGGGAGTGCGGCGAGGGCCGCGGCAAGAATGAGGATGTGTTTCATGGTGTTCGCCGACAAAACGGCGGGGAGCCGGGTGAACTATCCCTCGCCGGTGAAGTCGTGGCTGCGCTTGCGTTCCGGGCGCAGGGGTGCGCGTCCTCCACGCTCGCGGCGGAAGGGATCGAAGACACTGTCGGAGCCGTCCACTTTCATCTGATAAACCATCTGGAGCAAAGCGCCCAGCCTTCCGCGCGGAAAGCCATTGTTGGGACGCGCAAACCAGGCCAGGTACTCGTCAGGCAGATCGTAAATGGGCACGCCGTGCGGCGGGTGGTTGGCGGGTCCGTATTTGCCGAACGGCATGCGCGTGCGGCCGATCTCGGCAAGATCGTGTCGCATGCGCTCGGCCAGGTCGTCCATCATCGCAGAGAGGCGCGGACGGGAGGAATGTCAAAGGCAGCGCGGCCTTTGCCGCAGGAAGCACGCTTGCAAGAAACGGATGAGGCGTTACATACCGGGCCATGAAACCTCTCCACTTTGCCTGGGTTCCCGCTTTGCTTCTCGCAGCCTGCGCCGCGCTTGAGGCGCCCGTGCGGCACACCGCCGACCTTTCATCCTGCAAGAGTTTTCATGTGACCACGGAAGGCGGCGACCCTCTCGGCTTTGCCCCGCTGCTGGCGGCGGAAATGAAGCTGATGAATGTCGAATGCACTGAAGGCGGTTCGGCGGCGCCCAAGAGCGCGGACGCCATTATAGCCTTTCATCATGACCTGCTGCCGAGCCGCACGGACCGGGTGGGCAAGCTTGTGGTCCAGGCCAGGGACGCCAAAACGGGCAAGGTGCTCGCCACGAGCCGCAGTGACCAGGATGCGTCGCTTTTCCCTGCATCCAATCGAGAAATGGCCCGCCTCGCGGTCCGTAATCTGATGGCCGCCACTCCGGGACCCCGGGGCCATCCGCGAGGTTCACTCTGGGAGAGGGAGACGTTGCTGTGGTGATCCGTTCGGAAGGATTTTTTTAATTCCTCACGGATTTTTTCTTGTCGGCCAGAGCGCAGGGCGTTAGACGTATGCCTATGCGATTAAACGGTGGTGCCAGCATTCTATTTTACGGCCTTCTGACAGCATGTGTCACTAGCTGCGACAGGCACAAGGCGCTGCAACTCGAGACCATGGAAATGCACAAGCAAATTGTGAATGAGGAGCAGCAACTCAGGCAGACCCAGGCGCAGCTTGTCGCAATCGGCCATTTAGGCCAGTTCAACGCCGCCGGCAGCAACGAGTTCGCGGTCGCCAAGGCCAATGTGCAGGTGCGTGTCCAGGACAAGGAGAGGGTCGCCAGGGAGCTGGCGGAGGAGAAAGAGAAGCTTGAAAAGCTCAAGACACAACTGGCCGACTATCAGGCAGCCCAGTTCAAAGCCAGCAGACCGTGATTTACCCGCATGGAAACCAAATTCTTCGTTTATCTGGGCGCGTTCCTCCTCGTTTTCGGGGTCATTTATGGCGTGCATTACACGACAGTGGTTGACGATGCCAGAAAGGACCACCAGGCCGCCACTGATCAATTGCAGGAGATCAGGGGTGTTCTCCAAAAAAGCCGGGATGAACTGGGAAAGAAGCAGGGGATCATTCCCTATCTCACCGCCGCCCGAAAAGTGCAGGATGAAATAGACGAGCTTCGCGCCCAGGTGGGCACGGTGAAGTCTGAGATAGACAAGACGCAAAGCCTCTTCGCCTCGCTGATCAAGAGGGTTCGCTCGGAAGCTCCCGGAACCGCGATTCCACAGATCCACCTGCAGAACGGCACTTTGCTCAAAGGCGCGAAAATTGTCCGCCTGGAAGGACGCAATCTGACCATTGCCCACGACGGAGGCGTCGCCAACATCACCGCCTCCGAGCTTTCAGACGACTTGCAGTATCGTTTTGGTTTCAGCATCTCGCTGCCGGGTCTGACTTTCGACGATGGGGAGAGGAAAGCCGCCGCCATCCCCCTGGTGACGATTCCATCGTCTGGCACTGAGGCGCCCGATCCCAAAAAAGCCCGAGATCCCACCCCGCCCCAGAGTTCCATGAGCCGCTACAAGGACGGCGATCCCAATCTCTGGAATTCAGTGACCAAGCAGGAGTTGGGCATGGTTTACATCCCCGGCCAGGGCTGGCTGCGTGTGGGACCGAAAGGGCCGATCCCGAAAGCCGGCAAGTGATTCCGGCTTGAAGTCAAATTTGCCCTGGTTTGGCGTTCGATTCGTCAAGGCCGGTAGAAGTCGAGCGTGCGGGCGAGGCCGTCCTGCCAGTTGACGAGGACCTCGTAGCCGAGGGCTTCGCGGGCGGCGGAGATGTCGGCCAGGGAGTTGCGCACATCGCCGACGCGCGGCAGGTGGAACTCGGGCTCGAGGCTCTGCTCCGTGAGGCGGTTCAGCTCGGCGATGAGCTGGAGCAGGCTGATGGACTCGCCGGCGGCCGTGTTGAAGAAGCGCCCGGCGGCTTTCTCAGCGGGGGCCTCGGCGGCGAGCAGGTTGGCGGACACGGCATTGTCCACAAAGGTGAAGTCGCGCGCCTGGAGGCCGTCGCCAAACACGAGGGGGCGCTCGCCTTTGAGCATGGCGGTGCAGTATTTGGCGATGACGCCGGAGTAGGGCGAGTCAAAGGCCTGGCGCGGACCGAAGACGTTGAAGTAACGCAGGGCGACGGTTTCTAAGCCGTAGAGCTGGTGAAAGAGCTGGCAGTATTTTTCGCCGCCGTATTTCTGGAGGGCGTAGGGGGAGAGGGGATTGGGCGGCAGGCTCTCGTGTTTGGAGGGCGCGTCGGAGTCGCCGTAGATGGAGGAGGAGCTGGCGAACATGAAGCGCCTCACCCCGGCGTCGCGCGCGGCGATGAGGACCTGGAGGGTGCCGTCGAGGTTGTGGTGGTTGCTCTCCCAGGGCTGGGCCACGGATCGGGGGACGGAGGGCAGCGCGCCCTCGTGGAAGACCCAGTCGCAGCCGGGCATGAGCTTGTTGAGCAAGGCGGTGTCGTTGATGTCGCCTTTGACGAACTCGAGGTCATCGCCGGGCTTTTTCCAGGCGAGGTTGTCGAGGTTGCCGAGGCTGAGGTCATCAAGCACGATGACGGAGCCGCCTTTGCTGCAGAGGGCTTGTGCGATGTGGGAGCCGATAAATCCGGCGCCGCCGGTGATGAGGGATTTCATGGGGAATTGGGGGGGGATTGCGGATTGCGGAATGGAGGGCTGAGTTCGAATTTCGAGCTTCGAATTTCGAATTTCGAATTTCGAGCCGCGGCTTCGTCAGGCTTTGAAATAGTTCTCCCGGCCCCGCATGTGGGCGGAGAGGGCGTTGCGGGTGTCCACGACGAGGCGGGCGTTTTGCGCGACGATGGCGTAGTCCACGGCCTGGTGATTGGTGGCGAGCAGGACGAGATCGAAGCCGGCGACGCTCCCGGCGGTGAGCGCGGTATTTTCGATGCCGGCGAACTGGCTGTGCTCGCGCGAGGGGCGGATGACGGGGACGTGCGGGTCGTGGTAGGCGACATGGGCGCCCTCGGCTTCGAGCAGCTCCCAGAGGACGTAGCCGGGGCTTTCGCGGTCGTCGTCCACGTTGGCCTTGTAGGCGATGCCGAGCAAGAGGACGCGGGCGTCTTTGAGCGCCCTGCCCTGGCTGGCGAGCGCCTCGCCGCAGCGGCGGATGACATAGGCGGGCATGGCGGTATTGACCTCGCCGGCGAGCTCGATGAAGCGGGTCTCCTGGCCGTACTCGCGGGCTTTCCAGGTGAGGTAAAAGGGGTCAATGGGGATGCAGTGGCCGCCGAGGCCGGGGCCGGGGTAGAAGGGCATGAAGCCGAAGGGCTTGGTCTTCGCGGCCTCGATGACCTGCCAGATGTCTATGCCCATGGCGGCATAGACGACTTTCAATTCATTGACCATGGCGATGTTCACCGCGCGGAAGATGTTCTCGGTGAGCTTCACGGCCTCGGCCACGCGGCAGGACTCGACGGGCACGAGGGTCTTCACGGCGATGCCGTAAATCTCCATGGCGCGCTTTTGGCAGGCGGGGGTGAGGCCGCCGATGACTTTTGGGATGTGGGAGACGTCGCTTTGAGGATTGCCGGGGTCCTCGCGCTCGGGGGAGAAGGCGAGGTGGAAATCCACACCGGCTTTGAGGCCGGAGCCTTCCTCGAGGACGACGCGCAGGTCGGTGTCGGTGGTGCCGGGGTAGGTGGTGGATTCGAGGCAGACGAGCTGGCCTTTTTGCAGGTGCGGGGCGATGGCGCGGCCGGTGTTCAGCACGTAGCTGAGGTCGGGGTCGCGGCCGTTCACGAGCGGGGTGGGCACGCAGATGATGACGGCGGCGCACTCGCTGACGCGGGCGAAGTCCGTGGTGGCGGCAAAGGCGCCGGTGCCGGTCATGGCGGCGATTTCCTCCGCGGGGATGTGCAGGATGTAGCTCTGGCCGGCATTGAGGCTGGCGACTTTGGCGGGGTCAATGTCGAACCCGATGACACGGGCGCCGTTTTGCGCGAAGCGGAGGCTGAGGGGGAGTCCGACGTAGCCGAGGCCGACGATGCCGATGGTGGGAGCGGGGGTGGAGTTCAAGCGGGAGGGAGTGTGAAGGCGGGAGGCGGCGCGCAGCTTGACGGGCTAGGCAGGGTAGGCGCGGGCATGGGCTGGGGGCTGGCGTCAGGCTTTCAGCGCCCAGTCCAGCAGGGCCTGGGCGTCGCGCCAGACGCCGGCCTCGGTGTCGTTGAGGACGATGACGATGCGGCGGCGGCCGTTGCGCTCGCCGCTGGCTACGAGGCAGTAGCCGGCGGCGTTGGTGTAGCCGGTCTTCATGCCGTCGCAGTAGGAGGCGTTGCGCAGGACGCGGTTGGTGTTGGAGAGCTCGGTGACGCGGCCGTTGGGCCACTTGAAAGTGTAGCTCTGCATTTTGACGATTTTGCGGATTTCCGGCTGCTGGTCGCAGAGTTTGGCGATGACGGCGAGGTCGCGCGCGGTGCTGTAGGGCTCGTCGTCGTTGGTGGAGGGCAGGCCGTGGGGGTTGACGTAGTGGCTGTCTTGCAGGCCGAGTTCGACGCAGCGGGCGTTCATCTTGGCGACGAAGGCCTCGACGCTGCCGGCGTTGTCGCGCGCCAGGACCTGGGCGATGTCGTTGGAGCTTTTCACCAGCACGGCGGTGAGAAGCTGGCGGCGGGTGTATTTTTCCCCGGCCTTGAGGCCGAGGCGCACGGGGGCGCATTGCGTGTCGCTGTGCTCGACGATGATCTCCTTGTCGAGGTCGCCGGCCTCGACCACGAGCAGGGCGGTCAGCAGCTTTGTGGTGCTGGCGATGGCGCCGCGCTTGTCGGCCTCCTTTTCAAAGAGCGTCTCGCCGCTGGCCGCGTCTATGATGATGGCGCGCCCGGCGCTGATCTGGGGGATGGGGCCGCGCAGCTCCTTGATCTCGATCTCCCGCCGCACGCGCCGGGTTTTCTCCAGCTCCTCGGCGAGCTGCTTCTGGAGCATCTCGACGCTTTTCTCCTTCGCCACAAGGTCCAGCCGCAGCCCTTCGAGCACCTGCTTCTCCTTGGCGATCTCCATCTCCCTGCGGATGATGTCCGCCGACTTGGCATTGACCTCCTCCTCGCGCCATTTGAGCCGCTCCTCGCGCTGGGGGTCTTCAAAGCACCCCGTCAGCGGCAAAAGCGCCAGCGCGAGTGCGAGTCGGGCGGATTTCGGAAAAGGAAGGCTCATGTCACAGGTCGGCCAGGATGTCTTTGAGACGCGGGGCAGGCCACTGGCCGGGAGCATTTGCCTCGCCAAGAAACCCGTAGTTCAGCAGGCTGCCGCACTTTGCAAGCACCAACCTCGAAACGCGCCCCAGCGGCCCCATTCCCATGCAGGAAAGGCGCAAACGATGCGGCGCGGACACCAGCCGCATCAGCCGCATCAGGTCGTCCATGCTGTTGAGAAAAGTGGCGATCTTCACCGCGTCCAGCCCCGCCGGCTGGGCGAAGTCCACCGCCCCGCGCAGCACCTCGTCCGCGGGCGTGGCCTGGAAGTCGTGGAAGGAGCCGACCACCCTCGCACCGCCGCCTTGCGCCTTGAGCACCAGCGCCCGCATCTCCCGCGCGCTGCGCAGTTCGATGTCCACCAGCGCGGCCAGATCCAGCAGCGGCTCGATCAGCGCCGCGCGCGCGGCGGCGTCCTCGCTGCCCTGGCCGCCTTCCGCCGGGTGGCGCGCGGTGAGCAAAACCGGCGTGGCACTGCCGCGCAGAGCCTCGCGAATGTCCCCCGGCGCGGTCTGCAGCGTGTCCAGCCGCAGCTCGATGACATCGCACGCCGCCGCGCGCGCCTCCGGCTCCATTCCCTGCCACAGCGCCAGCGTCGCCCCGTCCGGGATGACCGCGACGGTGAGCGGGCGGGAGGAAAGCAGGAGGTTTGAGGAGGAAAGAAGTTGTGGCATTACTTAAGACAGCTATAATTTCAAGAATTCGAAACACATCGGAATCCGAACACTATGCTTGGCCGCCGGCAAGAAATCAATTTGCAGCTTACCCAGCTTCTCGACAGCGGGCTGCTGGCCTTTTGCCTGTGGTTCGCGCATTACTTCCGCTCGCGCACACTGCCTGTTTTCATCCCCGATCTGGTCGAGATCCCGCCCATCGAGCAGCTCTACTGGCTGATGGCCCTGGTGGTGCCCTTCACGCCGCTCATCCTGGAGGAGCGCGGCTTTTACTCCGGCCTGGTGGAGAAAACCACCGCGCAGAGCCTGCGCCAGCTCATGGAGGCGCTCGCCGGCATCAGCCTGGCCGTTGGAGCGCTGGTGGTGTTTTTAAAGTGGGAGGTGCCCAGCCGCTCGGTGGCCATGCTCGCCATCGTCATGTCCGGCTCCGCCCTGCTGCTGCGGGAGGAGGTGCAGCGCGCGCGCCTGCGCCGCCGCCTCGCCAGCGGCAAAGGCCGGGAGCGCGTGCTGCTGGCCGGGGCCGGGGACGACATGCGCCAGCTCATGGAAAAGGTGCCCGCCGAGCAGCGCGCGCACATCGAGGTGGCCGGGTGCGTGGACATCACCCGGCAGCCCATCAGCGACCTCGTCGCCGCCATGCACGAGCACTCCGTGGCGCGCGTGCTCTTCGCCGCGCAGCATGTGCATTTTGGGAAAATCGAGGAAGCCGTGCAGGCCTGCGAGACCGAGGGCGTGGAGGCATGGATCGCCGCCGACTTTTTCCAGACCGCCATCTCCCGCCCCACCTTCGATGTTCTTGGCGGGAAGCTCATGCTCGTCTTTCACAGCACCCCGCAGGTGTCCTGGGCGCTGCTGTTCAAAGACCTCGCCGACCGCGTTGTGGCAGCCCTGCTGCTCGTGCTCACCCTGCCGCTCTGGCTGGCCGCCGTCATCGGCATCCGCCTCGCCTCGCCCGGCGGCCCCGTCTTTTTCCGCCAGGAGCGCGCCGGGCACTACGGGCGGCCCTTCATGATGTGGAAATTCCGCACCATGCACCCGGACGCCGAGGCCCGCCGCGCCGAGCTGGAGTTTCAGAATGAAATGCGCGGCCCCGCCTTCAAGATCGCCAACGACCCGCGCGTCTTCCCCTTCGGACGCTGGCTGCGGAAGTTCAGCATAGACGAGCTGCCGCAGCTCCTGAACGTGCTGCGCGGGGAGATGAGCCTCGTCGGCCCGCGCCCGCTGCCCGTGTATGAGATCGGCAAAATCGAAAAGCACGCCCAGCGCCGCCGGCTCAGCGTGAAGCCCGGCCTCACCTGCCTGTGGCAGATCACCGGCCGCAACGGCATCCGCAACTTCGAGGACTGGGTGGCCCTGGACCTGCAATACATAGACAACTGGTCCCTCTGGCTCGACGCCAAAATCCTGCTCAAAACCCCCGCCGCCGTCCTGCGCGGCGTGGGCGCCTCGTGAGCCGGCTGGCGCGCGCTTATTTCCCCTGGATCACCGCCAGCAGGTCCGCCGTGTCCTGGGCGCTGAGCACGGCCTCCAGGCCGTCGGGCATGAGGGAGGTTTGCAGGGTCTTCATCTCCTGAATCTCCGCCCGCGGCACGGGCAGCTCCACCCCGCCGGGCAGGCGCAGCGTCACCGCGTGCGGCGTCTCCAGCGCGATGAGGCCCAGCACGAGCGAGCCGTCCTTCTTCGTGATCTGCGTGGCCGCGTTGCGCAGCTCCACGGCTCGGTTGGGGTCAAAGACGGCCTCCAAAATCTGCTCCACCGGCTTGCCCGCCACCGTCGCCAGGTCCGGCCCCAGCTCCGCGCCCTGGCCGCGCATTTGATGGCAGGCCATGCAGGCCTTTTGATAGACCAGCATCCCGCGCGCGGCATCCCCCTGCAAAGGCGCGGCCTCTTTCAGATACCGCGTCACCACCTTCTGGCGGTCGGCATTGAAATGCTGGATCTTCGGCGCCTCCGCCACCGCCTTTGCCCGGCCCTGCGCGGGGAACCAGGAGGCCAGCTCATCCGGGTGGATCTCATCCCCGCCCGCGGCCACGATGGCCGAGCCGCGCGCCAGCGGATGCGCCGCCTTCAGCGCGGCCAGCAGCGGCTCCGCGCCGCCCTGCTCCAGCAGGTGCGCGGTCCATAGCGCCTGCAGCCGGGTGTGCGCCGGCTTGTCCTGGCTTTGCGCCAGCTTTTTCAGCTCCGGCACGGCCTTCACGTCCCCGCTTTCCAGCAGCAGCCGCTGCGCGGTGTCCCTTTGCCAGCGGATGTCCGAGTCCATGGCCGGGGCAAAGCCGCGCGCCGGCGCCGCATCCCGGCTGATGCGGTAAATGCGGCCCCTGTCCTCCCCCGCGCGCAGGTCCAGGCCCTTCGCCAGCTCGGCGGGGATCCACTCCGGATGCTCCAGCACGAGGCGGTACATGTCCGCCACATAGAGCGCGCCGTCCGGCCCCTCGCGCATGAGGCAGGGGCGGAACCAGTTGTCACGGCTGGCCAGGAATTCGCTGTCCGGGTCGTCCCGATGCCGCGCGCCGGTGACGGGGAAGCGCGTCATGTCCAGCACCTGGCGGTGGACCAGATTGTTCGCCGGCTCGCACACCAGCAGCAGGTGCTCCGCGCCGTCACGCCAGGGCATGGGGGAGCAGCCGGAGGTCAGCGTGTTCGTGGCGCTGGCCCAGTTGAAGCGGCGCAGGGGCGGGCTGGCGGGATGCACCGTCTTCGCCTCGTTCGTCACCGCCCGCAGCGCGCGCGCCTGGCGCTCCGGGTGCCGCTCCAGCCAGCGCAGGGGCAGGTGATAATGCCAGGCCCAGGTGCTGTTGTTGTTGCCGAACCAGTTTTGATACTCGTCCCGCCAGCGCCCGAACTGCGTGCGCCCCGCCTCCAGCTCGAAGGCGCCCGTCACCGGATGAAAGCGGAAATCGTTCGTGCCCAGCGCCACCTGTCTGCCGCTTTTCGCGCACGTGATGTGCCCGCCGCTGTCGCCATTGGCGCAGTAAAACCAGCCGTCCAGCCCGAGGCAGAAGCCGTTCACCAGGTGCTGCGGATTGCCGTCCGTGAAGCCGCTGAACCACGTCTCCCGGAGGTCGCACACGCCGTCGCCGTCCGTGTCCTCCGCGTAAAAAATGTCCGGGATGTGCGCGATGAAGACACCCCCCTTCCAGAAGCCCAGGCTCGTCGGGTGCTTCAGCCCGTCGAGGAACACCACCGCCTTGTCAAAGACCCCGTCCCCGTCCGTGTCGGTCAGGATCTTCACCCGCCCCGTCTGCAGCGCCGACACCCGGCCCTGGCCCACCTGGCCGTCCTTCGTTTTTTCACCCGGCGCGAAGGGGTAGTCCCCCATCTCCACCACCCACAGGCGGCCGCGCGCGTCCCAGTCAAAAAAAACCGGGTCCCGCACCAGCGGCTCGTGCGCCACCAGGCGCGCCTGCCAGCCCGGCTTCAGCACCAGCGCCGCCAGGGACTCCTGGGGCGTCAGCGGCGGCGGCCCCGGCACCCGCAACAGCTCCGCGCGCGTCACGCGGGCGCCGTCCGCCGCCACCAGGTCGCCTTTTTCAAACCGCGCGCCCGTGTCCCGCCCCGCCGCGTCCGCCAGCAGCGGCAGGCTGTTCGCATCGCCCGCCCGTCCCTCCCGCAGCACCTGCGTCCAGCCCGCCTCCCACTGCACATTTTTCCGCTCCACGGCATTGTAGAGGAACACGCCGTAGCCCTGCGGGTTCGACACGACCGCATCGAGGTGCCCGTCCTCGTTCAGGTCCAGGAAACGCGCCCCGCCGTGGCGCGCCAGCTCCGGCAGCGGCGCCGTCACCTCCGGCGGCGGCGCGCGCAGGGCGTCCTCCGCATGAGCGGCGGCCAGGAGGCAGAGAAAAAGCGGTGTCAGGCGCATGGGGACACATACCGCGAAAGCGGCGCGCATCTCTCTTTCAGGTGCGCGGCCAGCGCGCGCAAGGAGCCGGGCTTGCCAAGCCCGGAGCCCCCTGCCCGCCCCCGCAGGCGCGCTTGCCAAAGCGCGGGGTGTGCTTCCGCCGCGGCAGACGCCACCGCCTTGCGGCGGCAGCCACTGCGCCCCCCTACCGGCCCGCCGCGCGCTGGCGCAGCCGCTCCACCGCCGCGCGGGTCTTCACCACATCGTCCTGCCACATCACGTTGCTCGCGTCCTTGGCGGCGAGGCGCTCATCCACGGCCAGGCTCTTCTCCATCCACGCCAGCGCCTCCGCCCAGCGCTCCTGCTTCTCCACCACCTGGCCGAGTTTGTACAGGCTGAGCGAGAGGTCCCGCTGCCACCCGGT
>DDQZ01000008.1:0-155 GCA_002343505.1 Verrucomicrobiaceae bacterium UBA2429 | reverse complement strand
GTCGGCGGCGGCGAGCTTTTGCCGTATCTCCAAGCCGCTCCGGTAGTGCCCGGCGGCGGCGGCGAGATCGCCCTGGGCGCGGGCCACATCCCCGAGCTTGTTGAAGGAGATGGAGAGGTCCCGCTGCCACTCGGTGTTGCCGGGGTCGGCGGCGG
>DDQZ01000061.1:66650-150402 GCA_002343505.1 Verrucomicrobiaceae bacterium UBA2429 | reverse complement strand
CTCAATGTGGGTGAGCGCCGGCGGATGAAAAACCTCCCCCGGTCCCACGGCCGCCACGGACTCATCTTCCACGGACACGGGCGCGGCAATCTCCGGCACGGGCAGGGAGACGGATGGCGCGGGCATGGCCGGCGCGGGCAGTCCCGCGCTGGAGGGTGCCGGCGCTGGCGCGGGGGCCGCGTGCATGGGCATGGTCGGCAGGGGCACCGGCGCGCTCCCTGGAGGCGGCGGCATCATGCCGGGCTGCACGGGGTAGCCATAGCCGGGCGGGTAGCCATAACCCGGCTGCATGGGTGGATAACCGTAGCCGGGCGGCGGCGGCATCATGCCGGGCTGCGCGGGGTAGCCCGGCGCCATGGGGTAGCCGGGGGGCGGGGCGTAACCGGGAGGCCAGGCCATCGGCTGCTGTCCAGGGGGCATTGTCATTCCCGGAGGCGGCGGCATGAAGCCGGGATGGGGCGGAGGCAGCGGCTGGGTGGCTCCGGGGGCGGACGGGGAATTTTCGGGATTCATAAATTCAAAGGGTGCTGGCAGGAATAACAAACATCGCCTCTGGATGGCAAGAAAATATACGGGAGGCGGCTTTCCACTTTACAGGATGCTCATCCGGCATTTCGAATGCGCATGGCCTCCTCCCCAAAAAATCCCGCCGCCAGCCCGCCGCCGGAGGCGATCAATGAATTCGTCGGCAAGCGTGTGAAAAAGCTGCGCGCGCAGCGCTCCTGGTCGCTCGACGATTTCGCGGCGGCCAGCGGAGTCAGCCGTTCGATGCTCAGCGAGATCGAGCGCGAGCGCGCCAACCCAACCCTTACTGTGGCAGCGCGCATCGCGCGCGCTTTTGGCCTGACTTTGCAGGAGCTGCTCAACGGCGCGGAGCACGCGCCCGCGCGCATCCAGGTTATTCGCGGGGATGATCCGGCGCAGATTTTCCGCAGCGACAAGCAGTGTGAAATACGCACGCTCTCCCCGTTGAGCCTGGAGAAGGACTTTGAATTCTACCAGCTCACCCTGCGTCCGGGCGGCGCTCTGCGCAGCCAGCCTCATTTCGAGGGCACGCGCGAGTTTCTTACCGTCGAGAAAGGCGCGGTCCACGTCGAATCCTCCGGGGACGGCATGGATCTGGCGGCCGGCGATTCGGCCACCTATGCCGCCGACACCGCGCACGCGATCTTGAACACAGGGAAATCCGCCGCTGTTGTGTTCCTCGTGGTGATCTACACCCAGCCGCGCTCCCCTGCCGCGCGCTGAAGGGTTTTATTTGGCCGCCATGCCGGCCAGCGCCGCCTTCCATTCCGGCGAGTCCAGCAGAGCCTGGGTCCAAATCCGCGCGCCCTCCTCGTCCAGATGATAGCCATCGGGAAAGCGCGAGGGCGGCAGGGCAGGGGAGGCATGGAGCACGCGGGCACCGGCGTTGACGGCGGTTTGTTTGACCAAGGCAGGGAGTTCATAGGACTCTGGCAGGGGCACCGGCAGGATCAGCAGGGTGCCGCCGGATGCGCCGATCGTGGTGGCAAGGCTGGCGAGGTTTGAGCAGGAGGGTGACGCCCTGGTGGTCGGAGCCGAGGCGTTGCGCGTCTTTTGCACCAAATTCACTGTCTGCTCGTAGCCGGGCATGAAATTGTAAAAAACCAGCGGCTGCACGCGGCGGCGATGCGCGAACAGGGCGGAGGCGCGCGCGGCGGCGGCCTGGCAGGTGTCGCCAAAGCCGAGTCCCTCGCTGCGGACGAAGGCGGGCAGGTCAGCCCATGAGGTGTAAAAAGCGGCCACGGAATCCAGATCGCGCAGTCCGTCCTCCAAATGCAGGCGGCCGGTGCAAAGGAGGACGAGATCGGGCTGCGAGCCTGTCTGGTCAAAGTAGCGCCGGTAGCCATGCCGCCACTCCTCGACGCGGCTGCCGTCGGGATGCATCACCGAGACAGCGACTGGACGCCGGCTGGCGGCTTCGAGGCCGCGCGCGAGCAGGGCGCGGTCCAATCCGCAGCGCGCGAGCGAGTTGCCCAGAATGAGCACTTTCAACGTCCCCGCCGGCGCCTGCCGGAGACGCGCCGCCTCGGCGGGAAGCGAGCGGATGTGGGCCACATCCTTCGAAAGGCTCGTCTCGAACATGCGGGCGCCGCACTCCAGCAGCAGCAGCGCGAGCAGCAGCGCGAGGACGACCAGGGACTCGGTTTTTTTCATTTCGTGAATCGCCGGAGTGTTAAAAACGGAAATAGATGAACTCGGCGGGCGCGGGCGGCGGGAAGCAGATCATCATCAGCACAAGATAGACATAAAGCCCCGCGCGCCACCACCAGGCGGACTTGAGCAGGGCCTCGTCGTCCTTCCGGCGCTCAAGCCAAAACTCGTAGGCCAGCCAGGGCAGCAGGAAAAAAAACGTCATGCCCGCGCAGGTGAGGGTGAAGTCCGTGACCTCCCATTTCCCGCCCAGAGCGCCGAGAAGCGCCAGCGCGTGACGCAGGCTGTCGGCGCGGAAGGCAAGCCAGGTGAGGCAGACAAGATGGAAGGTGACGAACCATTTGGCGCCTGCCAGCCACCAGGGAGCGGATGGCCGCGCTTCCGCCGTGACTACGGGCTTTTTCACCCGCAGCCAGACGCGGTGAAGCCCGAGCCAAAGCCCGTGGATGCCACCCCACACGATGAAGGTCCAGGCCGCGCCATGCCAGAGGCCGCCTAGCAGCATGGTGAGCATCAGGTTGCGCGCGGTGCCCCATCCGCCGCCGCGATTTCCCCCGAGCGGTATGTAAAGGTAGTCGCGCAGCCAGGTGGAGAGGCTGATGTGCCATCTCTGCCAGAAGTCCCGCGGATCGAGGGCGAAATAAGGGCGGCGGAAATTGGTCATCAGGTCGAAGCCGAGCCAGCAGGCCGTGCCGCAGGCGATGGCGCTGTAGCCGGCGAAGTCGCCGTAGATTTGGAAGGCAAAAGCGTACACGCCCAGCAGCACCTCCGGCCCCGCCAGAGATGACGGGGACGCCGCGAACACATGCCCGGCCAGCCATGCCATGTTGTCCGCGATGACGACTTTCAAAAACAGCCCGCTGAGCACCAGATAAAAACCCTTGCGAAAACGCGCCTCGTCGCACTTCGGCCGCGGCTGCTCCACCTGCGGAAGCAGATGCGACGAGCGCTCGATGGGGCCGGCGACAAGCTGGGGAAAAAACGAGATGTAGAGGGCGAAATCCGAGAAGCTGCGGCAGGGTTTGGTCTCAGCCCGGTAAATATCCATGGTGTAACTCAGCGCCTGGAAGGTGAAAAAAGAAATGCCGGCCGGGAGCAGCACTTCAAGCGCCCAGCGATGGTCGGCAAGGCCCGCCCACATCAGCAGCCGGGACGCCTCGCGTGTGAAGAAGCCAAGATATTTGAACACACCCAGCACGGCCAGGCTGAGAGTCACCCCGGCCGTCAGCCAGCGCCTTCTCGCCTGCGGGCAGGCGGCCTCATGGATGCGGCGGCCGGCGATGAAGTTCACCCAGGTGCAGAAGAGAATGAGCGAAAGAAACCGCCAGTCATAGCAACCGTAAAAAAAATAGCTCGCCAGCAGCAGCCAGCGGTTTTGACCCGCATGACGCATGAGCCGGCATCCCAGGGCGACGAGGGCGAAGAAGATCCAGAATTCAAAACTGTTGAACCACATGCGTGATGGCGGACCGCCGCCGGGCCGGTCCTTTCAACCCTGGCCGGGGTGGAATCAAGCCCGCAGCCTGCGGCCGGATGTCTTTTTGCCGGGCATGAAGGTTCCTTGCGGGAAGCGGCGGCAGGTGTTATCGCCAGCGCCCAACGGGCGAGGAGCGCTCCGGCCCAGGCCGTGTCGCAAGTTGCCCGGTACGGCATGTCATGGAGTTTCGCTTCGCCCTGTTCTTCCTGTTTCTCTACTACATCCGCCCCCAGGACTGGGTGGCGGGATGGGCGGGCTTCAACATCATCAAGCCGCTCATGGTGGTCTGGATCGCCGCGCTCTACACCACGCGGAACCGCCCCGTCGTGCCGGGCCTGCTGCGGACGCCGCACGACTGGATGGTCCTCCTCTACTATGCGTATGTTGTCTGGAACGCGCCCGATACCAAAGCCGCCTTCATGGGGTTCATGCCGCTGGCCGTCTTTTATGCGCTGACGGTTCAGTCCCTCGTCAGTTGGGAAAGGGTGCTGGGCTACCTGAAGGCATGGAATTTCATGCTGCTGGGCGTGGCCGCGATGGCGGTGGGCAGTCTTTACGGGCTGGATCTCACCGGCGCAGTGGATGTGACCGCCAGAAATGCCGGACGCCTCTCGATCGGCACCTGGCTGCACAACAACCCCAACTCCCTGGCGCACACTGTCATCGTGGCCATCCCGCTGAGTTACCTGCTCTATTTCTACAAAGGCTCGGCCATGGGCCGCCTCGTCATCTTTCCCCTTTGCGCCGCGCTTGCCGCCGAGTGCGCGTTTCACGCCTCCTCCAAGGGGTCCTTCCTCGTCGCCGGCGGGCTCGTGGTCTTGATCTTTGTCATCGGCAGGCCGCTGGGGATAAAAATTCTCGCCCTGTCCGCCGCCGCCACGATGGGCGTCTCGGCCTTGAGCTTCCTTCCACGCATGTCCGGCATGTCCAGCCTCAGCAGCAATGAGGGCGTGCAGGGCAGGCTCATGGCCTGGGAGATGGCGAAGACCGTTCTCGACTCCAGCAACACGGGTGTTGGCTGGAAGCAGTTCGTCGCCTGGGTGTCTTGGGAGGGTGAGACCTTCGTCAAAGCCACCCACTCCAGCTATGTGCAGATCGGGGCGGACCTGGGCGTTTACGGGCTGTTTATTTACCTGACCGCCCTTTGGACCGCCCAGCGCAGCCTTTTGGCAACCCATCGCTTTACCCGGCATGACCGCACCCGCGAGCAATGCAGGCGTGCGGGCATCGTCCTCGTCAGCGCCTACGCGGTGTCGAACTGGATGATCAACCGCGAATATCACTCGGAGTACTTCTTGATGATCGCCGTGGCCGCGGCCATCCACCGCCTCTGCATTTATGAATCCAGGCAGGAAAGCCAGCCAGAGCCATCCCGGGTGGCTGCCATGCCGGTCAATCGCAGGTCAAATCCTGCGCGGAAGCAGCACGTCTCCCGTCAAGAGGAGGAGCCTTCCTGGGAAGACTCTCCGCCATCTCTCAAGTCTGGTCCGGACTGGAAGGACGCGGTCGCTGGAGTGGCGCTGACCTGGTGTGTGGTGGAAATCTGGGACTATGTGCTGACGAGCCTGTGATCAGGGATCAAGGATCCGTCAGGTTCGGCGCCCAGAGCGGGCCTTCCTTATTCACGGGAGGCGTGACGCCTTCGGCGGGAAAGGTGCCCTTGGCCGCGGCGCGGACTTTTTCACTCAGCTCGGCCACCGTGGCGGCGTGCGCGGGGTCGGCGGCCAGGTTTTTCAGCTCGCCGGGGTCGGCGTCATGATCATAAAGCTCGCTGCCCTCCCTGCCCTCGTCCCACTCCGTGTAGCGCCAGCGCGGCGTGCGCAGGCTGTAGCCGAAGAAGCGCCGTCCCTCCGAGCCTTTGTCGCGTGAAACCGTGGCACGCGCCGGCCCGCCGCCGCGCGAGACCTGGGTGATGGCCCAACCGCGGCCTTTTTCCTGCGGGTCTTTGAGAATGGGCACGAGGCTCTGGCCCTGGAGATTCGCGGGCGCCTTGACACCGCACAGCTCGGCCAGCGTGGGGTAGAGATCGAGATGACTCACGGGCGTGGCGGCCACGCTGCCGGGTTTCGTGACTCCGGGGGCGACGATGAGCAGGGGCACACGCGCGCTGCCCTCGAAGAGGCTCATCTTTTGATAAAGCCCGTGTTCGCCCATGTGGTAGCCGTGGTCGCTGGTGAAAACGATGACCGTGCTCTCGGCGAGGCCGTTTTTGTCCAGCGCCTCCACCACGCGGCCCACCTGCGCGTCCATGAAGCTGATGCTGGCATAGTAGCTTTGCGCACACCTGCGTCGCAGTTCGTCAGTGAGCTTGTCCTGCTCTTTCTTGTAGCTGCCGAGCGCGGCGGCGGGCACCTCGGGCGGGTTCTGGTCCACGGTGGGGTGGACGGGCATTTCCGCCTCGGGATACCAGCCGAAATAGGGCGTCTCCGGCGCCACATAGGGCGTGTGCGGGCGGAAAAAGCCGACGGCGAGGAAGAAGGGGCGGTCCTTCTTTTTCGCGCAGCGCTCCAGCACCCACTCGGCCTCGCTGGCGATCATGCCATCCGTGTGATGCGCGTCGCTCTTTGGCGAGGCATACCAGCTCAGCGTGCCGCCGAACTGGCCGGGCGTGAGGGTGAAAATCTCCGGCTCCTCCTCCAGGCGGTCCACCCCGGCGGGGTTGATCTCCATCTCCCAGGAGCCGGGGTCGTCGTGCCCGTCCGTGCCGATGGATTTGGGCACATTGTAATGATAGAGCTTGCCGATGCGCGCGGCGAAGTAGCCATTCTGCCGGAACGCCTGCGGCAGGCTGATGTGGGAGGGGATGGACTGGCGGAAGATCTGCGAGTTGGTGAGGATGCCGTTGCTGTTCGGGTAAAGGCCGGTGAGCATGGAGTTCCGGCTCGGTCCGCAGAGGGGGAAGGTGCAGTAGGAGCGCTCAAAGCGCACCCCGCGCGCGGCCAGCTTGTCAATGTTCGGCGTCTTCGCGCGCGGGTCCCCGTAGCAGCCGAGGTAGTTGTTCAGGTCGTCCGAGATGATGAAGAGCACATTCTTGCGCTCCTGCGCGGCGGCGGGGAAAACGGCCGCGCACAGCAGCGCGGCGAGACAGAGTCGTGAGATCAGGCGCATGGTTCGGGTGAGTTGGAACCGTCCACAACGAAACGCGGCGGGGGGACTTTCGGTGAAGATGAAACGGCCCGGCTTCACAAGGCGGCGAATGGCACAGGTCACGGCCTGCAAAAAAAGTCATCTTCCTCTCAAAGATTGACGATGATCGCGGCGGCGAATACAACCGCTGCGAAATTCCTTCCAAATTATGTCCAAAAAGCTCAAGCCGGGGTTGTTCAACGCGAGTTCGCCATCCATCAAGTTCACCGATGTTCTCAAGGCGATGGAAAACAAAGGATACGCGCTGCGCGCACGCGGAGAATTTGACCTGAACGTGGTCGGTGTGCGCAGAACGAAGATCAAGGTGGACGCCTTCAACGATGTGCTGTTCGCCTTTTTCCCCTATCAAGGCCAGTGGCAGTATCAGAAGTACCAGATCACCACGCTGCCTGGCTACACTTACCTGGCCGAAAGGCTGGGCAACAGCAAAGGCACCGCCATTCTCGTGCCGGGCCATTACAAGGACAAATACGAGGTCCGCCAGCATGGCAGCGGCGGCTTTGCCCACCAGGCTCTCTGCCAGAAAAGAACGTCCGGCGGTTATGTCAGCGGCATCAAAGTCTGGCGCGACGACACCCTCGACGCCGTGCCGAATCCCGACACCAGCAAGACGTATGAAGGCGGCGGCATCAACATCCACCGCGCCTCAGCGAGCGACTGCACGGTGCGCGTGGCCGACTATTCCGCAGGATGCCAGGTCTTCCGCTGCGTGGCCGAATTCGACGCTTTCATGACCACCACGCGCCGCGCCAGGGACGCCTGGGGCAATACCTTCAGCTACACGCTGCTCGATGAGGCGGACCTGTGATTCCCAACAACAAACATCCATCCACCATGTCCAAGAAAGCGTCCAAAAAAACAGCGGCCAAAAAGGCCGCAGCACCTGCGGCGACACCCTCGGTTTCACTCCCGCAGCTTGTCGTCACCGCAAGTTCGTTGAATGTGCGCCGCTCTCCGTCATTGACGGCAACTGTCACTGGCAGCCTTTCCAGCGGGACGGTCGTGGACTGGCTTGAAACCTCCCCTGACGAGCTTTGGGCCAAAGTCCGGCATGGGACTTTGAGCGGATGGTCGAGCCGGCGTTACCTTGCCGAAACCCAGGCCCCCGCGCCAGGCGGGCCTTATGATGAGATTCTTCGCATCGCCGACACCTCGGCCATCGCGCAATATCGGTGGCTGGACCGTGGACGCGCGCCAAGGGCCTACATTCGCGGCATGGCGCTGGCCTTTGCCAGGGTCTATTGCAAGCTCAGCGCAGGCGATCCTGCCGCGATGGAAATGGCGAAAGCCAACACGGGAGTGGCAGACGTGGACGCCCTGGCTCATTACGCGCAGATTTTCCACGAGGCGGGAATGAACAACGAGTCTTCGGGCGCCTCCACCCTCAGGCATTTGTATGTTCTTCTCGTTGGCCTCGGCATGAGGGAAAGCTCCGGGAAACACTGCGAGGGCAGGGACACGACGGCGGGCAATGTCACGGCCGAGACAGCCGAGGCGGGGCTTTTTCAAACAAGCTGGAATGCTCGAATTCGTCCAGACATGACGACGATCCAACCAATGGTCCAAGTGTTCAATCACTACCGTGCAAATCCGCAGGGCTTCCTGGAAATTTTTCAGGAAGGCGTGACATGCAGTCCGCAGAACTGGCATAACCATGGCACCGGCCTTGGCAGGACTTTCCAGCAGCTTTCCAAAGAGTGTCCCGCTTTTGCCGCCGAATTTGCAGCCGTCGGCCTGAGAAACCGCCGGCGCCACTGGGGGCCGGTCAACCGGCGCGAGGCTGAGGTGCGCCCTGAGTGCAACACCATGCTGCTCCGCGTCCAGCAGGCGGTGGACAGCCTCCAGCTATGCCCGGTGTGACAGGCTTGTCTTCATGAACTCACTCACACATTTAACAGCCGCCTTCGCTGCGCTGCTCCTCCTGGCCTCATGCCAGACCCAGCCCGGTGTTTCAGGAACTGCGGCGCTTCAACCCGGCGACATCGTTTTCCAGGATTCGTCCCCCGTCTCAGGCCAGGCGGAGGCGATCAAGAAACTCACGCGCTCGGACTGGAGTCATTGCGGCATCTACTTCGAGGACTCCAGCGGAAAGGGCGTGGTGGTGGATGGCAACGGTTTGTCGAAAGCCGTGGCCTGGGAAAAATGGCGCGCCAACGGCAACGGCGGACGTTATGCCGCCTGGCGCGCGGTGAACCCTCTGACGGCGGCGCAGATCAGCGCCTTGCGCAAAGCCGCCGACCATCTGGATGGCCGCATTTACGACAAGCGCTTCGCCTGGGACGACGAGCGCATCTACTGCTCCGAGATCATTTGGAAAGCCTGGCGCGCCGCCTTTCAGGAGGAACTCTGCCCTTTGCAAAAGCTCGGCGACTTCGATCTCGCCAGCCGGGAAGCGCGCGCGCTCATTGAGCGCCCGGACAGTTGGGGCAGCCTGGAGAATGCCCTCCGTCACCGGGACGAACCCGTGGTGTCGCCGCAGAAGCTGACGGAGAGCGCGCTGCTGCGCCGTATTCGCTGACCTTATGCGCCGCTTTATCTCCAGTCTTTTTGTTTTCGGGTTTGCATCTCCCGTCTTTCCCATGGGTCCGGGGACTGGAGGGGCGGATCATTTTCTCGCCAAAGATTCAGGGGCATCCGCCTGGTCGGTCGCAGTCACTCAAAAAGGAAACCTGCCGGATGAAAAACTGCGCGGCCTCGTGTGGCGCGCACCCGGACGTCCACAGGGTGTCATCGTCTGCCTGCACGGCTTGCAAACACACTCGGCATGGTTCGCGCCGGTGGCTGCGGATTTGCGGAACGCCGGCTGGACTGTCATCGCCCCGGACCGCCGGGACAGCGGCATGAACCGTCAGCAAAATATGGCTCCCGTGAAAAGCGCGGAGCAGTTGTTCGGCGACCTCTCCGCCCACCTGGAGCAAGCCGTCGCCGAAGCTCCGGGAAAGCCGCTCATCCTGCTCGGCACCTCCTGGGGCAGCAATCTGGCCACCGCCTACCTGGTCCGGCGCCAGGACGCGCGGGTGAGCGGACTCATCCAGCTCGTGCCCGCCACACAGGTGCGCAAAAACCTCGCGCCGAAATTCGCGGAGCGCGTCCTTGGCCCGGTTCTGAGCGTGCTCTCCCCGCGCATGCCGGCACGCCCCACATTCTGCGACTTCCACTACCTCGCCGGCGGCCGAAGCCAGTCCTCCGGCAAGGGGCCTCCTGCCATTGTGGACCGCCGGGCGCCGCTCCCCGAGCCGCCTGCTCTCGAAGACTCCAATTCAAAACTGGCCTGCATTTTGAAAAAGGATGACTCCCTCCTGCGCGAGCCCTCCATCCGCACCCTGCGCGTGGGACTCGTCCTTGCGGAGATGTGGAGAAAAAAAACCTCCGCCATTGCTGATAACACACCGATCCTCATTCTCACCGCCGGCCATGACCAGATCATGGACAACCGCGGCGCCCTCGCCGCCTTTCCCCAAGGACGCGTCACTCATCGTGACATGCCTGCGGGACATGGCGTGCAGATCACTCACCCGCATTGGGTGAGCCGTCACGTCCTCGAATGGCTGCGCTCCGCCGGGAAGCGCCCCTGACAACCCCGCCCGCGCAAGAAGCCCCGCCCGCGCCTCGTAGCAGGGGTCATGCGCTTTCACCCCATCCTGGCCCTGCCCCTCGCCGCCGCCGTGCCGGCGCTGGCGGAGCCGTCGGAGCGGGATGTGGAGTTCTTTGAGAAAAAGGTGCGGCCCATCCTGGTCGAGCGCTGCTACGAGTGCCACTCCGCCGAGAGCGGCAAGAGCAAGGGCGGCCTCACGCTCGACTCGCAGCCCGCCATCCTCCAGGGCGGCGACAACGGCCCCGCCCTCGTCGCCGGTGATCCCGGCAATAGCCTGCTCATCGAAGCCGTGCGCTATCAAAAGCGCGAGCTGCAAATGCCGCCCAAGAGCCC
Source organism: Verrucomicrobiaceae bacterium UBA2429 (assembly GCA_002343505.1). GTDB lineage: Bacteria > Verrucomicrobiota > Verrucomicrobiia > Verrucomicrobiales > Verrucomicrobiaceae > Prosthecobacter. The sequence goes on along the minus strand of DDQZ01000061.1, from coordinate 139,675 downwards.
CCTGCCCGCCGCCGAGCTGCGCGTGCTCGAGGAGTGGGTGGCGCGCGGCGCGCCCGATCCCCGCACCGAGCCGGTGGCCTCCGCCGTGAAGCCGCGCCCGGTGGACATCGAGCAGGGCCGCCGCCATTGGGCCTTCCAGCCCGTGGCCGACGTGCCGACGCCGAAGGGCGGCCACCCCATTGATGTCTTCCTTTCCGCAAAGCTCGCCGAAAAAGGCCTCGACTTCGCCGCGCCCGCGGACGCCCACACCTTCCTGCGCCGCGCCACCTACGACCTCACCGGCCTGCCCCCCACGCCCGAAGAGACCGCCGCCTTCACCGCCGCCCACGCCAGCGATCCCGACCGCGCCACCCGCCAGCTCATTGACCGCCTGCTCGCCTCCCCGCACTACGGTGAAAAATGGGGCCGCCACTGGCTGGACGTGGCCCGCTACGCCGACTCGAACGGCCTGGATGAAAACATCGCCCTCGGCACAGCCTGGCGTTACCGCGACTACGTCGTGCGCGCCTTCAATGAGGACAAGCCCTTCGACCGCTTCCTCACCGAGCAGCTCGCCGGCGACCTCCTGCCCGCGCGCACCCTGGCCGAGCGCCACGAGCACGCCACCGCCACCGCCTTCCTCAACCTTGGCGCCAAAGTGCTCGCCGAGCCGGACAAGGAAAAGCTGGCCATGGATGTCATAGACGAGCAGCTCGACACCTTCGGCCGCGCCTTTCTCGGCATGACCCTCGGCTGCGTGCGTTGTCACGACCACAAGTTCGACCCCGTCACCCAGGCCGACTACTACGCCCTGGCCGCCATCTTCAAGAGCACCACCTCCTTCAGCTCCGACCGCATGGGCGCGCTCTCCCTCGCGCACGAGACCCCGCTCGGAGACTTCGAGGACTTCGCCGCCGTGAAGTCCGCCGAGCAGGCCCTCGCCGCGAAGAAAAAAGAAGTCGCCGCCGCCCAGGCCGAGGCCAAGAAGAAGCCCGGCCCCGAAGCCGAGGCCAAAGTCATGCGCCTCATGGACGAGGAGGAGGCCATTGAAAAATCCCTGCCCGACCTGCCCACCGTCATCAGCGTGCGCGACGCCGAAAGACTCACGCCACAGCTCGCCATCCACATCCGCGGCAGCCACCTCACCCTCGGAAAAAAAGTGGACCGCGGCTTCATCCAGGTCATGCAGGCCGCGCACGAGCCGGGCGCGGCGCTGCCCAAGGACAGCAGCGGCCGCCTGGAGCTCGCGCGCTGGCTCACCTCCCCGCGGCACCCCGTCACCGCCCGCGTCATCGCCAACCGCGTCTGGACCTGGCACTTCGGGCGCGGCATCGCCGGCACGCCGGACAATTTCGGCCTGCTCGGCGAGGCCCCCACCCACCCCGAGCTGCTCGACTGGCTGGCCAGATGGCTGCCCGCCAACGGCTGGAGCCTCAAGGACATGCACCGCCTCATCATGACCAGCCGCGCCTACCGCCAGGGCGGCAAGGCCCGGGCCCGCGGCGCTCGTCTGGACGAGGCCGACCCCGAGAACCGCCTCCTCTCCCACTTCCCCATGCGCCGCCTCGAGGCCGAGGAAATCCGCGACAGCCTCCTGGCCGTGGCCGGCCTGCTGGATCTGAGCATGGGCGGCAAAACCGTCCCCCTGCGCAACCGCCAGTTCGTCTTCAACCACACCTCCAAAGACGCCACCAAATACGACAGCACCCGCCGCGCCCTCTACCTGCCCGTCATCCGCAACAACCTCTACGATCTCTTCCAGCAGTTCGACTACCCCGACCCCGCCGTCTCCACCGGCCAGCGCAACAGCACCATCGTCTCCCCCCAGGCCCTCCTGCTCATGAACAGCCCCCTCGCCGGGCAGGGCGCCCGCGGTTTCGCCTCCCGCCTGAAAACCGGCGCGTCCTTGGAGGAAAAAGTCCGCCGCGCCATGCAGCTCGCCTACGCCCGCCCCGCCCGCGCCGATGACCTGCAAAACGCGCGCGACTTCCTCACCGCCGCCGACGCCGCGCTCGCCTCCACCGAGAGCGACCCCGCCGCCCGCGAAGCCAAAGCCTGGGAGCTGCTCTGCCAGGCCTGGATGATGACCAACGAGTTCATCCACATCCGCTGAAGCGGGGCAGCCAACACGGCTCAGACAAGGCAGGACTGTCCGCATGACGGCCGGCGCTCCGGTGCCGCGCGCCCGCGCCGTCAAAGACAGCGCGCGAGTTTCAACCGGGCGCGGCGTATTAGCAGCCATGCGCCGTTTTTTCCCCCGCTGCCTCATCCTCCTGCCCGCCCTGCTCAACGCCGGCGTGGGCGACCCGCAAATCGAGACCGACCACCCCTGGTATCCGGGAGAGCGGGCGCTTTCCTCCTTCGAACGGCTCTTCGCCACCCAGGCGCGGCAGTATGAGCAGGCCACCGGCATCCGCCCCGAGACGGATCATGACAAGGCGCTGGCCGCGTGGTTTTTCCGCAACACCCACTACGCCCATGCCGAGGAGGGGAAGGAGGACCTGTGGGGCGGCGGCTTTGACAACGCCTCGATGAACGCCACGCGCGGCTACTGGACGGGCCTCTTCGCGCACGGCTTCGGCCTGTGCGGCACCACGCACGCGCAGTGGACCGCGGAGCTGGACGCGCTGCTCGGCCCCTGCCGTTCCCGCGTCACCGGCACGCGCGGGCACAACTCGATGGAGGTCTTCCTCACCGGCGGACCCTATGGCGAGGGCCGCTGGGCGCTGCTGGACCACGACCTCTCCACCGTCATCCACGACCCGGAGGGCGGCGGCCTGCTCGGGCTGGATGTCATCTACAAGGACTGGGAAAAGCTGGCCTCGCGCGGGCACGCGCCCGCCAGCCAGCAGGGGTGGCTGGTCTGCGGCCTGCATCCCAAGGACGGCGCCGCCTACGCCGCCTACCACACCGCGGAGTACCGCGCCGGTTACGCCGGGCCGCCGCCCGTGGTGCATCTGCGCCGGGGTGAGACGCTGCGGCGCTGGTTCGAGCCCGGGCTGGAGGACGGGCGCACCTTCGTCTTCTGGGGCAGGAACGCCATGACCGGCGGCGTGCCCGGCATGGAGCGCTCCCGCACCTGGGTGAACCAGCCCGAGGCCATGCACGGCTCAAAGACCGGCACCGCCCATGTCAACGGCCAGGCCCGCTACGGCAACGCCGTCCATGAATGGCGGCCGGACTTCGCCGGCGGCGGGTATAAGGAGGGCGTGGTCAGCGAGAGCGCGGAGCAGGTGACGCTGGAGTTTCACACCCCCTTCATCATCGCCGCCACCCCGCCGGATGACACGCCGTGGGGTGTTTACCAGCCGGGGTGCAAAAACGGCCTCGTGCTGCGCGGACGCGCGGACTGCCCGGTCTCCATCTCCACCGACGGCGGCGCCACCTGGCACGAGGCGGGCGCTTTCCACGACGGCATGGACCTGACCGACCATGTCAAAGGCCGCCGCCAGTATCATCTGCGCCTCGGCGCCGCCGCCGCCTCCCTGGCCGGCGGCGGCCTGGTCATCCGCACCGTCTGCCAGGCCAATCCCGCCGTCTTTCCCCGGCTCAAGGACGGCGGCACCCGCGTCACCCTCGGCATCGGCGGGCGCGGCATCGCCAGCTTCGGGCCGGAGAAAGCCCAGGCCGCGCCCCGCATCGTCGAGGGCGCGTTCGACACCCCGCGCCTCACCCTTGAGCTGCCCGCCCCGCGCGGCCTGCCCGTGCGCGCCGTCCACGCCGCCGCCCACATCGCCTCCAGCAACCCGCCCAGCCCCGACGTGCGCTACCACATCGAGTACTCCCTGGATGGCGGCCGCGCCTGGCAGCCGCTGCTCAAGGACGGCGCCATCCACAGGCGCGGCGCCGAGCCCGGCGGCTTCTGGTCGCAATCCATGTGGGAGGGCGGCGCGGAGCTGCCGGAAAACGCCGCCGGCTCCGTGCGCGTGCGCTTTCACAACACCGGCGGCAAACGCATCCTGCGCGCCGAAGGCCACATCCTCTACCCGGTGGAGAGCAGCCCCGTCCGCGTCACCTACGCCTGGACCGACCAGGGCGGCGAGCGCCAGGAAAGCCGCCTCATGGGCGACTCCGAAACCTGGGACCTGCCCACCGGCTCAGGCACCCGCACCCGCTGGGTGGAGCTGGCCGCCGAGTGAGCACGCCGCCGCTCAACCCGCCTTCACCGCCGTCATGAAGCCGCGCCCCGCCACCGTGTCCGCGTAGGGACCGGGGATGAAGCCCGCCTCCGCCAGCATGTCCGTGTATTCAGCCGTACTGTAACATTTCCCCCGCGTCGAGTGCATCAGCAGGCACGAGTACTCCGCCACATGCAGCGGGCCGGTTTTCTCCGCGTTGATGAAGGCATCGTGAATGATGAGCAGGCCGCCGGGCGGCAGCGCCGCGTGGGAGAGCGCCAGCAGCCGCCGCGCATCCTCCGCGCCCCAGTCGTGCAGCACGTTCGACCACAGGTGCGCGTCGCAGCCGCCGGGCAGGCCCGCAAACATGTCCCCCGCCTCCACCCCCACCCGGTCCGCGCAGCCGCGCTCCGCGATCAGCCTGCGCGCGATGCGGTCCACCGGCGCCTGGTCAAAGGCCACCGCCCGGATGCCGGGGTGCCGCGCCGCGATGCAGCAGGCGTAGATGCCGCTGCCCGCGCCGATGTCCAGCAGACGCGCGCGCCCGCGCAGGTCCAGCCTCTCCGCCAGCGCCCGGCCCAGGAAACGCCCCCGGCAGTCCATCGCCGCGGTGAACCTGCGCGCGAAGTCCTCCTGCTCCATCGCCTCGTGCCAGTCGGAGGACGCCTTGTCCCCGCTCCAGCCCGCCGGCCTGTCCGTCCTGAGCACCTCGAGGAAATCGCGCGCGATGGGCCGCTCGTGCAGCGACGCGTAGTAGGGGCCCAGGAACCACTCCGAATCCGCGCGCAGATGCTCCCGCGCCGTCTCCGTCGCGTGGAAAACGCCCGCCTCCGCGCGCACCCAGCCGTTCGCCGCGAACAGCGTCAGCATCACATCCACCGGCCGCTCCTTGAAGCCGAAGTCCGCGCAGATCCCCCCCGGCGTCGAAGGCCGCGCCGCCAGCCGGGAAAAAAAGTCCGCGCCCAGCGCCGCCGCCACCAGGTCCACCGCGTACAGGCTGTCGCGGTAGCGGTAAATGCGGAGAGGATCCGTCAGCGGGGCGGCGGTGAGATCAGGCGGCATGGCGCGCCCACCATGCCGGGCGCGGGCCGAAGCGCCAGCGCGGAAATCCGCCGCGCCGCGCCAAAAGCGCCCCGCCGCCCTGCCGCGCCGCCCGCAGCGCGGGCATTGCCGCTTGCAACCGCCGCGCGCTCCCGCACACTGCGCGGCCATGAGCCCCGACACCCTCGAACGCCTCCGCTCCACGATCCGTGATGTGCCCGACTTCCCCCAGCCGGGCATCCTTTTCAAAGACATCACGCCGGTGCTGGCGGACGCGGTGCTGCTGCGCCAGGCCATCGAGGGCATGGCCGCGGCCTTCGCGGATCAAAAGGTGGACAAGGTGGTGGGCATTGACGCGCGCGGCTTCATCTTCGGCGCGCTGATGGCGGCGCGGCTGGGCGCGGGCTTCGTGCCGGTGCGCAAAAAGGGCAAGCTGCCCTGGAGGACGCGCGGGCTGGATTACACGCTGGAGTATGGCAGCAACAGCGTGGAGATGCACGAGGACGCGCTGGCGCCGGGGGAGAAGGTGGTGCTGGCGGACGATCTGCTGGCCACCGGCGGCACGGCGGGCGCGGCGGTGCGCCTCATCCAGGAGTCGGGCGCGGACCTGCTGGGGTCGGCGTTTTTCATCGAGCTGGGCTTCCTGGACGGGCGCTCGAAGCTGGCGGGCAGCGGGCCGGTGCACGCGCTGCTGACCTTTTGATTTCCCCGCATGACGGAGCGCGAGTACAAGCGCCGCATCGAGGCGGCGGCCCAGAAGGTCTTCGCCGGCGCCGGCCCCGCGCCGCGCGGGAAGGCGGTGACGCTGAAGCTGTGCAGGCAGTTCCTCCGGCTCAAGGAGCAGCGCATCAAGCAGCGCCACCGCGCCGGCTGGAGCGGGGTGGAGATCTGCTGGATGCGCTCGGAGATGCTCGACTACCTGGTGCGCCTGCTGTGGGAGGAGTGCGCGGCGGCGCAGCCGGGCGGGGCGGCCCTCAAGATCAGCGTGGTGGCGCACGGCGGCTACGGGCGGCGGGCCATGTGCCCGGGCAGTGATGTGGACCTCACCTTTCTGGTGCCCGGCAACGGCGCGCAGGTCCCGCCGGAGGTGACGAAGCTGGTGGTCTCCTTCCAAACCGCGCTGTGGGACCTGAAGCTGAAGGTGGGCCAGGGCGGCACCCGCAGCGTGGGCGACTGCCTGCGCCACGCGAACGAGGAGCGGCAGGCGAAGACGGCGCTCATCGAGGCGCGCTTCCTCACCGGGGACAGGGCGGCTTTTGATGATTTCCGCGCGCGCTTCGACGCGGAGTGCATCCGGGGGCGGGAAAAGGAGTTCCTGCGCCACCGGCAGGAGGACCTGGCCGCGCGCCACGAAAAACACGGCGGCACCCCCTTCGTCCAGGAGCCGCATGTGAAAAACGGCTGCGGCGGCCTGCGCGACTACCAGAACCTGATCTGGATGACCTATGCCAAGCTCGGAACGCTGGACCCGAGGGACCTGGTGGCGCGCGGCCTCATCTCCGCCGCCGGCTGGCGCGAGGTGGAGCGGGCCTATGACCTCATCCTGCGCGCGCGCAACGAGATGCACTACAGCGAAAAGCGCGGGGAGGATGTGCTGACCCTGCGCCTCCAGGGCGTGGTGGCCGGCCATCTGGGCTACAAGCACAAGCGCGTGCTGCGCCGCATCGAGTGCTTCATGAAGGACTACTACATGGCCACGCGGGACGTGCTCCAGCGCAGCAGCGAGATCATGGACGGCTTCCACCTCGAGCAGCTCGAGGGCGCCAGGCCGCGCAGGAGCCTGCTCGGTTTCCTGGCGCGGAGGAAGGACGCGCGGCGGGTGGAGAAGTTCGACGGCTTTCACAGCAAAAACGGCCGCGTCTTCCCCGACGGGGAGGACATTTTCAAGGAGGACCCGCAGCGTCTCATGCGCCTCTTTTCCCACACCCAGCAGCGGCATCTGCGCCTCAGCCCGGAGCTCTTCCAGCTCGTGCAGAAGAGCTTCCGCCTGGTCAACGCCGGCTTCCGCTACAGCAGGGAAATCCGCGAGATCTTCGAGGCCATCCTCTCCCGCAAGGGCGAGGTGGCGCGCACGCTGCGCCAGATGCACCGCGTGGGCTTCCTGGGCCGCTACATCCCGGAGTTCGGCGCGTTGACCTGCCTGGTGCAGCACGAGTTCTTCCACCGCTTCACCGCGGACGAGCACACCCTGCGCACGCTGGACAAGCTCGACGAGCTGGCCGGCCCGCCGCAGAAGGGCGGCATGGCTTTCTACCAGCAGATCTTCCAGGAGCTGCAGCAGCCCGCCATGCTGTACCTGGCGCTCGTCATGCATGACACCGGGCGCGCCGCCAACAAAAAATCCCACGATGACGAGAGCACCCTGCTGGCGGACGCGGTGGCCCGCCGCATGGTCATCAAGGGGGAGCGGCGCAAGCTGCTGCTCTTCCTGGTGGACAACCACCTGCTCATGTACCGCGTGGCCACCACCTCGAACCTGGAGGACCCGAAGGTCATCGAGGACTTCGTCCAGATCGTGCGCACCAAGGAGAACCTCGACGCGCTGCTGGTCATGACCCAGGCCGACTCGCGCGGCACCAGCGAGGCGAGCTGGACCGGCTACAAGGAGACCTCCATCCGCCAGCTCTACCACAGCGCGCTGGAGTTCATGAAGGCGCCCGCCGACTTCATGCGCCGCGTCAGCGTGCCCATCGAGGACGTGCGCGCGGAGGTGGCGGGGCTGCTGCCCGCCGGTTTCGAGGAGGAGACCTCCGCGCACTTCGAGCACATGCCGCGCAGCTACTTCAACTTCCGCGACCCCGCCCAGATCGCCGCGCACATCCGCCAGTTCCGCGATTTTTTTGTCCAGCTCTCCGGGGAGGACGCCCGCGCCGGCCTGCTGCCCGTCATGGTCTGGAACGATTTTCCCGCCCAGGGTTACAGCGAGCTCGTCGTCACCTGCTGGGACCGCCATCTGCTGCTCGCGCGCGTCTCCGGCGCGCTCGCCGCCGAGGGCATCAACATCCTGAGCGCCGACCTTTACCAGCGCTCCGACCACCTCGTGCTGGACATCTTCCGCGTCTGCACCACGGGCATGACCGCCGTGACCAACCGCAGCGCCAAGCAGCGCGTGGAGAGCGCCGTGCGCGCCGCCTTCCTCAGCCAGAGCTTCGACTTCGCCGAAGCCATCGCCAAATCCCGCCGCGGCATCCCCGGCTATGACGAGGTGATGGCCGAGATCCCGCAGCGCGTCCACATCAACAACGACCTCTCCCCGGATCAAACCGTGGTCGAGCTGCAGATCGTGGACCGTCTCGGCCTGCTGCATGACATTTTCATGGCCATCGGCCGGCTCGGCCTCAGCGTCACCCACGCGCGCATCGCCACCGAAAAGGGCGTGGCGCTGGACTCCGTCTATGTGCAGGACGAAAACGGCCGCAAGCTCCGGGACCGCAGGGCGCTCGACCGCCTGCGCGCCAGGATCGAGGATGCCGTCTTTGGCTGACCCACCCCGCTCCGACATGCGCGCGCCCGCCACCTACACCACCGCCTCGAAGGCCGTCTCCGCCATCCCGGATGGCGCCACGGTGGCGGTGGGCGGATTCGTCGGCGCCGGGCACCCCGAGATGCTCACCGCCGCGCTGGAGCAGCGCTTTCTGGAGACGGGGCGTCCCAGGGGCCTGACGCTCCTCTACTGCGCCGGCCAGGGCGACCGCGCCGCGCGCGGCCTCAACCACCTGGCGCATCCCGGCCTGTTGAAAAGGGTCATCGGCGGGCATTGGAACCTGGCCCCGAAGCTCGGCGAGCTGGCGCTCAACAACGAGATCGAGGCCTACAACCTGCCCCAGGGCGTGCTCTGCGCCCTGATGCGCGAGACCGCCGCCAGGCGGCCCGGCCTCATCACCCAGGTGGGCCTCGGCACCTTCATGGAGCCGGAGCAGGGCGGCGGCAGGCTCAACGAGCGCACCACCGAGCCGCTCGTGGAGCGGGTGACTTTGGACGGGCGTGACTGGCTGCGCTACAAGCCGGTGCCCGTCCATGCGGGCCTCATCCGCGCCACCTACGCGGACACGCTGGGGAATCTCGACATGGAAAGCGAGGCGCTCATCGGCGAGGTGCTGCCCATCGCGCAGGCGGCGAAAAACCACGGCGGCATCGTCATCGCCCAGATCGAGGGCATGCTCGACCGCCTGCCCGATCCGAAGTCGGTGCGCGTGCCCGGCATCCTGGTGGATTACATCGTCGCCTCCGGCGGAATCAACCATGACCAGACCTTCGCCGAGGAGTTCAACGAGGAGTTTGTCGTCAGCGGCGGCGCGTTTTCCCTGCCTCCCATTCCGGAGTCCGACCGCAAGCGCATCGCCGCGCGCGCGCTGCGGGAGATACGCCCGGGGGAGATCGTCAATCTCGGCATCGGCCTGCCCGAGGGCGTGGCCGCCGTCGCCGCGGAGACCGGGCGGCTGGGGGAGTTCACCCTCACCGTCGAGAGCGGCCCCATCGGCGGCGTGCCCGCCTCCGGGCTGAACTTCGGCTGCAGCCACTTCCCCGAGGCCGTCATTGACCAGCCCGCGCAGTTTGATTTCTACGACGGCGGCGGGCTGGACATCGCCGTGCTCGGCGCCGTGGAGGTGGACGCGCAGGGCAGCGTGAACGTGGCCAGCATGGGCGGGCGTTTTGCCGGCGTCGGCGGCTTCATGAACATCGCCCACAGCGCGCGGCGGCTGGTCTTTTGCAGCACCTTCCTGGCGAAGCAGCAGCCCAAGTTCGTCGAAAAAATCCGCCACGTCTGCTTCCACGGCCCCTCCGCCCTCGCGCGCGGCCAGCAGGTGCTCTACGTCACCGAGCGCGCCGTCTTCGAACTCACCCCGCAGGGCCTGCGCCTCATCGAGACCGCCCCCGGCGTGGATGTGGGAAACGACATCCTCGCGCGGATGCAGTTCCGCCCGGCCATTGCCGAAAATCTCGCCACCCTGTCATGACACCCGTCCACATCATCGAGGCAAAGCGCTCCCCCATTGGCAGGTTCGGCGGCGGATTGAAGGACATCCCCGCCGCCGATCTCGCCTTTGCCGTGGCGGATGCCGTGGCGCCCTGGGAACTGCGCGCGCATCTGGATCAAGTCATCCTCGGCCAGGTGCTCCAGGCCGGCAGCGGCATGAATGTGGCGCGCCAGTGCGCGCTGAAGCTCGGCGCGCTGGAGCATGTGCCCGCCTGCACCGTGAACATGGCCTGCGGCTCCTCCCTCAAAGCCGCCGCCCTCGCCGCCGGCTCCATCCGCTCCGGCGAATGCCGGCTCGTGCTCGCCGGCGGAGTCGAGAGCATGAGCCGCGCGCCGCATTATGTGAGCGACGCGCGCTGGGGGAAAAAGCTCGGCCCCATCGAGATGGCGGACGCCATTTTCACCGACGGCCTCACCGACCCTCTCCTGAAAATCGGCATGGGCGAGACAGCCGAACGCATCGCCGACAAGCACGGCATCACCCGCCTGGAGCAGGACCTCTTCGCCGCGCGCAGCCAGCTCCGGGCGGACATGCACCGCGCCTCCTGGGCGCGCGAGATCATCCCCGTCGGCGAAGTCCCCGCCGACGAGCACCCGCGCGCTGACACCACCGTGGAGTCCCTCGGCAAACTGAAGCCCGCCTTTCGCAAGGACGGCACCGTCACCGCCGGCAACGCCTCCGGCATCAACGACGGCGCCGCCATGGTGCTGCTCGCCAGTGACGACGCGCTGCAAACCCACGGCCTCACCTCCCGCGCCCGCGTCATCGCCACTGCCGCCGTGGGTTGCGACCCCGCCTTGATGGGCCTCGGCCCCGTCGGCGCCATCCGCAAGGTGTGCGCCCTGGCCGGGTGGCGGCTCGACGAGGTGGACGCCATCGAGATCAACGAAGCCTTCGCCGTGCAGACCCTCGGCTGCGCGCGCGAGCTGGACCTGGATCAGGAAAAGCTCAACCCGCGCGGCGGCGCCATCGCCCTCGGCCACCCCATCGGCGCCAGCGGCGCGCGCGTGCTCGTCACCCTGCTGCACTGGATGGAGGACCAGGATCTGCGGCGCGGCATCGCCAGCCTCTGCATCGGCGGCGGCATGGGCATCGCCATGGCGGTGGAGCGGTGAGGCGGCGTGCTCGGGTGCTCTCCGCCGCGTTTTGGCGAGGAAAATTTCATCCCGCCGTCAACTTCTGACAATCGGCCCAAAGCACGCCAGCGCCACACTCGCGGCATGTTCAGCCCCCCGCTTTTCCCCCGCCTCATTCGCCTGCTGCCCCCGGCCTGCATCGCCGCCCTGCTCCTCGCGTCCGGCGTCCGCAACGAGGCCGCCCCCTGGCAGCGCGAGCTGTGGAATGAATCCCTGCGCGTGGCGGGCGGGGTGTGAGGGCGCTGCGCCCCAAGCCTGGCGAATGCCCGGCGCAGGGGAAAAGTGCGGCCCGATCCGCAGAAAGGACGCGCGGCGCACTCGGGCTGCGTTCCTGCGCACCGGACCTGAACTGATGAGGATTGGCGCGTGGGGGTGTGGGTTCCCAAACTCGCGGCACACGGCTCCAGGCACACCGCAGGAGGCTCCAGCCGCTCGGGGCGTGACTCCGGGCAGGACGGGCACGATTCGGGCACAGGTCTGGGAGGCTCCGGGCACGCGGTTGGGTGGCTCGGGGTACTGTTCGGCGGATTTGTGATGAATCCTTTTTTAAAAAGGATGCATGGTGGGCCGTCTGGGCGTGAGCTTCGGGGACTGGGGGTTTATCCTTTTCGGGAAAGGATACCGAACTTTCGAGCCGGGGACTTGCTTGATCGTGCGGGGCATTATCCTTTTTGAAATAGGATGCTGCCCGGATGCCTCAGGGGTTGCCCCCGCTTGGCGGGGGAATATCCTTTCTGGAAAAGGATGTTCCCCTGCCGACTCAGGGCTGTGCCCGGATCGCCGAGCATGCATCCTTTTTGAATAAGGATCATGCCCCGCTTCACGAATTGACATCCTGAGCCAAAAAGGATAATCCTCCGCCCGGCTCTGACTGCGCCCGGACCTTCCCCGCGCGCGGCTTGGAATCGGAGTGTGGGCACTCTTGCCCGCAGCGTTGCGGCTCGCTTCGCCCGCGGCGGGCGGGAGTGTCCGCGCTCCTTTCGGGCGGCCTGTGCGGCCGGGGTCGGGATTTTTTTTTCATGCCATGAGACACCAGCTTTATTTCCCTCCCCGCCAGGCGGACCAGGTGGCGTGGCTGCGGCAGTTCCGCCACGCGCTGCCAGGCTGCATGGAACGTCTGGAGGCGGTGCGGCCGCTGGAGCCGGTGCTGCGGGACGAGGTGCCGCGGGACCTGGACTGGCTGATTTTCATCATGGGACCGGCGATGACCCGGACGCGCGTGCTGGGCATGGCGATGACGTCCGTGCAGCGGGCGCTGCTCATGGGGGATGCGCGCGGCGGGAAGCCGGTGTCCCTGCCGGCGCTGAGCCTGCCGGAGCCGCCCGCCGGGCCGCCGGCGCGCGCGGGGGCGCTGAAGCGGGTGTTCAAGCTGGTGAGGGTGATCAAGAACCACCCGGCCTTCACGGAGGAGATGGGCGCGCTGCTCGGGGTGCTGGGAAACCGGTTCGTGAAAGACGCGCCGGCGCCGGTCTTCAAAGTGTGGGCGCAACGCGGCGCGCAGGCGGAGGTGGTGCGCGGGCGCTTCAAGCGCTTCGGCCGCAAGATGGTGTACATCGAGACACGGCGCGGTGGCGGGTCTTGGGAAAAGCTTGGCGCGGGCCTGCATGTGGGACCGCGTTTCGCGGACGAGCGCCCGCTGCTGGCGCCGGGCACGCCGGAGGTGCGGGAGTACCGGATGTGCTTCAGTGAGGAGGACAAGCCGGCGGGCGAGTGGTCGCCGACGGCTTCGGTGACAGTCTCGCCGTGAGGGGGGCGGAGGTGGAGTCATGCCGAATCGCGATCAAGCTGCCGGGGTGACTTTCCGATGCTCAAGCGGCGGGACGCCGCTTCGACTGGAGCCTCACTCCCAGTCCAGCGGGCCGGCCTGCCAGTGGTAGAAGTGGTCGAGCGCGGGGGCGTCGTCCTGGGTGAGGTAGTCGGGCAGGGAGGGGTGGTCGAGATGGAGCTGGCGGCGGAGGTGGGCGCTGCCCTGGCGGGTGGCAGTGACGCGGTCGCGCGCGGGGTCGAAGGTGTCGGGGGCGGTGCTGCGGGCTTTGACGATCGTCTCGGCGATGAAGTGGACGCGGTAGCTGTTCGAGCGGGTGGTGAGGACGCATCATTATGGCTCGGACAGCTCAAGACCATGATCATGAACGGAGTGAAACTGCAGTCCTGGCACACTCCGCACATGCGGAACCATGCCTTGCTCTTGATGAATCAAGCGCATCATCACTTGGCGAATTTGATTTCGATCTCATGGCCTCTGCCATCGCGCTCCAATCCGCCCTTTCAGATCCTGCATGGAATGTAATTCAGCCAAGGAGACTGCAGGAGGCGTGGTCTTGAGGATTTTTCCAACCAAACGAACCGGTTTGCCTGCCGCCTTCCTTTGCCAGATCACAACAAGCCCGTCACTGCGCTGCCGGCGCGGTGATCATCGGGAAGTCGTCACTGCGGAAGGGCGTGACGGGCAGGCCCTCGACGCTGAAAAGATTGCACACCGGGTTGTCCGCCCACGCGTAACGCACGGCCACGGGATTCGGCACGCCTTTGGCGCTGACCTCCACTTTGTCTTTGCCGAGGAGTTTTGCCCCGGCCCACACCCACTTGCGGTCCTCGCCGCAGAGGGCGAAGCCTTTGACCTCGCTCACGTCCACGGTGCGCAGGCTGGAGCCGAAGGTGTCGAGTGTGACCACCGCCTTGCCGCCCTGGAACTCGGCGGATTTGAACTCGGGGCTGCGCCAGCGGATGTCCACGCCGTAGTCGCGCGCCAGGGCGATGCGGGCGAGGCGCTCGGCCACGTCGCGCTTGTTTTTGGGGTGGATGTCGTTGGCCTCGCCGAGGTCTATGATGACGGCCTGGCCGCCGTTCTTGACGGCGTTTTGCGTTTTCGTCTGGCTCTCGCGCAGCTCGGCCCATGAGCTGTCGCCGGGCTCTGGCTTTTCCGCCAGGTAGTCGGCAAGCTGCACCCAGTAGAAGGGAAAGTCGCCCTGCTTCCATTCGCTGCGCCAGTGCTGGATCATGAGGGGGAAAAGGTGGCCATATTCATGGGCGCGGGCGGCATTGGTCTCGCCCTGATACCAGATGGCGCCCTTGATGCCGTAGCCAATGGTGGGGTGCAGCACTCCTGCGTAAAGATTGCCGGGACGGTGCTGGCCGGTCATGGGGTTTTGCGGCGCGCGCGGGGCGGCCTTGGTGAAGCGGGCACCACTTTTCAGCGCCTGCTGCCGCTCTTTGAGCCAAGCGGCGGCTTTGGACTTGTGCGCCTCCATCTGCTTGTCGAAGCCCTCCTGGGTGAAGCTCTGCTCGGTCTGCCTCCAGCGCGCCATCATTTCGCCAAAGCGCCCGTCTTTTTCCAGCACATCCCGGCTCACCCAGGCTTCGCAGGCGCTGCCGCCCCAGGCGTTGTTGATGAGGCCCACGGGAACATCGAGCATTTGATGCAGCATCCGCCCAAAGTGATAACCCACGGCGGAAAATGCGCCCGCGTTTTCCGGAGTGCATGGCTGCCAGGCTCCCTTGAAGTCGTCCTGCGGCTCCTGAGTGCCCACACGCGGCACGGTGATGAGCCGCAGCCGTGGATGCCGCGCCTGCGCCTTGTCCAGCTCCGCGTCCCAGGTGCCGCTGAGGGTGAAGCCCATGTTCGACTGCCCGGAGCAAATCCAGACCTCGCCCACGAGCACGTCCTGGAACTGGCGCATGCTGCTGCCCTGGATGGAAAGCGTGGCTGGTTCGGCATTCGCGGGCGCCGGGTCCAGCTTCACCGTCCATTTGCCATCCGGCCCGGCCTTGGCGGACTTTGTCTGGCCGGCGAATTTCACCGTCACCTCCGTGCCCGGTGTGTCCCAGCCCCAGACGGGGTTGGCCTGCTTTTGCTGAAGCACCATGTGATCGCCAAAAATGGCGGGCACACGCAGTTCGGCACGGGCGGTCCAAGTGAGGGAAACGAGCAGGGTGGAAAGCGGCAGGCTGGGTAAACGCATGGCTGGATTGAACGCGCGCGAGGCGTCCGGCATTTCGACCTCTCTGCAATGAATCTGCCTGCCATCTGGCGGCTCAGCCAAGGCTCGCCGCGAGAAGAACACTTTTCGCAAGTGATGGAAAAGTGATATTTCGGAGCCATCTTTATCACCGCCCGCCAGCCTCAACCATGAAAGGATTGCCATGAATTTTTTCCGCCTCGCATTCGCATTCTCCTTTCTTGTCGTCAGCGCGGTCGCGCAGGTGACGACCACCGGCTTCAACAACGCCTTCCGCCCCGAGGCGCCGGGGACGCTGCTATCGCATCCCATCACAAACGGCTCGGAGCCGATCGGGCGGACGACTTCGATCAACTACCTCAACGGCTGGGTCATCGTCGGCGCGGAGCAGCCGGGATCGCGGGACGGGTCGGACTGGCTGCTGCGGGTGTATGACATCGCGGACCCGGCGAATCCGGTGCGGCGCTTCCCCTCGGACTTCGGGTTGGCGTATGAGGGTGACTTTTGGCACTTCGGCAATGTGGGCGTGCATGCGCATGGCACGATGCAGTGGGACTCGCTGCTGCTGCCGCAGGTGATGCGGGTGCAGGGCTTCGGCGGGCTGGTGGAGCGCGGTGGCACGAACGGCATCCCGCTGCTCAGCCAGGTGCCCATCGGCTATGACCGCGGCAGCATGGCGGGGCCGTGGGAGGTTAACGCGCTGTGGTACAACTCGCCGGACGCGAACATTGACATCCGCCAGGCCTACCTGACGGGCTCGGGCTTTGTGTCTTTCAACACGGTGGCCAGCCTGGATCATGTGGGGCAGTTCGGCGGCGGGGACTGGCATCCGATGCTCTTTGGCGATCTGCTGATCATGGCGCGCAGCGGCGTGGCGGGGCATGACGGCGTGGTGGTGTATCGCCTGGAGTATCACAACTTTGATGACCCGGTGCGCGCGAACCGCTCCATCACGCCGCACTTTGTCGGATCGCTGGACGGCGGCTTCCAGGGCTACTGGCCGAACTTGTTCAGCGATGGCACGGGCCTTTATGTGATCGGCTCGACGACGGACATCCTCATCGGCGCGGACATCACGCAGGCGGCGGACCCGGCGGGGGATGGCTCCGTGCGTGTGGCGGCGAGCCTGACGGTGCCGAATTTCACGAACGCCTCCTATCCGGTGTATCAGGACAACTTCGGCTTCATCCACAACCGCAAGGTGGACATGACGCGCTTCCTGGCGGGCGATGCGAACCCGATCGTCCTGACTTTGAACGAAACGAATCCGCCGCGCCCGCCGGGAGCGCCCGCGCTGCCCGGCGGGGCCATCGTGGGCGTGAACACCTCGCAGATGTCGCTGCCGCTGGGGAATCTGTGGCTCACCGGCGGCTATCCGATCCCTGGGACCAACCAGGGTCTGGGTGTGTGGGTGCATCAGCAGGAGCCGGACACCGCGCCGCCGCAGGTGAGCTACCATATCCCGCAGACGAACCGCACCAATTACCCGCGTCATGCGCCGCTGAGCTTCCTGCTGCATGAGCACTCGCGCGCGGGCGGTCCGCGCAATGGCATTGACTTCACCGTGCGTCCTGTGGGGGAAGGGGATGTGCTGGGCGCGTTTGTGCCCGGCTTTCTCATCCACGACTTCGCGGGCGTGCTGACCTTCACGCCGGATGCCGGGCTGGCGGCGGACATGACCTATCAGGTGGACTTTTTGAGTGATCCGGGAATGCAGATCGGCTTCCGAGACGCGGCAGGGAACTACATCGAGCCGTATTCGTTTCGCTTTGCCACGGGCGGCGGGATCAATGCCGCCGCACCGCCGGTGCTGAACAGTGTGACGGCGAACGTGTATCAGCCCGCGCCCGGCCAGCAGGTCACGGTGACTGTGGCGGCCACGGGTGATCCGGTGCTGGAATATCGCTTCAACTTTGACGGCACCTGGTCGGACTGGGACACGGACAACTTCGCCAGCCACACCTACGCGGGCGCGGGCCGCCCGCGCGTGCTGGTGCAGGTGCGGGATGGCCATGGCAGCATCGTTCACGGATCGCTGCGGCTGCTGGTGATCACCGCGCCGCCTGCCGGGCCGCGTCCGACGCAAAGCAGCACGCTGGCCGTGGGGGATGACGCGGGCACGCGGCGAGTGTGGAGTGTGAACCCAGACGCCAACACCGTCACTGTCGTCAATGCCGTCACCGGCGCCAAAGAAGCCGAGCACACCGTCGGCGCCGACCCGCGCGGCATCGCGCGTGACTCGAACGGGCGCTGCTGGGTGACGTGCCATGACAGCGATGAAATCCGCGTGCTGAATGCCGATGGCAGCGCTCATGCGACGATCCCGCTCGCCTATGGCTCCGCGCCGCATAGCATCGCGCCCTCGCCGGACGGTGCGCTGCTTTATGTGACGATGTTTGGCTCCGGGCAGGTGCATCGCTACTCCGCCGTGGCTCCCTTGAGCGCGCCGCTCACCGTCGGCGGCCTGGACACGCCGCGCGCCATCGCCATCAGCGCGGATGGAGCACGCGTGCTGGTCACGCGCTTCATTTCAGCGGAGCTGCATGCTGAGGTGCGGGAGTTCAATGCCTCACTGGCGGCGGTGCGCACCTTCACGCTGAGCTCGGCGAACACGCTGGATGGCGGCGACCGCGCGGCGGGCGTGCCGAATTACCTCGCAGGCATCGCCATCTCGCCAGATGGCACGCGCGCGGCCGTCGTGAGCAAGCAGGATAACACGCTGCGCGGCACCTTCTTCGGTGTGGGCAATCTCACGCATGAGACGACCGTGCGCGCGGTCATCTCCTTCCTCGATTTGAACAGCAACGCCGAGATCCCGCATTCGCGCCGTGACTTTGACAACAGCGACAGCCCCAGCGCGGTGACTTACACGCCGCTGGGGGACATGCTGCTCGTGACGCATCAGGGGAACAACCGCGTGGTCGGCATGGACGCGCTGAACCTCGCGCCGCTCACGGAGCAGATCGTTCAAGGCTCCATGATCACGCAGCCGGCGGTCATCGCGCTCGAAGTCGGCACCGGACTGGCCCCGCAGGGTGTTTTGATGGATGGAACCTCAAACCGGCTCTTCACGCAGGACTTCATGGGCCGGAGTGTGACCGTGCGGAACGCCGCGCCGCTGCTGCTGCAAAACCAGACCTCGCTGCCACTGGTCGCCACCACTCCGGCGGTGGACACCGAGCTGCTATCCGCGCCTGTTTTGACCGGCAAACAAATCTTCTACAACGCCGCCGATCCGCGCATGAGCGCGGACAGCTACATCTCCTGCGCGACATGTCACATTGACGGCGGCCATGACGGGCGCGTGTGGGACTTCACCGGTCGCGGCGAAGGTCTGCGCCGCACCACCGATCTGCGCGGTCGCAGCGGCCTGGGGCATGGCGCGGTGCATTGGAGCGGGAATTTCGACGAGATTCAGGACTTCGAGCACGACATCCGCGGCCCCTTCGGCGGCACGGGCTTTTTGAATCTCACACCGCAGCAGTTCGCCGGGCAGCATCCATCGCCCGCGAGCGGCAAGACCGGCCTCAGCGCCGATCTCGATGCTCTGGCGGCCTACGTTTCCTCTTTGACGCCGGAGCACACGCCGCGCAGTCCGCATCGAAATGCGAATGGCACGCTCACCGCCGCCGCCGTGGCTGGGCAGGCCGTTTTTACCGCGCAAAACTGCGCCACATGCCACAGCGGCGCGAGCTTCACGAACAATGCGCTCATGGACGTGGGCACGCAGTCGGCGCTCAGCGGCTCGCGGCTTGGAGCGGTGCTGCCCGGCATTGACACACCAAGTCTCCACGGCCTGCACGCTACGCGCGTGTATCTGCATCACGGCCAGGCGGCGACGCTCGGCGATGTCTTCGACTATGCGGGCGGTTTGTGGCTCCCAGGTGCGGCGGGTGAGTTTTTTGGTGGTGGCACCGCGCCGTTCAATGACGATCCCTTGCAAGGCGGCGGCGGGTTCAATCGCGGCTACTTCAACGGCTCCGCGGCCTTCCTCGGCGGCACGGACGGCGTGTCCGGCGTGCGTTTCACGAATGTGAACGGCGGCACGGGTGGCATGGCGCGCATTGCGCTGCGCTACGCGCGGCAATACGGTGGCGGCACCGCGCATGTGAGCATCAACGGCGCGCAGCAGACCATCGGCGTGGAGCGGCAGTTCCCGGACAATGGCTGGCAGGTCAGCGGCTGGCGCTGGCTGGTGATCGAGGCGGCGCTGAACGCGGGAACCACGAACACCATCGAGGTGCTGCGCGGCAATGGCGACCTCTTCCTGAACGGCATCCTCGTCGCGAATGCCTCGCAGCTCGCCATCGCGCAGCCGCATCGTGTGGTGGAAAGCCTGCCGTCGGGAGATCGGGACAACCTGCTGGCGTATGTGCGGCAGATTGACGGGCGAGATGCCGCCGGCGTGCCTTTGCCGCCGCCCGCCGCGCCCTCGCCACAGCCGCCGGGCATCGTCAGCGAGCCTGCGGACATCACGCTGGCGGTGGGCAACGCGCTGCATTTCGTCGTCGCCGTGAGCGGCACGGGGCCGTTTGATTTTGTGTGGCGGCGCGGAGTGACGGTGGTCGGCACGAACAGCCCTGAGCTGCACATCGCCAGTGTGAACGCCGGCGATGCCGGAAGCTACACGGTGGAGGTCACCAATGCGCATGGCGATGTGACCACGACCCCCGCGCAGGTCACGGTGAATGATGCGCTTAGCATCACGACGACCACGCTGCCCCTGGCGACCGTGGGAGCGGCCTACAGCACGAATCTGGCCGCCGCAGGCGGGGTTGGCACGCGCAACTGGAGCATTGCAGGCGGTGTTTTGCCGCTCGGCATGAGCCTGAGCAGCGGCGGCGTGCTCAGTGGCACCGTGAATGCTCCGGCGCAGGCCGTTTTCACCGTGCAGGTCAGCGACAGCTCCGGCAGCGCCGCGCAGCCGTTGCAACTCGCTGTTCAGCCCGTCGGCGGCTTTGTGAACGATCCCGATCTCGTGCTGCACTACACCTTTGATGAAGGCAGCGGCACGCAGGTGTGGGACAGCGCCACCGGCGGCAACAACCACGCCACCACGGTGAATGAAGCGCACTGGGTGCCGGGCGGACGCTTTGGCGGCGCATACGGCCCTGCCGATGCCGGCGCGACGATCAGCCGCTTCTTCCCCGCGAATCAGGGAGACCTCAACTTCGTGCCGCGCGGCGATCCTTTCACCATCAGCGTCTGGGTGCGCAGCACCTTTGCCGCTGGAGGCTACCGCACGATCATCGGCAAAGACGACGGCCAGGTCAGCGGCTACACGCAGATGCGCCTGTGGGCGACGAATCCGCTGACGAATGTCCAGGGCGCGAATGGCGGGCAGTTTGGCGGCCAGCTCGCCACCGCGCCCGCGCTGAATGACGGCCAGTGGCATCTGCTCACGATGGTGAATTTCAACGACGCAGGCACCTGGCGCACGAGGGTTTATTATGATGACGGCACGCTGTTCAACCAGTTCAACACCGGCCCCGGCGGCACCACTCCCGGACTGCTGCGCATCGGCGACACCACGCTTGGCGGCAACTCCTGGAACGGACAGCTCGACGACCTGCGCATCTACCGCCGCGCGTTGTCGCAAAGCGAGGTGGCGCAGCTTTACGCGCCGCCCGTCGGCCCCACCGTGAGCATCGCGATGGCACCTGGACAGCAGGCGGAAAGTGCGCGGCCCTTTGCAGAGTTTGACGTGAGTTTCTCCGAGGCTGTCACCGGCCCCACGGTGGATGATTTCACGCACAGCGGCACGCACGCCCTGCTCATGACGCTCGTGGAAGGCACGCAGTATCGCCTGCGCATCGCCGGTTACACGGCAGGTGTCGTCTCCGCGCAGCTTCCCGCCGCGCGCGTCACGGCTGTGAGCGATGGCGAGCCAAACAACGCGTCCAACATCGCCGCCATCACTTACTCGCCGCCGGTGGATGACGATCTCGCGCCGCTCTCCGATGAATTTGAAGACGCGGCCACGCTCGCGGACTGGCAGCGCAATTACCTCGTCGAAGGCTGGACCGGCGCGGACAAGCTGGAGGTGTGGGACATCGACACCAGCCGCAGCGGCCACATGCGGCTCGTGCCGTATGCCAGCAGTTGGTACCAGCCCTACACCGGCGCGTATGCCTTCAAAAATGTCACAGGCGATTTCGTGGCGACGATGCGCATGCACGCCGCGCGCCGCAACGGCCAGCCCGGACGGCCCACCTCCACCTACAGCCTCGGCGGCATCATGGTGCGCACACCGCGCGGATTTACGAATGCCGCGCCGAATCCTGATCCAGGCCCCGGCGTCGTGCTGCCCTGGCCGCCCATCGGCTACACCACGCCGTGGACGCCGAACTCGGAGAACTACATCTTCCTTTCCTACGGTTACGCTGACGCGGCCATATGGGGCAACGTGCCCAACACCTGGTACAACGAAGTGAAGACCACCATCAACGGCGTCTCCACGCTCTACGCCACGCAAAGCGGCATCCCGGCGGACACGGATCTCGTCACGCTCCAGGTCGTGCGCTCCGGCAATGTCTTTGTCGTCCTGCGCCGGCATGGCGAAGGCGGCCAGTGGATCATCGAGAACCGGTTCACGCGCAACGACATGCCCGCCACGCTCCAGGTCGGCATCACCACTTACACCGACTGGCCCTCCGCCTCCGCGCAGGATGCCTTCCATCACAACCGCACCGTGAACACCGGCGGCAATCCCGACCTCGTGGCCGATGCCGACTACCTCCGCCTCCGCCGCCCGCCTGCCGCCATCACGCCCGCCGCGCTGCAAAGCCTGCCCGTCACCGGTCAGGGCGGCGCGCCGGTCATGCTCACCGGCACTGCTTTGGATGACGCGCTGGGCGACAGCGCGAACACAGCGCATCAGCCAGGAGAAAGCTATGACGACTGGCTGCGGGAGAATTTGTCCCCAGCCCAACTCATCCTGCCAGCACTGACTGCACCCGATGCTGACTCGAATGGAGACGGTCTTGCCAATGCGATGGAGTTTGCGCTCGGCACAGTAAACGCCATCCCGCTTGCTTTGGAATTGCTTGGTCCGCCCGAAGCGCGGGTGGCGCGCGTGACCACCACGCGCAACGCGCTTGCTCGGGGCATGACCCTGGTCATTGAATCCAACACGAGCCTGGACCCCGGGGGTTGGACCGCGCTCGCGACCAGTGTGGATGGAGGCGAGCCAGCGGGAACGGCAAGCATCAACGAGACCGGGGATGCATTGCGCACTCTCACGGTGGAGACTCCGACCGGGGGGCAAGTCCTTTTTGTCCGTGCCCGTGTGGTGATGACGACGGGTCCGTGAAAAAAAAGGCGGCTGGCCGGAGAGGGTGTGCGGCATGTGACATGCAATTTGGAGCTTTGCCCGTCGTACGGATTGCATGACACTGCCTGTATCTGGTCTTCCATTCGCCCATCCTCATGACTGCTTCGTCTGATTTTTCCCGCCGTGCCGCCCTGAAGGCCGCCGCCTGTGGTTTTGGCTCGGTGGCGTTTTCAGGCATCAGCACAGCGGCGGCGCTGCCGCGCGGGCTGCATCATGCGCCAAGGGCGAAACGGGTGATTTTTCTTTTCATGCATGGCGGACCGTCGCAGGTCGACACCTTCGATTACAAGCCGCGCCTGCAGGCGGAAGATGGCAGGAAGCTGCCATTCGCGCCAGCCAAGAACCTGGATCCTTCAGCAACAAGCCAGGCTAAGCTGCTCGGTTCGCCGTGGAAGTTCCGGCAGCATGGGGAGAGCGGATTGTGGGGCAGCGAACTGTTCCCGCAGGTTTCGAAAAGGCTCGATGACATCTGCGTGATCCGCTCCATGCAGAGCAAGGGGCAAAGCCACGGGCAGGCGGTGTGCATGATCCACACGGGCGCGGATAATTTTGTCCGTCCCTCGGTCGGTGCCTGGGTGAGCTACGGCCTGGGCGCGGAAAACGCCGACCTGCCCGCTTTTGTCAGCATAAGTCCTCCGGCCACGCATGGCGGGCCGCGCAATTATGGCTCCGCCTTTCTGCCCGCAGCGCATCAAGGCGTCACCGTGGGGCGAGCGGGCAAGCTGGCGAAGGACGCCGGTTTCCGCTTTTTGAGATCCGACTCCGATGCGGGAAGGCAGCAGCGCAAAATGGAGCTGATCCAGGCGATGAACCGGGGGCATTACGAGCGCGTTCGCCATGCGCCGGTGGAGGGCATGATTCAAAGCATGGAACTGGCCTTCCGAATGCAAAGTGCCGCGCCCGCAGTCATGGACATTGAGGGCGAGCCGGAGCACATCAAGACGCTTTACGGCATCGGCGATGAAGTCACGGACAACTATGGCCGCCAGTGCTTGCTGGCGCGGCGTTTTGCCGAGGCGGGTGTGCGTTACATCCAGGTTTCGACGCCGAATGTCTGGGACCAGCATTCGAATTTGGTCTCGGGCCATGAAAAAAACGCCGCCGCCGTGGATCGGCCCATCGCCGGACTGCTGGTGGATTTGAAACAGCGCGGACTCCTGGAGGACACGCTCGTGGTCTGGGGTGGCGAGTTCGGCCGCACGCCCATCGTGCAGGGCGCCAACGGCCGCGACCACAACCCGCAGGGATTTACCATGTGGCTGGCTGGTGGAGGTGTGAAAGGCGGGCTGGCATACGGCGAGACGGATGATTACGGCTACTATGCTGTCCGGGACAAGGTTCACATGCATGACCTGCACGCGACGATTCTGCATCTCATGGGCATTGACCACCTGCGGCTCACCTACCGCCATGCGGGCCGGGATTTCCGCCTCACCGACGTGTATGGAGAGGTGGTGGCCGGAATCATGGCGTGAGTCCGGCGGATCGGATAGTTGGAGGACTCCGTCTTGCAGGCCGATGCTGTGGAACGGCGCAATCGCGGACGCAGAAGCGGGTCCTCCAAGGAAAAAGGGTCCGGGTGTAATTGGACCACTGTGCGCCCCAAACCTTGCGTGGTGATCGATGGTGCGGCTTCGGCTACATGGCCCGGCTTGATAATCGGCTTGCGGGTCGGGACCGCCGGGGGTTTGATGATGGCCGTGGAGCATTGCTCCCAACGCCCATGCCAGACTTCAGCGGCCTCATCGAAAGCTTCCAGCGCATCCCGTCCACGACCTATGTGACAGCGGGCGGTGCTGCCATGGTGGCATTTCTGGCCGGATTGGCGGTGGCTCGCGGTGTGGTCAGGCAAATTCTGGGCATGATCAGCCTGGGGGTTTCGGTCATGGCGGGCATCTATGTGTTTCAGCATCGGGCGGAGGTCTTCGGCAGCATCGGCGCTGGGATGAGCACGGACCGCCTTTTAATGCTGTCCGCCGGCGCGGGGCTGCTTACCTATTTTTTGTGCAGAGGCATTGTGCATCTCCTGGCTGGGCTGGGTGTGCTTAGCCTCCTTGGGGGATTGACGGGTTGGAAAGGGGGCGTTCTCAGCCTGATTCCATCAGGTTTTCTGCTCTGGGCATCCGCGTTGCTGTTGCGTCTGCTCGGCAGTGTGTATGGAATGGAAAATGCCGCCGAAGTTCAGAAACAAGGCGAAAAAATCAGCGGCAGGCTCTCCGCTTGGCTGCACCATATGAGCCAGCAGGTGGACCGCAGCAGCCTAGGTTCGCTGGCCGTGAGGATGGACCCTTTCGACATGCGCGCACGCGCCAATCTCTCTCGTCTATTGATACTCTGGCCGGACGGTCGCGTCTGGCAGCAAATCGCAGCCCGGGGACCACAGACAGCGCAGGCACTCAATCATTCCGAGATCATCGCGCTTGGAAAAGACGCCAAGGTGCGCCAGGCCATTGATAGGCAGGACTTTGCGGGACTGATGCAGCTTCCCCAGATCCGCGAGGCTGCGGCAAACCCTGAACTTGAGCCATTCCTTCGGGGATTGGCACTGGAACAGGCAATGGACGCGATCGTATATCAACGATGAAAGAGGAAAAAGAATGTGAAATTGCGGCGAAATCCTTCCCGGCAGACGGTGAAGCAACGCTTCTTAAACCATTTAAAATCAAGAAATTATAAAAGAAGCGGAATTTTTTCTTGCATCAATTCAGCGGATTGGTTCTCCTTAAGCGGTTAATAATTAAATCAAAAAATATGCAGCCCACGTTTCACCAACCAGAAACTTTTGCCCGCAAACTCGCCACCGTGATGGCGGTGGCATCCGCTGTGGCAGTCAGCGCCCAGGCAAATTTGACCAAGCTGCCTCATCGTGAGTCTGTGCCAGTGGGACTGGAATCAAAAATTTCCGGTGCCTCGATTGTCTCCGTGCGCGGTATCCACAACAGCGAAGCGCTTCTCAGCGGCCCAACTGCGGGGGTTCATGTGGCGGGAGGCAAAAGTGAAGTCGTTCTGAAGTTTCCGCGCCAGGCGGTCCTTGGCAGCTTGTCTTTCGTGAATGATGGAATGGAGGGGGAGTTTCGATGCTTCTCAAGCGTGGACAACGCAACATGGATTGCCCTTGGCGTGAATCAGATTCAGGCTGATGACCGACAAGTCCTGATCAACCCGGGCAGTTGTCAGGGTAAATTCGTCAAGCTTGAATTCAATGCATTAAAAAGCGGGACGATCCGCTGCTTTCGCATCCTGGGTGACGAGACGGATGCGGATTACCAAGTGACGCAAAACATCAATGGCGTGGGTGTGCCGGTTAATTTCGCGGACGGCATTGGAGGCGGGCGAATGATTTATGCGACAGTGGGCGGGGACGGCTACGCCGAAAAAATGATCGTTTACGATCTTGGCCAGCCTCGTCAATTGACGGAAATTGGCTCCGTTCATTCACGCAAAACGGTGCAACTCAAAGTGTTTGGTTTTGAAATGTTGCCCGAGGTGGAAAATTGGAAGGGAAGGCGTGTCCTGGATGTCAAAAGCGTGCAGCAAGGCGCAAATCTGATCGCGGAAATGTCAGATGCGGGTGAAGGCATCATTCAAATGACCCTGGGCAAACCTGTTACAGCCCGGTATGTTGCATTAAACTGGCGTTCAGATAAGGACTTGTCCGACTTCATTTCCTATGATGTCGCGCTGATCGGGACGGCCGTTGTGAGTCATGATGATAAATTGGACACAGTCGCCAGTCTCGCTTCAGGGGCTGTTGGGGAAAAAAATCAAACAGTCGCACAGGCTTTGGGTGGAGAGGCATCCGAAGTCAATAATCCAAAGGCGCGGAACAACGAGGGCCTTGTTGATGAAGACCAGTCTGAATTTGTCACCGCAAGCGCGCCTCGCTCGCTTCGTCAATACACAGAGGCTCGGGACATCATTGCTGGAATGGGATTTGCGGGAGCGGGTGGTGGAATTGGCGGCATGTCATTCAGGAAGGCTGCGGGCCTTGGGAGTGGTGGTCGTGCCAAGGCGGATGAGGGAGGCGAGGAAGCTGCTGAAGATGAGGAATTTGTGGGACCGCCCGTTTACTTGGAATGGTCTCGCGCCCCCAGTGCTCCATGAGAAACTAAACAGAAATCACCCCAACCAACTTCAACGCTGTGAAAAATAACTTTCTCATTCCACTTCTGGTAATAGCCAATCTTGTGACGGTTGCGCAGGCCCTTGCTCAGGCTCCGGTCATTGATCGCGAACCCTATCGAAAGCTATACGACATCAATGGAGACCTGACGGGCGTGGAATTTCCCGATCCAGATGTCCCTGAACATCACCCTGCTCCGCAATTCAATTTTCCGACCACACTGCGGAAGGACGCCAGTTCTCTGATCAATGCTGAAAGCATCATTCATTTGGCGATTGATGCATCGGGTCCGGGCTTGTCTTATCAATGGAAAAAAGGCAATACCAATTTGGTGAACATGAACGACGGGACCCGTGTGATAGACGGGGCCAACGGGCCTGAACTAAGGGTTTTTCCTGTGACTGTGGGTGACTTTGGAATCTACAGATGCGTGGTTAGCAACAGTTCTGGGACAGTGACCAGCATACCCGTTCGAATTACGGTTCTTGATGTGTTCACGCCATCCACAAATATCATTGCTGCATCATCTTCCGCCACCGCATCTCTCTCCGTGACTGTAAATTCCGCCACGGCGGTTACCAAATTCAGATGGTGGAAAATGGTAGGTGCAGCCGTGGACCCGATCAACGACACAATGATTTCGGATGGCGGCGCATTTTCCGGGGCGACAAAAAATGTGCTCAAAATTAAAACCCCGGATGGCAGCAATGCCGGCACCTATTACTGTGTGGTGACGGCCTACAACACCTTCATGTACAGCGGCCCCAAGAATTTAATCGTTGTTCCAGCGCCTGAATCCAGACTTGTGCAGCTCGGTGCCCCGCTTGAATTCATTGCCATGCCTCAAGGACCCGCAGCACTACTGGCGCAGTTGACATATCAGTGGCGCAAAGACAATGCCCCCCTTGGTTCTGAAACAAATTCAACACTGAGCATAGCGAGCGCACAATTGGCCGACCAAGGATCGTATTCTGTGGATGTCACACATCCAGACGCGGGAACGGTGACATCTTTGCCGGGAACTGCAACTGTCATTGATAGCTCGACAGCCTACAAAGTGGTGGTTCAGGGCAAAAATGGTGTGTTTGTTGTGCCTGTCATCAGTAAAACACAAACATTCCAATGGTACCGAAATGGAAACCCCTTGGCAGCGAGTGCCAAATATGTTGGAGTTACGAGTGCCAAATTTACTGTCAAAGCAACCAATGTTGACGATGCTGGAGAATATGAATGCCGAACAACCATTGGAGGAGATACGGTTATACTCTCAAGGCCTGTTTTGATCGTGGTGCAACCGCCCGCCTCCAAAGTAGTGGCAGTCGGTGGTCAGTTGGAGTTGGAAGCCCTTCACCCTTATGGTGGCGCCATGTCGGTCACTCCAGCGCTTTTTCAATATCAATGGTTTAAAAACAAAGTATTGATCCCTGGAGCGGAGAGCAAGATATATGAAATTCCAACTGCAGTGGGAAATGACCGTGGCGCATACACCTGCATGGTGACCTACCCATCAGGCGGATCAGGGTTGAGTGGAGTTGCCAATGTGACGGTGCTGAATACGAATCCATTCGTTGTCAATGTGAATGCAGGGAAGTCAGCCAAGCTGTCTTTAAAATCTGTGCTATTCGCTGGGAAAAATGTTTCATTCCAATGGAAGCGTGATGGCAATCCGCTCGTTGAAAGCCTTAAATATGTGGGAGTGAATAAGTCATCTCTCACTATAACTGGTTGCTCGCTGGCAGACGCTGACGACTATGAATGCGAAGTGAGTTATCCTGGTTCGTCATTAAGCGCCACAGTGGATTTGGTTGTGTTCTCGGCACCAGAAATTGTGAACCTAGTCTTTCCTCCCGCAATTGTCGGAGGTCAGTTCATTTATCAAATCGAATTCAGTCCTGACCCTCTTTATGTTCCGGAAAAATTTGCGGCATCCCCGCTTCCTAAAGGATTGACTATCAACAAAAGCACGGGATTAATCGAAGGCGTGCCAACCGTCTCGGGAAGCTTTGATGTTCTTGTTACTGTGACTAACGATGTCGGACCTTCAACAGAAACCGCCACTCTCGTGGTCAATCCACTTCCGGCGCATCTGGTTGGAAACTTTGTGGCACCTTTGCCGCGCATGCCTGCGGGGCAGTTTGCGGACCTCGGTGGACGATTTGACATGATTGTGACCGCAACAGGTGCCGCGTCTGGCAAAGTGACAGTCGGGCCTCTGGCATTTAGTTTCAAGGGAACCATATCTGTCATAGGAACAGATGGCAACGCCACTGCTGAGGCGAGCCTATTGGCACCAAGAGCCGGTGGGGACTTGACAATCACGTTCGATCTTGGAACCGATGATTACCTGACGGATGGTGAGATCACGGGCGCGGGTAACACTGTGCCATTCGAAGGTTGGAGAAACACAGCGCCTGGCGCGGGTCTGCAAGGTCTCTACAACTTTGCCATCGGACTGACTGCTGGTGACATGGGGGTTGATTCCATTCCTCAAGGATCGGGATATGGCAGTTTCACAGTGTCTCCAACTGGGGCTTTGAATATTGCAGGTTCAACTTCGGATGGTGAATCAATCACAAGCGCCTCTTTTGTGGGTCCAGATGGTGAAATCATGTTTTTCCAGTCTCTTTACAAGACTGTGGCAAAAGGCTCCATTCTGGCGGAAGGGCAAATTGATGATTCCCTTGCCGGAAATCCGCTGGGTGGCGAGGGAACTTGGTCCCGTCCTGAAAATCCCTCCTCCACCCATCGCCGCTACAAGGATGGTTTTGGGCCTGTGGATGTGATTATCGCAGGCGGGCTTTACGCACCTGGTGCAAACCTTCTCGGAGCCACTGCTGCTGATTTGAATTTTGAGGAAGGTGGAATCGAGCTTGCATCTCGTAACCCGAATAGAAGTTTCTCAGTCGCATCTGGAAGCACATTGCCTGTTCCCAGTTCGTCAACACCCGCTCTCACAGTGTTTAAGGGTGTTAATTTGGCGACAGGAGCTTTTAACGGCAGCGCTTCCCTGGCTGATGATGACCCGACAACTCCTGGTGTCGTTAAGGCTGATGAATACAAACGCACTCTGAGTTTCAAAGGTTTGGTGGTTCCAATAGGGGGAGAACTTGTGGGCTACGGTTTCTTCGTGATTCCTCAGATACCCACGCTTGCACCGCCCACTACAACATCCACATCTCCGGAACTTTCAGGTTCTGTGTTGTTTGAAAAGACGGCTCCTTGACTCGAATTGAATGAACCAAAGGCTCCCCTTCAGAAATGGCGGGGAGTTTTTGTTTTTTACATATGTTTTGGGAAGGTATGAATTAAGTTCATGAATCAAAGCGCCCTTTTGAAACGACTGTTTTTCCAGTCATTTTTGGCTCTATTTGTTCTGATATCATGTGACAGTTATCATGGACTCAGCCAGATGACTGTCAGGAGAGCGGAGTCGGCACGCGGTGGCAGTCTTTTTTCCGGAGCGAGGGAACTTAATGTGCCGTGGCAGTCTAGCTCGATCAATGCGGTGGCGCGGATGTTGGCTGGGATGCCGGGCGGCGGCGGGCGGGATGCGCTTGGGGCGCTGCGGGAGTCCTCTGCATGGCCCTGGCACCAGCAGCAGATGGACGCGCTCTGGCGGCAGCATGAGGCGGGGCGCGGGCAGAGGGTGCGGGCGTGGGCGGCGCGGGAGATCGGAGACCTGCAACGGCATCGGGCGCTTTTTTATCCGTTCAGCGGGCCGGATTATCTGTTTGCGCAGGAGCTGTTTCCCCATGCGGAGACTTATATCCTGTGCGGGCTGGAGCCGGCGGAGCCGCTGCCGGATCTGGCGCGCATGAGCGCGGGCGAGGTGGCGGCGGGCCTGCAGGGGCTGCGCACCTCCCTGAGCAGCATCATGAACGCGGGCTACTTCATCACGAAAGACATGCGGCAGGATCTGCAATCCACGCGTTTCCGCGGCACGCTGCCGGTGTTGCTGGCCTTCCTGGCGCGCAGCGGGGCGGTGGTGGACAGTGTGGACATCGTGCGGCTGGACGGCACGGGTGCGCCGGTGCTCAGCGGCGCGGCGGGCGGGACGGCGCCGGGGCTGATGATCCGCTACCGGCACGGGTTCGGGGGCTTGAAGCGGCTGTTTTATTTCCGGCAGGATCTGGCAAATGGCAGCATGCGCGCGGGCAGCCCGCTTCTGAACTTCGTGGCGCGGCAGGGCGCGCCGCCGGTGTTGTTGAAGAGCGCGTCCTATCTGATGCATGACGGGCGCTTTTCGGTGATCAAAAACTTCATCCTGCGAAATTCGGCGGGCATCGTGCAGGATCCTTCCGGCGTGCCGTGGCGGGACCTGGCGGCCTCCGGGCTGGACCTGCGGCTGTATGGGGACTACCAGGGCACTCTGGGCATCTTCAGCCAGCAGCCGGACCTGCGCGCGGCCTACCAGAGCGGGCGCTGGCCGGCGCAGCCGGTGGATTTCGGCTTCGGCTATCTTTTCCGCCCGTCGAACACGAGCATCATTGTGGCGCGGCGGCGGTGAGGGGGCTTCACCCGGCCCTGGCGAGCAGTTTCTCCATCATGGGCAGCACGGTGGAGTAGTGGGTGCTGCCGCCGGCGCGGCTGAGCTGCTCGGAGATGAGTTCGGCCTCGCCGACGACATCGGCGGGCAGCATTTCCTCGTGCGCGTGGCCCTCACAGGAGGCGCACAGGTGGACGAAGGCGGAGGCGCCCTCGCGGGTGACGGCGACCTGGATGCCGGGGCCGTTCAGCTTCAATGCCTGGAGCGCGCAGCCGTCGTCTTTTTCGACCAGGAGGGCTTTCAGCAAGCCGCCGCCGGGCTTGGTGAAAACTAGGCCGCTCTGGTCCTCCGCCAGCCCGGCGCCGAGGCGGTGGGCGATCCACCCGGCGAGCATGAGCGCTGCGCTGCGCTGGTCCCGGGAGTGGGTGATCTCGATGCCCTCGATGAGCGGCAGGTGAGTGCGCGCGTTCGCGTCCTGGAAGCAGGAGGCCAGCGCGGTGCGCAGAAAATGGCTGCGCGTCCAGCTTAGGTCCCGCACATCCAGGAGCGCGCCGCGGTCCGCACGCACGGCGGCCAGGCGGGCGAACTCATGCGCGGGCTCCGCCCAGGTGCTGCTGTCCATGATGAGCGTGTCTATGCGGCTGTAAAAGCGCTCCTCGAAATTCTGCGTCAGCCCGCCCTGCCACCAGACGACGAGGGGCAGATCCGAGTCGAGATGGGCGAAGACGACGTTTTGCACCTGCGCGGCATCCCCGCCTTCGAGCAGAAAGGAAATCTGCTCGCTGCACACCTCCTGGCGGCCTTGATAGGGGCGGCAGAGCGCGTTGATCCAGGCGCGCGCGCGCTGGGGCCTGTCCGGCAGGCAAAGGATCAAAAGCGCGCGGCAGGCGTGCTCGGCGGTGATTTTGTCGAGCAGGTTGTTGTTCCGCGCCAGGGTGGAGGGGGCCTCGCTGTAAATGGCGAAGTTGATCAGCGATGCGCGCGTCTTGGTCTCGTCGTCGGCCCACAGATCCTTGAGGGCGCGGTCAATCTTCGGCAAAGGCACCTCGGCACCGAGGCGGGAAAGCAGGTCTTCAGCAGGGGGCATTGAGCAGATTAGATTCCCCTGGAATTGAGTAAAGGCGGAGTTTGCCGGCGGGACGGGGAATTTTTGGCAAAATTCGCCATTGCATAGTGAATTTATCGGAAATAGGGGTGAATCATGACCGAAGATCAACTTCAAGCTCTCAACGACCGCTTTTTATCCGCCAGCCCGCGTGAAATCCTCGAATGGGCGCTGGGGCAGGGAAATGCCATCGTGACCACGAATTTCCGCCCCTACGAGGCCGTGATCCTGCACCTGGCCACCGAGATCCAGCCGGAAATTCCCGTGCTCTGGGTGGACCACGGCACGAACCTGCCGGAGACCTACCGCTTTGCCGAAGCCTGCCGCCAGCGCCTGGGGCTGAATTTGAAGCCCTACCTCCCCCTCATGACCAGCGCCCACTGGCTGGCGCTCCACGGCGGCGCGGTGCCGATGCCGGACGAAGTGGAACGCGTGGAATCCTTCAGCCGCATCATGAAGCTGGAGCCCTTCGAGCGCGGCATGAGGGAGCTGGCCCCCGCCGTGTGGATCACCGCCCTGCGCCGCGAGCAAAATCCCCAGCGCGCCGCCACGCTCCGGCCCGTGATGTGGGATGCCAAGTTCAACTGCCTGAAGATCAACCCCATCCTCGACTGGACCCCCGTGGAGATGGAGGCCCACCTCACCGAGCACCAACTCCCCAACGAAAAAACCTACTACGACCCCGCCAAGGGCGACGAAAAGCACGAGTGCGGCCTGCACGCCAAACTGGTGACTGACAAAGCCTGATTTCTCGCCATTCGTCCCTGCCAGTTTCCGATCCATGTCCGCCATCACGCACCTGCAATTTCTCGAGTCCGAGGCCATCTACGTCCTGCGCGAGACCGCCGCCCAGTTCTCCAATCCCGCCCTGCTTTTCTCCGGCGGCAAAGACTCCATCGTCATGGCCTGGCTGGCGCGCAAGGCCTTCTACCCCGCGCGCATGCCCTTCAAGCTGCTGCATGTGGACACCGGCCACAACTTCCCCGAGGCCATGACCTACCGCGACTGGTTCGTCAACGAAATCGGCGCGCAGCTCATCGTCGGCAGCGTGCAGAAGAGCATTGATGAGGGCCGCGTGCAGGAGGAGAAAGGCCCCTACGCCAGCCGCAACAAGCTGCAAACCGTCACCCTGCTCGACAGCGTCGAGGAGCACCAGTTCGACGCCTGCCTCGGCGGCGGTCGTCGCGACGAGGAAAAGGCCCGCGCCAAAGAGCGCTTCTTCAGCCACCGCGATGAATTCGGCCAGTGGGATCCAAAAAACCAGCGGCCCGAGCTTTGGAACATCTTCAACGGTCGCAAACACTTCGGCGAGCACTTCCGCGTCTTCCCCCTGAGCAACTGGACCGAGATGGACGTGTGGCAGTACATCCGCGAGGAAAACATCCCGCTGCCCACCCTCTACTTCGCGCACAAACGCCGCGTCTTCGAGCGCCACGGCCAGATCCTGGATGCCGAGACCGGCTTCATTCCGATTTTGGAGGAGGAGAAAGCCCACGTCGCCGAGCGCCTCATCCGCTTCCGCACCGTCGGGGACGCCACCTGCACAGGCGCCGTGGAAAGCAGCGCCAGCACGCTCGATGAAATCATCGCCGAAGTCGCCGCCGCCCGCCAGACCGAGCGCGGCACCCGCGCCGACGACAAGCGCAGCGAGACGGCCATGGAGGACCGGAAAAAGGAGGGGTACTTCTGATTTCAATCTTATGTTATCATTTGCCCATGAACGCCACCGTCCCAAGCCCCGTTGACGAACTCTTGGAAGCCGCGAAGCGCCTGTCCAATCGTGAGCAAGGCGAGTTCCTGGACCGCTTTCTCGATCTGAACTACGAGGGAGACGATACCGATGAAGAGCAACCTCTCCCCCCCGAATGGATGGCCGAGATCGAGCGCCGGGTGGCCGAAGTCGAAGCTGGAACCGCCATCCTTCGCGACTGGCAGGATGTTCTTGAGGAAGCACGAGAATCACTCCAACGCCCCGCATGAGAGTCCAGTTGGTCAACGGCGCTCAGAGGGACTTCACCGGGGGCTTGCGCTGGTATCGCAAGCGAAGTGACTGGGCTGCGGACGGCTTTGCTGAGGAAGTCAACAACGCCATCACCCGAATCCTCCAGGATCCTGCTCGCAACCGACAGATCCGGCCCAATGTCCGAACCATCCGCATCAAACGCTACCCCTACAGCCTCATCTACCTGATCCACCCAGGAACCATCATCATCGTCGCCATCGCACACGACAAACGTCGCCCCGGCTGCTGGACCCGCCGTCTCGACTGAGCCTTCAAATCCGCCCGCATCCACCGCCCCCAATACCTCATGGACCTCCTCGTCAATCCCACCGAATCCTCCCTTCTCCGCTTCACCACCGCCGGCAGCGTGGATGATGGCAAGAGCACGCTCATTGGCCGCCTGCTTTACGACTCGAAATCCATCTTCGAAGACCAGCTCCTGGCCGTCGAGGAAAGCTCGAAGCGGCGCGGTGACGCGCATGTGAACCTGGCGCTGCTCACCGACGGCCTGCGCGCCGAGCGGGAGCAGGGCATCACCATTGACGTGGCCTACCGCTACTTCGCCACGCCGAAGCGGAAGTTCATCATCGCCGACACGCCGGGGCACATTCAATACACGCGCAACATGGTCACCGGCGCCTCCACGGCGGACCTCGCCATCATCCTCGTGGACGCGCGCCTCGGCGTCATCGAGCAGACCATGCGCCACACCTACCTGGCCAGCCTGCTGCGCATCAACCAGATCGTGCTCGCGGTGAACAAGATGGATCTCGTGGACTTCGACGAGGACACATATCACAAAATCATCGCCGACTACATGGCCTTCGCCCAGGGCCTGGACTACACGCCGAACATCCGCCCCATCCCCATCAGCGCGCTCAATGGCGACAACGTCGTCGAGCGCTCCGAAAAGACCGACTGGTATGACGGCCCGAGCCTTCTGGAGCATCTGGAGACCGTCCAGGTCCACGCCGAGACCGCCGCCGACAAGGCCCGCTTCCCCGTGCAATGGGTCATCCGCCCCATCTCGGACGCGGATGACAGCAAGCTCGGCAACCTGCACGACTACCGCGGCTTCGCCGGTCGCATGGCCAGCGGCACCTTCCGCGTGAACGACGAGGTCACCGTGCTGCCCTCCGGCATGAGGACGCGCATCACCGGCATCCACACCTTCTCCGGCGAGCAGCAGGAGGCCATCCCGCAGCTCAGCTACAGCGTCACCGTGGCGGATGAGATAGACACCAGCCGCGGCGGCATGATCGTCCAAGCCAGCGAGCCTGTCTTCACCGAGTCCGAGTTCGACGCCATGATCTGCTGGTTCAGCGACAAAAAGACCCTCAAGCCTCGCGGCCGCTTCCATCTGCGCCACACCACCAACGACGTGCGCGCCATCGTCACCGACGTGCTTTACAAAGTGAACATCAGCACCCTGGAGAAGTCCCAGGAGAGCCAGGAGTTCGCCCTCAACGACATCGGCTGCGTGCGCATCCGCTGCTCCTCCCCCATTTTCTTCGACTCGTATGCCGAGAATCGCATCACCGGCAGCTTCATCCTCGTGGACGAGCAGACGAATAACACCGTTGCCGCCGGCATGATCTTGAAGCCGGTGCGGGTGGAGGAATTCGAGGACGCCGCCGCGGCGATTTGATCCCAAAATTTTTATTTGTCACTCCGCGCAGTCTCGTCCTGTCCTTTGCATCCGCAGGAGAAATCAGGGAATGTGTCCACTCACGCCTTGCCCTTCTTCGCTTTCTTTTTGCCCTCGCTTTTGCTGCTCCTGGGCATGCGTTCCAACGCCTTCATTTCTGTGGCCTGGCCTTCGTCGCCCTGCTGCTTCATCCAGGTGTCGAGTTGGGAGCGGAGTTCGTCGCGCACGGAGGCGAAGTTGGGGTCGGCGATGAGGTTGACTCGGTTCCATGGGTCGTTCTCGGTGTCATAGAGTTCTTCGGCGGGGCGGTGCTGGTAATCGTGGACGAGGCGTCGGGCATGAACGTCTCCGGCGGCGGCCATTTGCCGCCAAGTTTTGAAGGTGGCGTCGCCGGTGGCGGCGTTTTGAAAGATGGCGTCCGGGGTGAGGTTGCGGATGTAGCGGTAGCGACCGTCGCGCACGCTGCGGATGCCGTAAAAGTCGCTGCCGGCATTGATGCCGCGCGTGGTTTGCAGGCCGAAGACATGCGTTTTGTGCGCGGTGGCTTCTCCTTTGAGCACGGGCAGGAAGCTGCGCCCATCGAGGATGTCTGGCTGCGCGACACCGGCGGCATCAAGGAAGGTGGGGGTGACGTCCACATACTCGACGAGCGCGTCGCTGACGGTTCCCGCTTTGACCTGGGAGGGCCAGCGGGCGATGCAGGCGCTGGCTAGACCGGCATCATAGCAGGTCCATTTGGCGAATGGAAGGCTGTTGCCCTGCTCGCTGAGGACGATGACGAGCGTGTTGTCGCGAAGCGGGCTTTGGTCAAGCAAGCCCACAAGTTCGCCGACCTGGGAGTCGAAGTAGGTGATCTCGGCGAGGTATTTGGAAAAGCCCTCGCGCGTGTCGGGCGAGTCCACCAGCACAGGCGGCAGCTTGAGGGAGGAGGGCGGGTAGGCGGAGGGATCACCTTTATTCCACGGGGTGTGCGGCTCGTTGGAGGCGGCGATAAAGAGGAAAGGCTTGCCGTTTTGCGCGCTGGATTTGAGCACTTCGGCGAAGACGGCAGGATCTGGGTTGTTGTCGCCTTTGAGGCTGGAGTATTCGAAGGGGAAAACCGACTTGGGATTGATGTGGGTTTTGCCGGAGAGATGGCTGGTGTAGCCTGCCTCGTTCAGGTAGGTGGCGATGCTTTTGACCCAGTCGTAGGCCATCGTGTGATTCGGATAGGCGCCGGATTTGACTGGATAAAGGCCAGTGTAGAGGCAGTGCCGCGTGGGTGAGCACATGGGCGCGGCCTGGAAGCAGCGGGTGAATTTCATGCCCTCGCTGGCGAGCTTGTTCAGGTGCGGCGTTTTGGCCTGCCCGCCATAGACCTCCATGTCGCGGTAAGTGCAGTCATCGGCGATGATGAGCAGCAGGTTTGGCGCGGCATTGGTTTGCAGGGTCGCTAGCAATCCGCAAAGGAAAATGAGAGTCCGGGGCATGGAGACTGTGAACGTGGAGGCAGGGAAGACATTGCAGGCGACCGATTAGCAAGGTGAACGGGCTTGGAATCGTAGTGACGACCGATGACTCGATTCGTTTTCCTTGGTTTGATGAGTTTGACAGGTGTCGCCACGGCACAGCAGCGAATGGAGGTGTCGCGGGATTTGTGGATCTCGGCTTACTCGAAGGAGGTGGAGGGGAACAATGGCGGATCGCATCGGCTGAAGCTGAAGGGCATCCAGGAGTTCTTCCTCATCGACTTCGATCCGGTGCCGCTGCGCGGGAAGAAGATCACCAAAGCGCAACTGCATGTGCATCTCGCGTCGCCGGAGGCACCACTGCGGCGCACGACGGTGTCCACCATCTCGCAGGACTGGGTGGAAGGCACGGGCAGCAGCTACGCGAAGACACCGGGCGCGAGTTCCTTCGTATGGGCGAAAACAGGCGAACTTCGCTGGGGCAACAACGAGCCGGACATCACCAGCGTCGTGTGCGGTGAAGGCGGATCGCTGTGGGGCTTTGGCGAGGCCTCCGCGCCGGATGCGGAGGGCTGGCAGGTCATCCCCATCGCGCCCGAAGTGGCGCAGGCACGGCTTGAGGGCTGGTCACACGGCTTTTACGTCATCGACGACATCGGCAGCGAATACACACGCGATGGCAACGCGGTGAAGTTCACGAATTTCGTGAATCGCTACGTGTCGAGCCGCGAGGACAAACGCATTCACAAGCCCTTCTTCACGCTCTGGCTCGAAGACGGAGCCGTGGAGGCACCGAAAGTCGTCAATCAGGTCAATTCGGTCGCCGCTGCCACCCTTCCGTCTCTTCCGTCCTTTCCGTCTCTTAAACCCAATTTGCCTTCGAAGGACGTTTTCGGCCGCGAACTGGCTTCGACGCACTTTTTTGCCGCGAAGGGCGAAACGATCGGTTTTTCGGTCGTGGGCAAACCGATCGTCAAAGCGCCTGATTTGGGCGTAAAGCTCTACTCGATGCCCAAAGTCGGCGGAATGCATGATCCGCTCGTGCCGGGCGATGATTCCAAAAGCGAAGACACCTTCATCGAGCTGCACGTGCCGAAAAACACGCCCGCAGGCACGCACGACGGCACGGTGACGGTGAATGGCACCGCGATGCCCTTCACGATCACGGTTTGGAACTTCACGCTGCCGGATCGCCTGTCGTTCCTGCCGCAGATGAACGCCTACGGCCTGCCGGGGCATGCGCGTGATTACTACCGGCTCGCGCATGAGCATCGCGTGGTGCTCAATCAGCTCCCGTATGGTTGGACGGGCAAGGTGGACGAGCCCGCGCCGAAGCTCGGCGGCGATGGGAAGTGGGATTGGACGAAGTTCGATGCGGAGTTCGGTCCGCTGCTCGATGGCAGCGCCTTCGCCGATCTGCCGCGCGGCGCGGTGCCGGTGGATGCGTATTACCTGCTGCTGAACGAGAACTGGCCGATGAAGCACGACGAGCACTTCAAAGGCGGTTACTGGATCGAGAGCGCGTTTGATGAGGCCTACTGGACGCAGTTCCGCGACATGGCCGCGGAGATCGCGAAGCGCTTCGAGGCGAAGGGGTGGACGGAGCCGATGTTCGAGTTCTACCTCAACAACAAGGTGTACTTCAAAAAGGACGACTGGCGGAAGTGCACCGCAGCATGGATTTTCGACGAACCGGTACACACGCAGGACTTCTGGGCCATCCGCCACTACGGCCGCGAGTTCTGGAACGCCGTCGCGCCTTACCCGAAGGTTAATCTCACCTATCGCGCCGACATTTCCCGCCCGCAGTGGCAGCGCGAGCTGCTCGACCACTGCGTGAACGTCGAAGTCGTCAGCGGCGTGCTGCGCGACTACTGGCCGCGCATTCAGCGTCGCGCCAAAGCCTGCGGCAATCTTTACTACATGTATGGCAGCGCGAACGCCATCGGCACACCGAACATCGCGAATGCCGCGTGGTGCGTCGAGGCCTGGTCGCTCGGCGCGGACGGTGTGGTGCCCTGGAACACCATCGGCAAAGACGACGCCTGGCAAACGCCCGACGAACTCTCCGTGCTCTATCCGACTGCGAACGGTCCCGTGCCCAGCCTGCGCCTGAAGACCTTCCGCGCCGGCCAGCAACTCGTCGAGTATCTCACCCAATACTGCGCCGTCAGCGGCGAGAGCCTCGAGGCCGTCATGGCCGCCGTGCGTGCCATTCCGGGACTCAGCGCCACCTTGGTGAAGAAGAATGAAGAAGACGCCGGCAAGTCACAGTTCGGCAAAGACACGCAGCCTGCCTTTGAAGCGCTGCGCCTGCGTCTCGGTGCCTATCTCGATGCCAAAGCGCCTGCGCCGAAGGATCGCTGGCATGACCTGCGGCCTGCGCGGCCGGACTTGAAGAAGGCGCGGGAGATCGTGCCGCTGGTGGTGCCCTGATCAGGGCTTCACGCCTTTCGCGAAGAGCCACTCGTGCAGCGTGTCTTCCTCGAAGACCTTGCCTACAATGCCGTGTCCGCCGGTGGGATACTCGGTGTAGCTGCATTCCTTGTCGCGTTTCAGCGCCTCGGCGAGATCGCGCGAATACTTGACGTCCACCACCGCGTCGTCCGCGGCGTGAAACAGCCACAGCGGCACTTTTTTGAAGGTGCCCGCCGTGTCAGGCCCCGTGCAGCCCGCCACGGCGACTCCGGCTGCGAACAGCCGCAGCTCGCTGTTGATGAGGTGGCAGGTGCCAAAGCCGCCCATCGAGTAACCAACGCAGTACACGCGGCTCTTGTCGATAGGCAGCGACTTGAGCAGCTCTTTGACGAGCGAAACGGCCTCCGTGCCTGGTTTGTCACTCCAGCCGCCGCCGGTGCCTCCGTAGGGCTGATAGCACAGTGGAGCGGCAATGATGCAGGGGTTTTTATTGTAGCGCTCCTCCTTGACGAAGCTCTTCATCCAGCCGCCGACCTGCAGGCCGTTTTCGTTGTTCTGGCTCTTGCCGTGCAGCGCGAGGATGAGCGGATACGTTTTCGACGCGTCGAGATCCGCGGCGGCGTAAAGCGCGAACGGCAGATCCTTGTGCTGCGAGAGCGCCCAGTCGCCTTTAATCAGCGGGGCAAACGGCCCTTCGACCTTTTTGGCCGCGACCGGCTTTGTGGCCTGCTCCTTCACAAACGCCTGATCGGCGGCGGAGAGCCGGCTCAGTGGCAGCGGTGTGTCCTTCCCGGCGATTTTCAGCGTCACATGCGTGGCCGTGGCCGACACAAAATCGGCCTGCAGCTTGCGCCCGTCGGATGAGGTCCATTCGCGTGCATGGGTGGAGAGAATGGAAGCGAGGAAAATGCCGATGAGGAGCCGTTTCATGATCGTGGAGGGGCCGGGAGGTGAAAAATGTCGTCCGATGACCAAACGCGGCCGTGCGGGTATTCCTTGGAGCTGACACGGTGAAAACCGAGGCGCGAGAGCAATGCCAGAGATCGCGCATTGTGCCGGTCAACCGTCGCAAACAACCGTGCGAGCCGTGTGTCAGCCCACAAAGCCTCCAAAGCCAAGGCGCAGGCCTCGAAGGCGATTCCGCGACCCCAGAACGCCGGGCCGAAGATGTAGCCGAAATCGCCCGTCGTCTCTGTGTGCAGCGTCGCCTGCACAAAACCGGCGCAGGCGCCGCCATCCGCCTCCAAACGCACGATCCAGTTGTGCCACCGCTCGACGCCATCCGGCGAAACTCCCGCCTCCTGCCGCCGGTAGCGCTCCTCCAGCTCTGCCAGCGTCGCGGGCGGCTTGAAGTGCAGGTGTTCGTAAATCCGCGTGTCGGACAAGAGCGGGAACATCTCTGCCGCATGCGCCACGCGCACGGGTTCGAGGCGGAGACGCCCGGTGTGAAGTGATTTCGCCGCAGCACGCATGATTCACTTCTTCCACGCGAGCTGCGCCAGATCATCCTCCAGCGCTTTTTTCTCGTCCGCATCGGTGACTTTTGCCGCCAGCGCCTTCGCTTCGGTCATGTGGCGTTCGAAGAGCTCCTTTCGCTCATTCAACAACGCCGCGCGTGCCAGCGCTTCGTGCGCGTAGCCGAGATAAAACGGCGGTTCCTTGCCGCTGATGCGCAAACACAGTCCGCCGTAGCGTTCCGCGTTGTTGCCCTGGCCCAGCACGGCATACACGCGCGAAAGCTGCCAGTAGCCGATGCTCAGATTGCGATCCGTGCAGTCCTCCCGCATGCGCCAGTGTGCCAGCGAGGCGTGCGCGAGCGAGATCATGCGTTCGTCGTCCTCCTTGGTGCGATCCTTCTTGTCCAGCAGTTCCCATGCACGATTGAAACAATCCGCGCTGAGTTTCTTGTGATCCTGGCCGTCGGTTTCATACGCCTCGGCATACGACTTGCCAAAATTCGCCACCAGGCGGTCGAGCACGCAGAGGTTGGGCTTGTTAAGGTCGTCGGCGTTTTCTGCCAGACGCTCGTGGGCATTGAGAAGCTCGCGCTTGTCGCCTTTCAAAAACGCCGCGGTCCCATCCACATAGCTGTCCCAGAGCAGCCCGCCGACCTGCGTGTGATGCTGCGCGAGTTCGAGATGCGTCAGCGCATGTTCCATTTCGCCAGCAAAGGCCCAGCACTGCGCGGCATGGAAGTGGAGGTTAGACGCGTTGATGCGATTCAGCTCGGGATGTAGCGAAAGCATCTTCTCGATCAACTCGGCGGCCTCCTTGAACCGCCGCACATCGGCCAGCTCGCGCCAGTATTTGCCCTTGGTCTGATCAAACTCGTGCCAGGAGAGTTGTTTGAGGTCGTCGTCCTTCATCGTTCCATCAATTGAAGTGGTGGGAGCGGGATCGACGCGTTTCAGGCTTTCACCATCTACCTCCAACGCGATGCGATGCTCGCTCGGCGTCGCAAAGCGGTCCGGCGGCGTGCGGTTCGGGTGGCCGGACCTGTCGTCGATGCTGAACGACCACGCGTGCTGTGTGGATACGTCCTTGAACGTGAAGCGCCCTTGCGAATCCGTGCGCGTGGCGCCGTAAATGCTGCCGCCGGGGCCGATGCGGTCACCCGTGATGACGATCTCTCGATTCGCGACCGGTTTGCCGTTCTTGTCGATCAGCGTGCCTTGAATCTGCGCCGCTGGCACAAGCACAAAATCCACCGTCAGCGGTTTTCCAGGCAAAAACGTACGCGACGGTCCCGGCTGCCAGCCGCCAGCGAGTTGTTGTTTTGTCAGTTCCCACGCCATTTGCAGATTGCCCGCGTCGCAGAGATTTTTCTCTGTGTAGCCGTCTTTTCTGGCATGTACGAGCGCGGCCTGCAACGATCCCGCGCGATCCTTGATCGACACCAGGAAGCCGGGGCCAAACGTCACGCGATAGCGGCCGTCAGCGCCCGTTTTCCCTTCACCTGTGGTATGCAGCGAGCCCGCGCCGCAGCTCACATGGATTTTCGCCTCCGCCACCGGTTTGCCCGCATCATTCACCACGCGG
The DNA here is from genome assembly GCA_002343505.1 of Verrucomicrobiaceae bacterium UBA2429. Classification (GTDB taxonomy): domain Bacteria; phylum Verrucomicrobiota; class Verrucomicrobiia; order Verrucomicrobiales; family Verrucomicrobiaceae; genus Prosthecobacter. Next base: position 96,861 of record DDQZ01000061.1, on the reverse strand, counting down.
CCTTCAACGATCCAGGTGTTGGGTTCCTGAGTCATGGTGGAGGCAGGTTTCTGGTCGCCTCCAAGTGTAGTTGTCACTGGGGCGGCACCAAGGCTTTCCCGCACAAGGGTGACCTTCCGTTCGTCTTCGCCCTCAGACCTCACCACGATCAAAACCTGCGTGCCTGCATTCCCGCGGATCATGTCCACGACTTGCTCGATGCTCATCGCGCTGATGTCTTTCAATGTGTCGTTCGATTCACCCACACGCAGGATTTCATCTCCGGGACTCAGCAGCGATTCTGCGGGAGAGCCGGGAAAAATCTGCGCCACCACGAAGCGACCATTTTTCACCTGCAGAGCGACGCCGATGCCGACGATGTCCTCGAACGCAGTCGGCGTCTGGAGGCTGCGAATGCGTGCGCGCAACTCCAGCACATCAGGATGCTGCTCGCCGCGGTTGGTGAGCAGACGACTGAGTTCCGTCTGGAGTTTTTTCAACTCATCACTGCTGCTGCTCGACTGGGCCGGCGGCACGTTCACCGCATCCGTGGTGAAAGAGATCATGCCGCGCGGATCGATCATCGCGCCATGGCCCAGCGATGGCCTGCCGAGGAACATCGAACCGATGATCCTCTGTCCCGCGTTGTCGGTGATCGAAAACAAGATCTTGTGCGCCTGCACATGCTTCTCCGGCTGAATCTGCACTTCGGCTGGACTTTTCATCGCTGCGCGGGCGCTCTCGGCGGCTTCCGCAGTGGGAAATGCGAGTCCGATGCTCATGCGATCGCGATTTGCCAGCAGGCCCTGGACCATCCTCGGATGGGGATCTGGATGAGGGCCGATGACTCCGATTTTGCGATCCGCCACAGCTTGGCGCGCCTGTTCCAACTGGTCAGCAGACAAAGCCGGACCTTCGAACGAAAGACCCACCTGCGCCGTTCCTTCCGAAGCGATCACATCCGTGTCGAGAATGATCACATTATCCCGCACCTCACGAATGACGCATGATGCCTCAAGCCGGGGAGACGCCGCGCCGGACAGCCTCCACATGGTGATCATCACTCCGGCAAGAATCGCCACTGCCAGAGCGACGAGGAAAAAGATGGTAAGGCACCCTGGCCGACGCGCCACAATTCGATGTGCGACGGGGCGACTGGTGGAATGCCAGAGCACGGCACCGGCCCATGGAAGTGCCAGCATCCCGAGCCAGGTCAGGGGTACGAACACCAGTTCTGCAGGTCCTGGATTCCAACCACCCGTCTCGGCGGGGATTTGCGAGACGAAGAACATGCCCATCGCCAGCATTGGCAGCGCCAGCGCAAAGGCCGTCCAGGAAAGACCCCTCCGGCAGCCCGCGTGGGACACCTTCGGCAGCAATCCGAGTTTCCAAAGCACGACCACCATGATTGCTCCTGCGATCAGCGCCTCCAGCACGCCCACCCTCATCATGCTGAGAAGTGATACCAATGCCGCACCCGCGTAGAACAGGGTGATCATCACTGCGAAGGTGATCTTCGAACTGCTCTCAACTATCTGCGGCATCGAAGGCGCATTGGATGGCACACCCATCTTGCGCTCACCCACCCGAGGGCAGCCGCACTGCGGACACCACATGAACATGCGGCGTTCCTTCTGACTGGCGCTCCACTGGATGCCGCGCGTTACGTCCAGAGACCGCGCATGGCCGCAGGTGCGACAAACGATGCATTCCACGTTGGGGGTGTGAGCAGGCTCTCCATGAATCGCGGCCTCCACCTGAGTGCGGAACTCCGCCGCGGTGGCAAAACGCAGCTCAGGAGCCTTCTCGAGCGCACGCAAGACGATCTCATCGATGCGGATGTCCACCTGCACGCGCTTCGAGGGTGGGGTGATGTTTTCCTTGGGTCGCTCGCCGGCGAGCATTTCGTAGAGCACCACACCGAGGCTGTAGATGTCGGCGCGGTGGTCGGCGGCGCCGTTGGCTTGCTCGGGGGCGGCGTAATCGGGAGTGCCGAAAGGCATCGTTGCCGCATCGTGAGAGGGAGTGCTTTGCTCCTCACGCGGAGCGAGAGGGCTGCTATAAATCTTCGCGATGCCGAAGTCGGCGATCTTCACCACGCCCGTCTTGTCTATGAGCAGATTCTCCGGCTTGATATCGCGATGCACGATGCCGTGGTCGTGCGCGCATTGCAGCGCGTCGCACACGGGCGGCACGATGCTGAGCGCCTCCTTCGGCGTGAGCTTCTTTGTTTGCAGGAGCTGACGCAAATTGACGCCATCGACGAACTCCATGAGCAGATAGTAGAATCCGCCTGCCTGTCCAAAGTCATGCACAGCGACGATGTGCGGATGATTCAGCGCGGCGAGCGCCTGGGCCTCCTTTTCAAAGCGTGCGGCGAACTGCGGATCGTCCGCGCGCTCCGGTGCGAGCAGTTTGAGCGCGACGAGGCGGTTCAGCGATTTCTGCCGCGCCTTGTACACGACGCCCATGCCGCCACGTCCAAGGCATTCGAGGATTTCGAGCTGTGGGAAGTGCGGCGCGAGTTCCTCAGGAGTCAGCGGCGGCAGCGCGGCGTTGTTCGGACCACCGTCCTGTGTCGGTTCGACGATCTGGGCCATCAGGCAGCGCGGGCACAAGCCCTCCGCGCTAACCGGCACGTCAGCGCCGCATTGCGGGCATTGTTTGGAGGAGGATTCGCTCATGCCGGTGTCCTGATGCGTGGCGGGAAAACCATAACAAACTTTTTTCAGCCGCCGAGCGCGGCGAAGAGACTTTGCATCTCCTCCTGCACCATTGCGGGGTCATCAAGCGTGCCGGCGACCTCCGCCTTCACGCACTGTCGCAGGCGTTTTTTCAAACGATGCACCGCCATGCGAAACGCATCCAGATTCATGCCGCAGGACGCTGCGAGCGCGGCCTGATCGCCGTAGGCGCCATCACCGGTGAGCAACGGTTTCACGGCTTCGAAGAATGTCTCGCGGTTTTCGGCGATGCATTCGAGCCGCAGTGCTTCAAGGCCACGAGCGAGCACGGTGACGGCCCATTGGCGGTCGAATTCAGAATCGGGTGTGTTGTTTTTCGCATCAGCCACCTCGCGTGCTTCTGCATCATCCAGGGAGAGCGGCTCTGCGCCTCCGCCGCGTTTCATTCGGGCCGATGATTCTCGCTGACGCGCCACGAAATGCTTCACCGCACCGAGCAGATAGGACCGAAACCGTCCGCGTGTGCGGTCTGCGCCGCCGATCGAGCCGCTGCCGAGCATCTCGGCAAAGAAGGCGTGGCTCATGTCGCGTGCGGCATCCGCGTCCCGCAGTTCGCAGCGCAGAAAGGCGAGCACGGGCTCATAATATGCGTCGCAGAGTTCGGCGAGTGCTGCGCGACCGTCTTCGGATCCAGACTGCGCCTTGCACACGCAGGTCCAGCGTGTGGTGCGGAATGCGGCGGGGAGTAGGGAGTTGCGGGCGGTCATCGCAGGCGGGCACAGCGTGCCACACCTGCCTGACGTTTTGGAAGCAAAACCTGACAGGTTATTTTTGCTTCTTCTTTGCCGTAGGCGGCGGCTTCACGGTGACGCCCGCGGCCTCCATGACGAGTTTTTGAAAGGCATCGCGCGGCTTGCCGCTGTCGGGGACGAGCACGTTTTGCACGAGGAAGACGGTGACGAGGCCGGACTGCGGATCGACCCAGCCGTTCGTGGCAAACGCGCCGCCGTGACCGAAGCTGCCGACGGGCATCGCCGGGCACACGCGCTGCGTCTCGATGTTGCACTGCCAGCCGCAGGCATAGTTGAGCTGTTTTTCACCTGCGGTGACGGGCTTTGTCATGTCGGCCACGGATTTGGCGCTCAAGATGCGTTTGCCGTCGAGTTCGCCGTTGTTGGCGATCATCGCGTAGAAGCGGCCCATGTCCTGCGCGGTGGAGAACAGGCCGCCCGCAGGCTCCGGCATGTGCTGCACGCTCGAGTCGCTCGTGACGAAGGGATTGTAGCCGGGCACGAACTCGCGCGTGTCCACGTCCATCTTATAGGTGCGGGCGATGCGGGCGCGCTGCGCGTCATTCGGATGGAAGGTGGTGTCCTTCATGCCGAGCGGCTCGAAGAGGCGTGTGCGCAGGTAGTCCTCGTATTTCATGCCGCTGACGATCTCGATGATGCGTCCGGCAACCGTCGGCCCGAAGCCGTATTCGTAACTGCTGCCGGGCTGGAAGGCCAAAGGTGTCTTGATGAGCGTGGCGACATACGATTTGAGCGAGATCGCGCCGTCAGTCGGCTTTCGCGGTGGAAAGGCGATGCCCGCCGTGTGCGAGAGCAGCATGCGCAGCGTGATGGGCTTCTCCGGCTTCGCGCCGCCTTCGATGGTCACATTTGCGAGTTCCGGCAGCCATTTTGAGGCTGGTTCGTCGAGCGCGAGCTTTCCTTCATCCACCAGCGTCATCACCGCCGCACCGTTCACCGATTTCGTCATTGAGGCGATCCAGAACAGCGCGTTCTTCTCCATCGCGCGACCTTGGGCGATGTCCGCCATGCCCACGGCATCGTGATGGACGATTTTGCCCTTCTCCATCACCAGCGTGACGATGCCAGCGGCCTGCTTCGCCTTCACCGCCTCCTCCATCGCCGGACGGATGGCGGCGAGCTTGGCGGGGTCGAGGGCGAGGGCCGGAGAGACAAGAAGCAGGAGGGCGAGGCAGATTTTCATGCGCTGGATGAACGCATGACCGCCGCCGGGTTGTGCAGGTATTCTTTTCGCGAAAGCGACTGGCTCAGGGCTTCGGGAAGAATCGATGCTCGCCGCGTTTGGCGGCCTGATGGCTTTCATGGGTGTCCTGCGGCAGGCCGGGGTCGCCCTGCTCGGCGAGCCAGCGGTCAAGCTCGGCGCTGAGTTTGGCCTGGATGGCGGCGTGCTCGGCGCTGCCGGCGAGGTTTTTCATTTCGCCGGGATCGGAGGCGGTGTGATATAGCTCCTCGGCGGGCCGGCGGAGGTAGCGCTTCACGAGCTGATAAGTGCGCGGATGGTCGAAGGCGGTGGCCATCCAGGTGGGCCAGTAGGCGTTGTGCGCGGCGCTGCCGCCGAGCTGGCCCATGAGATGCTTCTCGATGTAAATTTCGTCGGGCGCGAGGTTGCGGATGTAGCGCCACTCGCCGTCGCTGACGGTGCGCACCGGGTATGCGTTGCCTTCGGGGATGTTGTTGTGGGCGCCGTAGGCGAAGTCGCGGTGCGTGTTTTTTTCTCCGCGCAGCACGACGGCGAAACTTTGGCCGTCAAAGGGGTGATTTGTTTTCAGACCGGCGAGGTCGAGCAGGGTGGGCGCCACATCGGCATACTGCACGAGGGCATCGGTGCGAGTGCCGGGCGCGATTTTTCCAGGCCAGCGGGCGATGAGGGCGGTGTGCAGACCGGTGTCCCAGCAGGTCCATTTGTTGCCGGGGAATTGTGATCCCTGCTCGCTGCTGAAAAGGACGAGCGTGTCCTGCGCGGCCCCGCTTTGCTCCAGGGTGGCGAGGATTTCGCCGACTTGCCCGTCCATGTAGGTGATCTCGGCGAGGTAAGCGGCGAAGTCCTGCCGCGTCTTCGGTGTGTCGGCGATGTTGGGCGGCAGCTTGAGTTTTTTGGGCGGATACTCCGAGGCATCGCCCATGACCCAGGGCACATGCGGCTCGGTGAGGGCGACGACGAGGCAGAAGGGCTGTTTTTTGTCGCGGGTGATGAAGTCACGGACACCGGCGAGATCGTGGGCTTCCGTGGGCGAGCGGACGCAGTTGGGGTCGAAGCCGGGGACGTTTTCAAAAGGATAGCTCTCCGCGGGCAGCACATGCACCTTGCCTGCGATGCCGGTGCGGTAACCCGCCGGGGCGAGGTGCTGCGGCAGGCTCAACGTGCCCGGGCGGCTGGCGCTGTGGTTCCAGGCGCAGCCGTTGCGCATGGGATGCTGGCCGGTGTAAAGCTCCGCGCGGCAGGGCTGGCACATGGCGGCGGTGACGTAGGCTTTGTTAAAGGTCAGTCCGTCGGCGGCGAGGCGGTCGAGGTTCGGAGTGCGCGCGTTTTGTCCGCCATAGACCGGGAGGTCGTTGTAAGTGCAGTCGTCGGCGAGGATGATGAGGAGGTTTGGCGGCTGGGCCTGGGTAATGGAACCGCAAAGAAGAAGGAGTGCGAGGAACTGGCGCATGAAATGAAAGACGCGGCGCGCGGCGCGTCCTTGCCGGGCAAAAGCCACCGGCGGCTATCCGGCATCCACGACTGGATTAAAATTCGCCACCGAGAGCCAGATGGAGGTCGGCGCGGTTGCGCAGGCTCCGGGCCTGGATGGCGAGCAGGGCGCTGCGCGCGTCAAAGGCGCGCTGGCGGGCGTCGAGAAGTGTAAGTGCTGGAGTGAGGCCCCTCTCATACTGGCCGAGTGCGAGGCGCTCGGCTGTTTCGGCCTCGCTGGCGGCGCGGGAGAGGGCCGCGGCTTGGTCGTTGAGGAACTGCTCCGCCGCCAGCGCGGTTTCGACTTCGCGAAAAGCGGTCAATGCGCCGGCCTCATAGGCGTGAAGCAGCTCATCGTAACGGGCGCGGGCTGCGCGCGCGGCGGCGAGAACGCGCCCGCCCTGGAAGAAGGATTGCGTGGTGCTGCCCGCGATGCTCCAGAAAGCTGTCTCAGGAGTGAGCAGGGTGTCGAGAAACTGGGTGGTGCGGCCATAATCACCCGTCATGCGGAAGCTGGGGAGGAAAGCTTTTTTGGCCGCGCTTTCCGTGCCCAGCGCGGCTGCCAGGCGGCGCTCGGCCGCGCGGATGTCGGGCCGGCGCAGAAGCATCTCCGAGGGCAGGCCGGCGGGCACATTCCGCTTTAGGGCAGGCAGGGTGTCGAGGCCTGGTTCTGTCCCTGCCGGATAGCCACCGAGCAGGGTTTCGAGCGCCCGGGCGGCTTGGTCAGCCGATGCGCGGCTTTGCTGAAAGGCGGACTCGGCGCGTGCCAGATCGGCCCGGCTTAGGGAGAGGTCGAGCGCGGCGCGTTCGGGATCAAGGCCGCGGTCGAGCTGCTTTTCGAGGATGGCGAGCTGCACCCGGCGCGTGCGAAGATCCTGCGCGGCCAGGTTTGCCTGGGAGCGGGCTTCCGCCAGGGTGATGGCGGCATTGACTGTGCTGGCGGCGAGGGAAAGGCGTGCCGCATGGTAGGACTCCTCAGCCGCCTGGGCGCCGGCTTTCGCGGCGCGGCGCTCGTCGGCCACGCGACCCCAGAAGTCCGCCTCCCAGGAGACGTTGAGCGGCAGGCGGAAGCGATTGTTGATGAAGGCCAGCCCTGAGAAACGCTGGTCGGCCGGGGTTTGGCTGCGCGCGGCATTGAAGCTGCCGGCAACGGCTGGGAAAAGGGCCGCGCCCGCCTCCATGGTTTGCGCCCTCGCCTGGCGGACACGGGCTGCGGCGGCCTTCAAATCCGGGTTCGCCTGGATGGCCCTGGATACGAGCGACTGGAGTTTGGGCGAATTGAAATCGGCCAGCCAGCCGGTGGATTCTCTTTCCGGCAGGGAGGGCAGCACGGACCATTTTTCTGGAGCTTTCCCCTTTAACGAGCTCACATCCTCCGCCATGCGCCGGCTGCCCAGAGGCGGCAGCAGCGCGCATGAGGCCAGTGCCATGCTGCACAGCAGGCATGAGACATGACGTGGGCGGAGATGGATCATGGCGGCCTCATCTACGCTGATTGTTCCCTGGGTCAACCTAGCCGAGTCATGCTGTGTGCCCTGCCCGGTGCATGGCGGGCTCCGAGCGAGGACCCGACCGTGCCCAAAGCAGCCGGTGGCTGGGCGCAAAAGCTTATCTGATCAAACTGAGCAGCTCGCGCATCCGCAGTTCGATGCCCAGCAGGCCGGCCTGCACCCGCGCGAGCCATTGCCGCTGCGCCTCCATGGAGGGTGTGGACGCCAGTTTGTCCACGGAGTTGAGCGCCGCCCCGAAGAGCGGCAGGGATTGCTCCAGGTCCACGACCAGGTGCCTGCCATGCACGGGATGTCCGGGCTTGAAATGCCTCAACGCATGCATGAGGTGGACGGCAAGGTCGGCCACGGTGGAGAGAAGCTGGATCATCGCGGGGCGAACTGATGGAGTCACGACAGGATCCAGAAGGTTTCCGAACCGGCGCAACTCCTCATGCAGTGTCGCGGCTCGGGCTGCGGGGTCTATACCTCCACTTTTCGACTCTTTTTCCCGGGTAGGCAGATTCTCCGGCAGGGTGTCAAAGGGATTTCCACGCAGGTCGTGGGGTTCAAAGGGGTCAGCCAGTCCGGGGGCCAGCAACGCATCCTGCGAGCCGCCGTCTTCGCGCTGGTTGAGCAGGAAGTGCTTTCGCCGGGTCCGCGCCTGACGAAGCATGGCAGACTCCTCCTCCGCGCTCATTTTCCAGCACGGGGCGCCCACGCGGACCTGGATCTGCCAGGACTGGATGAGCAGCCGCTGGCCTTGCTTGTTGAACCATTCCATGAACAGGAGATTTTTCAGACCGGCGGGCGCCTCCAGTTTTTTGCCTCCGGCACTGCGCCGACGGGGCATTTTGACCACTCGATAAGAGGCTGTCATGACACCTGAAAAGCCCGATTGCAGAGGTGACACCCATGCCACGTCATCCAGGTCCGCGTCGGGCAGCGGGTTGTGCAGGTCCACACGGCAGCCGGCGATGTCCCGGCAAAAATTGCCCGCCAACTCGACTTGGACTGGCTGTCTGCTTCCGGCCAGATGCAGGGATCCCGTGATCAGACCAGGGACTTCATTGGAAAGGTGACCACCGAGGATGGATGTTTCGAGACAAATAATCATTACTTACTAGATAAACTAGAATCTCATGGCATTTTGAGCAAGGGCGATTCGATGCCCGGCCGTCCTTGCCCGAACTTTTTTCCCGTCATGACCGCGTCTGCAGATGGTTTGACACCCGCCCCTCGTCATGCGACGGACGGCGCTTTTTCATGAAATACCTGACCGTCATCCGTCATGCCAAATCAAGCTGGGAGCAATCCGGCTTGGCGGATCATGATCGTCCGCTGAACGAGCGCGGTCTGCGCGCGGCGCCTGCGGTCGGGTCTTTTCTGCGCCACACTTATTTCGGTGGCGGGGAGACACCCCCACTGCTGCCTTCGCCCGATTTGCTGGTGACCAGCACCGCCCTGCGCGCATTGACCACAGCCCAGATCATGAGGGAGCACTTCGCCTTGCCGGTGGAGGCGTTGCGGCTGGACTCGCGGATGTATCTGGCGCCGGCGCAGCGGTTGCTGGAGATCGTGCGCGAACTGGAGGAGGACAAGGCTCATGCCGTGTTGTTCGGGCACAATCCGGGGATGCACGAGTTCGCCGAGCGCATCCTGGCCCGCGCGCATGTGCCGCGCATGCCCACCTGCACAGCCGTCATCATGGCCCTGCCGCATGCCTACTGGGGTCTGGTGGATTGGAACGAGGCCCAGCTCATCGGCTACGTCACGCCCAAAGCCCTGGAGCGCCGATTTCCAGGCTTGTATGCCGGTATTTCCAAGCCTGACATGGGCCTCGAATCAGCGGGTTGATGCCGGCACGCCGACTCAGGCCTTCTGTAAAAAGGTGAAAACGACGACACCCAGGAGCAGAAAACCGGCGGCGATGAACATTCCAAACAGCATAGTGGGTTTGTGATAGGATAGGATGCCGGGCTTTGCCAGTGGAAATTTTCTCTTGCGCGCGGGGTCGGATGGGGCAATTTGGCCGCCCCTATGGCAAAAACAGCTTGGATCGAGCGCGAAAAGCGCAAACAAAAGACCGTCAATAAATACGCGAAGCTCCGCGCGGAGCTGAAAGCGCAGGGCGACTATGTCGGCCTGTCCATGCTCCCCCGCGACGCCAGCCCCACGCGTCTCACCAACCGCTGCCGCGTCTCCGGCCGCCGCCGCGCCTACATGCGCCGCTTCCAGATGTCCCGCCTCACTTTCCGCGAGTGCGCACTCGCCGGGCTTATTCCCGGCGTCACCAAATCCAGTTGGTAAGGTTTTGCCCCGCGCATTCAGGGACATGCCTCCCCCGGGTGCGCTGCGGAGGGTGTGAGCGCTTCCGACATGCCCACCTATTCCTACATCGCCGAAGACCCGGAAAAAGGATGCCCCTCCTGCAGGAGGGGTTTTGATTTGAGGCGCCCCATGTCCAGGCCTGCGCTCGCGCACTGTCCATTGTGCAGGCAGCCGGTGAAAAAATTGGTCAGCACTTTCAACACACCGGTGATCACCAGGCCGCTGTCCGTCACGGACGCCAAAAAGGCCGGGTTTACCATTCTCGAAAAACGCTGCGACGGCTCCTACGAGCGTCTTTAGCCCGGCGAAATCACCGTCCACGAGCCGCCCACCAAGGAATGAACCTGCTCCATCATCCAATCCCTGTGCTAGCCCTGGGCGGTTCGCACGAGGTGCTGCATGAGTGGAACCTGACTGCGGGCGAGGTGGCCTGGTCCGCAGCCCTGGTGCTCTTTTTCGTGCTGTTGAACGCTTTCTTCGTCGCCGCCGAGTTTGCCATCGTCAAAGTGCGCGGCACCCAGCTCGACGCGCTCGCCGACGAGGGGAACCGCGCCGCCGTGACCGCGCGCGCCGAGATCAAAAACCTCGACGGTTATCTCTCCGCCACCCAGCTTGGCATCACCATCGCAAGCATCGCGCTCGGCATGATTGGCGAGCCTTACCTCGCGCGCATCATCCAGCCCTTGATGTGGAAGCTGGGCATCACGAGTGACACGGTCATCTCCTCCGTCTCCATCGGCATCGGCTTCGGTTTCATCACCTATCTGCACGTCATCCTCGGCGAATTGATGCCGAAGTCGCTCGCCATCCGCAAGGCCCTGCCCACCACGCTCGCCATCAGCAGGCCGCTGCATTTTTTTTACATCGTCTTCAAGCCCGCCATCTGGGTGCTGAATGGGACCGCCAACTGGCTCTTGAAGGTGCTCTTCCGTCTCGAACCCGCCTCTGAAAGCGAGCTGGCCCACTCTGAGGAGGAGCTCCGCCACATCGTCGCCGCCAGCAGCGAGTCCGACGAGGTCACCGACACGGAGAAGGACATCCTGCTCAACACCCTGGCGCTCAACGACCGCTGCGTGCGGGATGTGATGACGCCGCGCAACCAGGTCGTCTGCCTTGACGCGGACGACAGCTTCGAGGCCAGTCTCGCCGCCGCCATCCAGCACAAGCACACCCGTTATCCGCTCGTCGAAGGCCACCTCGACCAAAGCATCGGCCTCATTCACATCAAGGATCTCCTCGGCTTGGTCGGCAAGTCCGGCGCCGATCTGCGCGGCGTCAAGCGCGACCTGCCGATGGTTCCGGAGATGATGCCAATAGACAAGCTCCTGCGCTTCTTCCTCGACAAGCACGTTCACATCGCCCTGGCGGTTGACGAGTACGGAGGCACGGTGGGAATTGTCACGCTCGACAACGTCATTGAGGAGATCGTTGGTGACATTCAGGACGAGTTTGACCACGAGACCAGCGAGTTCCGCCGCGTCAATGATGATGAATTCGTCGTCGAAGGCACGCTCAACCTTTACGAACTGGCCGAGCAGGCCGGCATCAATATCGAGAGCGACGAGGTCACCACCATCGGCGGCTACGTCACCCATCTCCTCGGCCATTTGCCCAGGATTGGCGAGACTGTGGTCATCGAGAGCTACGATGTCATCACCACGCGCGCTGACGCGCGCCGCGTCCAGCAGCTACATTTCAAGCGCCGGCTTGCGCGGAACGAGGATGGCGGAGATAAAGAGTGAGTTGAGGAGTTGATGGCGCGCGCTGTCATGTGCCCGGCTTCACCGCCGCACACACTCTCCGACTGACACACCCCGCCATGCCTCCGCCTTCTGACACACCCAACCTCGGCCTTTTCGGCCCCGAGGAAGGCGTGTCCGAGCCGGGAGGGCAAAAAATCGCCCGCGTGCAGGTCGAGACCGCAGCCGCGCTGGAGCTGGATTACCTCATTCCAGAAAAGCTCGCGGATCAAATCCGCCTCGGCTCGCGCGTCACCGTGCCGATGCAAAACCAGCGCGTGCGCGCCGTGGTCATCGAGCTGCCGGAGCAGACCGTCCACGGCGGGCGCTTGAAGGAAATCTGCGCCCTCATCGGCGCACGGCCCATGTTTACCTCAGGCCTGCTGAAGCTGGCGCACTGGATCGCCGGTTACTATGTGGTGCCAGTGAACCGCGTCCTGCGCACCATGCTGCCCCAGGCCGTCCGGGAAAAGCCCGAGACCTTTCTCACCGACAGCCACCTGAAGCTGGCTAAAGAGCCGCCTCCCGAGATCTTCGACAAACTCCACCGCACCGCGCCCATGCAGGCGCGCATCCTGGAAAAGCTCCGCTCCAGCGGCGGCGAGTCCACCCTCAGCGAGCTGCGCCGCGAGCTGCCGCGAGCCACCGCCATTATCAAACCCCTGCTCGCCGCGGGCTGGATCACCCGCAGCGAGTTGCGCGTGGAGCGTGATCCTTTTCAGACTGAAGACTTTCTGCCCAGCCAGGCCCTCACCCTCACCGACGAGCAGACCGCCGCGCTCGCCGAGGTCCTGAAAGCCGTGAACCACACGGGCGAGACCGCGCCGCGCCCGCTGCTGCTCCACGGCGTCACCGGCAGCGGCAAAACGGAGGTGTATTTGCAGGCCATCGCCGAAGTGCTGAAGCAAGGCCGCACCGCCCTCGTGCTCGTGCCCGAGATCAGCCTAACCCCGCAGACCATCGAGCGTTTCAAAGCCCGCTTCTCCGACAAAAAAGACGCCGTGGCCGTGCTCCACAGCCACCTCAGCGATGGCGAACGCCACGATGAGTGGTTCAAGATCCATGAAGGCCGCGCCGAGATCGTCATCGGCGCGCGCAGCGCCATCTTCGCGCCTTTGGAGAATGTCGGCATCATCATTGTGGACGAGGAGCACGAGCCCTCCTACAAGCAGGAGGACGCGCCGCGCTACCACGCGCGGGATGTGGCCGTGGTGCGCGGGCATTTGGAGCGTTGCGCCGTGCTGCTCGGCTCCGCCACACCGTGCCTGGAGTCTTTCCAAAACGCCCGCGCCGGCAAATACCAGCTCCTGCGCATGACGCGCCGCACCGATGGCAAATCCATGCCGCTCATCCGCATCGTGGACATGCGCCTGGAGCGGCGAAAGGGCACCGAGGTCTCTGCCGCCAATGCCGCCATCCTTTCCCAGCGCCTGCGCGCCGCCATCACGGACCGGCTCGAAAAGCGCGAACAAACAATTCTTTTCCTCAACCGCCGCGGCTACAATACCAGCCTCTCCTGCCTGGCCTGCGGCGAGGTCGTCCAATGCCAGGACTGCGCCATCCCCATGACGCTGCATAAAAAGGACAACCGCCTCGTCTGCCACATCTGCGGCGCCCGGCGCGTGCCGCCCGTGAAATGCCCCGCGTGCAAGGAGCCCGGACTCAAATACGGCGGCTTCGGCACCGAGCGCGTCGAGGCCGCCGTGCGCGAGGTCTTCCCCCTGGCCCGCAGCGCCCGCGTGGACACCGACACCATGCAGCGGAAAAACCAACTGCGTGACATCTTGCGCGACTTCCGTGCTCAGAAGCTCGACATCCTCATCGGCACGCAAATGATCGCCAAAGGGCTCGACTTCCCGAACGTCACCCTCGTCGGCGTGCTCAATGCCGACACCGCCCTGAACCTGCCCGACTTCCGCGCCGCCGAGCGCACCTTCCAACTGCTCGTGCAAGTGGCCGGGCGCGCCGGGCGTGGCGAGGTGAAGGGGGAGGTCTTCGTGCAGACGCACGCCCCGCACAGCCCGGCCATCCAGTTCAGCCGCCACAACGACTACGAGGGCTACGCTGATCAGGAGCTGGAGCAGCGTAAAGCGCTGGCCTATCCGCCCTTCAGTCACGTCGTCCTGCTCAGTGCGCGCGGCCCGCATGAAACGCAGGCCGAGTTCACCCTGCAAACGCTGCGCAAGCGCCTCGCCGAAGGTCTGCCCGAGGGCGCCTACCTCGGCCATCCCGCGCCAGCGCCGCTGTCCCGCGCGCACGGCCAGCACCGCTTCCAGCTCCTCTTGAGCAGCCCCGCCATCCGTCCCCTGTGCGCCCATCTGCGCGCCGTGGTGAAAGCCACCACCCTGCCGGCGGACATCATCGTCACATGGGATGTGGACCCCATGCATCTTGGATAAGTTTTTCCGTATCGGGCGCAAAACTGAAGGCGGCGCGTTGTTTGCGGGCTTGGCAAAGACGCAACCCCCGCTAGTCTCGACGGGCATCACCGGCCATGATCCTGAATCTCCTTCGAGAACTCGTGCCCTCGCCTGCCCTGGAGATCATCCGTCTCTTGAAGCAGTCTCCCGGCATGACTGTGAACGAGCTGAAGGGCGCGCTCAAGATGAGCTACATGGGGGTGAAGCAGCACTGCGATGCGTTGGTGAAAAAGGGCTGCCTCGACACCTGGCGCCACCCTGTGCCGCATGGCCGCCCGGAGAAGATCTACCGGCTGACGCAAAAGCTGGACCCGCTTTTCAATGGTGGCGCTCCTGATCCGCTCATTGAAATGCTGGGACATGCGGAGCGGGTGTTCGGTCCCACTGCCGCGGAAAAGCTGCTCTACGCATTCTATCAGGAGCGTGCCGCGCGTTACCAGGAGGCTGCGGACAAGGAGAGCCTGCTGGAAAACAAAGCCATTGTGATAGCCCGCCTGCGCAGCCAGGAGGGCCGCCTTTGCGAGGTGGAGATGTCGCCCGGCGGCGATCTCCGCCTCGTGGATTATCATTGCCCGCTGGTGGAGGTGGTGAAAAAGTATCCGCTGGTCGAGGAGATCGAATGCGAGATGATCGAGCGCGTGCTTGGTCGGCCCGTGGGCCGCACGGTGGAGGAGCGGTCAGGTCTGCGGCGGGTGATTTATCTGATTGGCTAGGTCGGATGCGGGCGGAGTTGGCGCGCTTGAGATGCCCCGGATGATTGGGGCGATTTTTGCCGTTCAGTGCGCGCAACCCACAAATCATTCGCCATCCAGCGTTTTTGAACCCACTTTGGATTAACAAAATCCACCTTTATGAAAACGATCCTTCTTGGGGGCGCCCTGCTTCTGGCGGCGGCTCAAACGCACGCGCAATTCCTGGGTGACGAGGACTTCTCCGGCGCCGCCAAAAACGAATCCAAATGGGGCGCTGATGTGTCGTCTGGTTCCGGCCAGCTTGCCCAGACGGGCGGGGTGCTGCGCTTTACCAGCGACGGGATGACGGATGATGACTTCATGGCGTGGCCCTGGCTGGCCGACGCCCCGTTCGACAGCAGTTGGACCGTGCAGGTGGATGTCCATGTGCCTCACATTGCCCTTGCCGACGGCCATACCGCCGCAGGCATGGGCATCATCGTCCGCAGTGGACTGGATGACACGGACGCCTTTTCCATGGCCTTGGAAAACTATCGAAATCCCGGAGAGGCTCAGCAGTTTCATTTTTTCAACGCGGTGGACATAGATGACGACACGACAGAGACCTTTGCCGAAGCCGTCAATCATCTGGCCACGGTGCGAATTTCCTGGAACGCGGTCACACGCACTTTGACGGCGGAGTATGACGCGGACGGGCCAGCCAACGGCCAAGCATGGACCGCTTTGCAGTCTTTCAATCCGGCCGGCGGGGGCTGGAACATGACGGAAGGGGATGTGTTTCAAATTCTCATTGGAGGGTATTCCGAGGAAACGGAGGTCACGGGAGTGATGAACATGCATGCGGACAACTTTTCCGTTTCAGAAATGGTCCTGGTCAATTTGTTCGGTGGCGACAATTTCAACGACAACGACAGGAACGCGACAAAATGGGGTCCTGACGACTCCGGCAACACGGGGGCATTGAACGAGGTCAACGGGAGACTCGAATACACGGGGGACGGGATGGCCTCGCCCTTCGGCTACTCTGAGCGGCCATGGATTCTGAACACCGGCAGCTACACTCAGGATTGGGAGGCGCGGGTGGATGTGCATGTGGGGCATGTGAGCCTGGCGGAGGAGGGGGACCGCCTGCAGATGGTGCTGGCTGTTTATGGAGGGGACTCCGTTGGCGAGGTGCAACTGGAAGTCGAACATGTGGGAGGCAGCATACCGCAGAGACGCTTTCGCTACACCACGGAAGGCGATGTCGGCGAGACCCACGCGGATACTAGCTCGACAGACGGCTCACTGCGAATCAGCTTCGATGCGGCATCAAAGATGCTGTCCTTTTATTATGACTTCAACGGTCCTGAAGGCGGCCATGCCTGGACGCTGCTCAAAACGGTGGACGTGGACGCGCCCGCCACGGACTGGATGATGGACGCGTCATCGCGTTTCACACTGGCTGTCTTTGGCGAGCACCAGGGCATGACGGTGAATTCCGGCGATGCTTACGCGGACAATTTCGAGGCGATCAGCGCCGTCCAGTCCGTTGTCGCGGGGAGTCCCACAGGAAAGGATGATTTTGAGGGCGCCAGCAAAAACACCAGCAAATGGGGCGGCAACATCAGCGAAGGCTCGGGGCTGCTCACCCAGACTGGCGGCGTGCTGCGTTTCACCAGCGCAGGATCTTCCGATGAGGATTTCATGGTCTGGCCCTGGCTGGTGAACGCGCCTTTTGCCAGCGACTGGAGCGTGCAAGCGGATGTGCGCGTGCCCTGGATACCTTTGTCTGGCAGTTTTACGGCGGTCGGGGCCGGTCTGTTTGTCAGCCACAGCGCGGATGGAAGGGACAGATTTTCCGCCTGGCTGGAAAACTACCGGGATTTTGACAGCCCGCAGCGGTTTCATTTTTTCAATGAGGTGGACTTCAATGATGAGGATGAACCGGAAACCTTTGAGGACGCCCCCTCCACTCATGCCGCCGTGCGCATCTCATGGGATGCCGGCAGCAAAACCTTGTCGGCGGCGTATGACCCCGACGGTCCGCTCAATGGCTACTCCTGGACAGTCTTCAGGACCTTTAATCCCGTCACCGGCGGCTGGGGAATGACAGCGTCCGGCAGCTTCAAAATCCATCTCGGCGCCTACTCGGAGGAAACGCAGGTTACAGACGCTCATCAGGTGTTCATGGACAACTTTCACACCTTCGGCATCCTTGGCAAGCCAGTGCCGCCGGTGGTGAAAACACTGGCCGCAACGGATGCGACTTTTGAAGGAGCCACCCTGCGCGGCACGGTGGATGCGAAGGGCTTCGCCAGGGAAGTTTTCTTCGATTACGGCACCACCACGGCATTGGGCATGACTGTGGCGGCTGACCCTGCGACGGTGGATGGCTCTGGAGTGGAAAATGTGAGCGCGGTGTTGAGCGGGTTGAATCCGCACACGAAATATCATTATCGCGCGCGCGCCGCCGGCGTGCAAGTGGCCGCGAATGGAGCCACCATGAGCTTCACCACGGCGAACCGCGCCCCGGCCGCAGTCAATGACACCTTCACCGTGCTGCCGGGAAGCACGGTCGTCCTCGATGTCTTCGATAATGACTTCGATCCGGATGGCGACGCGCTGTTGCTGGCCTCCTTCACAAAGCCGGGGGCGGGTGCCAGCCTGAAAAAGACGGGCAACACCCTCGTGCTGACCACGGCGGCGAATTTTTCCACGCCGACGCTCTTTTCCTACACGGTGAAAGATGCCTTCGGCGGCTCCGCATTCGCGGCGGTGACGTTGATGCCTGGGACGCTCATGCTGGATTTGAGTGAAAAAAGCGATCTCGCCTCCGTTGGCGGATCCCATGACATCGAAGTCACCTCGGACGGACTCTGGTCCGTGCAGACGCCGCCTTGGATCATCTCCGGGCCACCGGCAGGCATGGGTGATGGCACCGTCACTCTCACCGTGCTGGCCAATACTTCTTTGAAGCAGCGCACCGCCACGGTGCTCATCGGCGGTCAGGCGCACACGGTGACCCAGGCGGGTGTCTTGAAGCCCGCTCTCGCCATGCCGGCGCAGATAGATTCGGCCACAGTGAGCGGGGACTATGTGCTGCAAATCCCGGTCGTGAATCTGCCGGTGACATTTACGATCAAGAACCTGCCGCCCGGACTGACTGCCAATGGAAATACCGGAGTCATCAGCGGCAAGCCACTGAAGGGCGGCGCCTACAGCCTGGTGATCAAGGCCAAAAACGCCGCTGGCGCGGCGGATGAAACCCTCGAGTTCGACATCAATGTGGGTTTTCTCCCCGACGGCATCGCCGGACTCTTCCACGGCCTCATTGAGCCGCACCCGCTGCTCAACGGCAATCTCGGCTCGCGCTATGAGATGACTGTGGCTAGCACCGGCTCGGTCTCCGGCAAGGTCATCACAGGCACCACCGCGCTGCCTTTCAAAGGACAGCTCGACGCGGATGTGGACGATGAGGATCATCCGGCTCTGACGGTCATGCTCCAGCCCAAAGGTGCGGATCCACAAACGCTGTCATTGTTTTTCGACGCGGATGACAACTTGGTGGCGGGTGATCTCGCCTCCGGCGGAAATGACACACCAGTGAACGCCTGGCGCAATGCCTGGACGAAAGACGACAATGCTGCCGACTTCAAAGGCCCGCATTCCTTCCGCCTCATCCAGTCCGACCCGGCCGCGGCTTTTCCGCAGGGGGATGGCTTTGGCGCCTTCACCGTGGCCGAGGCGAATGGCGGACTCACGGTGGGCGGGAATCTCGGCGATGGCATGGCATTCGCGACGAAGACCTTCATCGGTCGCAGCGGCCAGGTGCTGGTGTATCATTCCTTGTACGCAAAAAAGGGATCGCTGGCAGGAGTGCTTGAAGTCACGCCTGGATTCGAGCCGGTGGACAATGATGTCATGGGATCGCTTTCGTGGTTCAAACCCGGGGGCGACGCGAAGTCCAAGGACACGCTTTATCAAGAAGGATTCGGCCCGCTGATGCTGGACGCGGAGGGCGGCGGCTACCCGATGATTGACAAAGGCGGAATGCTCATGGGCTTCGACATTGGCGATGACAACGCGCTGCTGGACTTCAGCGCGGGCGGGCTGGATGACGTTGGCATGGAGTTCGATCTTCTGGTCACCCTTTTCAATCCAAGCGCTGCCGGCGTCACTCTCAAGGCGCGTGTGCCGACGGCTTTGGACATCAACCCCAACCGGGTGAAAATATCCAAGCTGGACACCAAGACCGGGCAGATAGCGGGTGATTTTCTTCTCGCCACGGTTCCGCCGCGCAAGGCTGTGTGGCAGGCACGGCTGGTGCGGACCGGTGGTTCCGTACAGGGACACGGCTATTTTCTACTGCCGGATGGAGCGGTCAGGAAATCCGGGCGCGTGCTGCTGGGCGCGTTTCCGTGAAGGGCGGCTAGGTCACAGCTTTTTGAGGGTCACACCGCGGATGGCAGCCATGGTGGTGAATGTGGTGATGGAGAGCGGGGCGTAGGCCTCGATGGGACCGGGACGCAGATTGACCTTCCGGCCATTGATGTCGGCGTCCACGACCTGCTTCTCATCAACCCAGGCGCTGAGATTTTCCGGCGTCACGCGCAGCCTCACGCTGTACCATTTGTCGTCGTCGAAGCGCTGGTAGCTGCCTGTGGAGTTGTTGGCGGCATCCAGGTCGTCAATGCTGCTGATGCCGGTGACGCTGCCACCCCAGCCGCCGAGAATGAGAGTGGCGCAGCGGTCCAGCTTGCCGACGGGGAAGGTGAGGCCGCAAAAGAAGTCCACGCCCTGCAGCCGCTTGGCCTGGAGGGTGATCTCGTAGTTGGTCAGGGGCAGTTCGGCGACTTTTTTGTAAACCACGCCGCTGAGACTGTCGCCCTGGGCGATGATCATCTGCCCGCCTTCGAGAGTGACCTCGCCGCTGCCGCCGATGTCCACGGTCTCCCAGTCGTCGAGGGATTTGCCGGTGAAAAGCTTCCACTCCGTCTTTGGCTCCGCATCGGGAGTCTGGGCGGCCGCGGCCAGCGGCAGGGAAAAAAGCAGGGCGGTCAGCAGTTGGTGGTTCATCGGTGGAGGCGAATTTACCTCACTGGAACGCGCGGTGTCAGCAAAAAACGCCCGGATTTTCCGTCGCTGAAAACTGCTGGATGCCCGCGCCGGGCGTGCTAAGCGTGGCCTTCGCATGAAATCCTCACCTGTTCCCCATGTCCTGCGTTTTCTCGTCCTTGCAGTGCTCGCCGCCGGGCTTGCCAGTTGCGTCACCAAGAAGCCCAGGGGCGGCAATTACTCCACACGCTTCGATCCGCCCATGGAGGCGGTGAAAAATCCCTCCGCGCTCAAGCTCAAGATCAGCACCGGAGCCCAGCGCATTTATCTGGTGGAAGGCGACCGCGTGCTGCTCGCCAGCCCCTGCGCGGTGGGGACGGCCAGCTCGCCCACTCCCGCCGGGCACCACCGCATCACCGGCAAGACCGCCCAGCGCCGCCGTGTCAGCTCGCCAGGCGCCGGTTACCCGATGACTTACTGGATGTCGTTTTACGCGCCCGCCTATGGAATGCACTGGGGCTGGGTGAAGCCCTACCCCTGCACCCACGGCTGCGTGCGCCTGCCCATCAAGACGGCGAAGAAGCTCTTTGACGCGGTCCCCGTCGGCACGCCTCTGCATGTGGCCGCCAGTCATCCCGAGGACGCCACGCATGGCAAAAGCCTGCCCGTGCTGGATGACTCCACCCTGCCCGACCCGCCTGACTCCTACATGCTGAGCAGCCAGGTCTTCACTGACGCCGCGCAGGGCAAGGTTTACAATTACTGATCCCGATGTCCGCAGCGCCAGCCCCCGCCGGTTCCCGTCGTGTCAATGTCCGCACGCCGGAGGTGATGGAGCGTGTGCAGGCCGAGGTGGAGAGCCACTACCGCAGCCCGCTGGTCGAGGCCGTGCGCGCCTCCGGGGGTGTGCTGACGATTGACGGAACCACGGTGCGACTGGCGCGCGAATTTGGTTTTTGCTACGGAGTGGAGCGGGCGATAGACCTGGCCTACGCGGCGCGGAAGGTCTTTGCCGAAAGGCGTGTCTTCCTGCTTGGAGAGATCATCCACAACCCCGAGGTGAACCGCCAGCTCACCGAGATGGGAATTGTGAGCATCCCGGTCGGCCAGCACGAGCAGGCCATCGCGGATTTTCAAAGCGAGGACGTGGTCATCGTTCCGGCATTTGGCGCGGAGACGAGGTTGATGCAAAAGATCGCCGAGCGCGGCTGCATGGTGGTGGACACCACCTGCGGGGACGTGATGAGCGTGTGGAAACGCGTGCGCAATTACGCCAAGACCGGCTTCACCTCGATCATTCACGGCAAGGCGGAGCACGAGGAGACGCGCGCCACCTCCTCACGCGCTCTGGGTGACGATGGCAGGGGCCATTATCTCGTGGTGCTCACCCTGGCGGATGTGGATTTCGTCTGCGATCACATCCGCAATGGCGGTGACAAGGCTGCTTTTCTCGACCGATTCAAAGGTGCCAGCGCGCTTTCCGAAGGGTTTGATCCGGACACGCACCTGCGCCGCATCGGCGTGGCGAATCAGACCACAATGTTGAAATCCGAGACGGAGGAGATTCAGCGCCGTCTTCATCAGGCCATCCAGGATCGCGACGGTCCGGAGGAGGGAGCGAAAAATTTCCTGGTCTTCGACACCATCTGCGGAGCGACGCAAGAGCGGCAGGATTCTCTTTTTCATTTGCTGCGTCATCCGTTGGACGTGCTGCTGGTCGTTGGCGGCTACAACAGCTCGAACACGACGCACCTTGTCGAGATTGGCGAGCAGCAACTCCCGACCTTTTTCATCCGCACGGCTGAGTGCCTGGAGTCGCTGGAGCAGATTGTGCATTTCGATTTGCATTCGAAGTCGGAGAAAACCAGCTACTCCGGCAAGCTGGCCTCTCCGGACCCGGTGGTCATCGGCATCACAGCGGGCGCCTCCTGCCCGAACAACCTGATCGAGGACACGCTGCTGCGCGTCTTCCAACTGCGCGGCATCAGCCCGGAGGTTGTGCGCGCCGCGGTTCTTTGAGCGCGCGAAAAAAATGCCAGGAGGCGACCCCCCTGGCATCAGTTGAGCACACTTGAACGGGCGGCTTATTTTTCCACCCAGCGCACGGCTTCCATGAGAAGTTCGCGCGCGGAGTCGAGACCCAGTTTCTGGCGGATGTTGGCCTTGTGGGCGTCCACCGTCTTGGCGCTGAGCTGGAGCTTCTCGCCGATCTCGTGGGAGTCGAAGCCGCGGCCGACCATCTCGAAGACTTCGAGCTGGCGGTCGCTGAGCATGCGGCCGGGCTCGCCGCGGGAGCCGGAACGGGGGCCGCCGCCTGAGACGATGCTGCTGAGAAGAGCGGCGCTGAAAAAGAAGCCGCCACCCAGCACCTGACGAATGGCCTGGATGACACGTTCGGCGGGTTCCCCCTTCATGATGAAGCCCATGGCGCCGGCGCGCAGGCAGCGCTCGGCATAAACATTTTCATCATGCATCGAATAGACAAGCACGCTGATGCTGGGATGGGACTGCTTGAGTTTTTTGATCAGATCCACGCCGCTGCGGTCCCTGAGGGTCAGGTCCAATATGACGAGGTTCGGCTTGAGCTTCTCGATTTCGACGAGCGCGTTGTTGGCGTCCTCGGAGTAGCCAACGAATTGAAGGTCTTCCTGGCCCTCGAAGATTTTTTTGAGTCCCTCAATGACGATTGGATGGTCATCCAGAAGGTAGATTTTATGTTTCATGGTCTGTGCTGTTGTGGGTGGGTCGGTTGCTTTTCATCGAAGCAGTCCAAGTTGTTTCATGACCCGCGTCTGCGGGTGTTTGACAATTTGAAACCACTCCGGGGTATCCCGCAGGGTGGAGTCTGAATTTCCACGCCTTAAAAGGAAACCCCGTTAGATGGGTCATGTTGAATGGAACGCATGTACTTGTCTGAAAGGCAATCTCTTTTTCATTTCCTAGGCAATTACTTGAGCATGCATGTTCAAAACCTGCCATGTCTTGATGTCTGGAACAAGCCGCTCCGCCTGCTTTTCAGTCTCCAGTCACTTTCCTGCAGACCTTCGAAGGCGGCCTGTGAAATTTCGAATGTCACTTTTGTCCTTCCAGGTCTTCATTGTCTCATGCTTTCAAGCACTGTCACTGCCTCCGCCGCACTCCTAGATCATTTGTTTTGCCTCTGGCCGGAGGTGAAGCGCACCAAGATGAGGCAGTGGCTGCGTTTCGGCGCCGTGCATGTCAATGACCGTCCCGTCACCCGTCACGACCATCCCCTGCAACCCGGCGATGTCATCACCATCCGTCCGCGGAAAGCCCCCCCGCAGGTCGCGCCGCTTCCGGCAGGACTGCATTTGCTGCACGAGGATGAGAGCATCCTCGTCATTCTAAAGCCCGCCGGTTTGCTCACTGTGGCCACGGACACGGAGCGCCAGCGCACCGCCTTCCGCTTTCTCACCGATCATTTGCGCGAGCGCACTGGTGATGCCAGGGCGCGGCTGTGGATTGTCCACCGTCTTGACCGCGACACCTCCGGCCTCATCGTTCTGGCCAGGACCGAGGAGGCGAAGCTGGCCCTTCAGGAAAGCTGGGATCTGGCTGAAAAGCAGTATCAGGCCGTTGTCGAAGGCGCGTTGGAGCAAAAACAAGGCACATTGCGCGGGCACCTGGACGAAAGCCAGCCCCACCGTGTTTATGCCGCCGCCCGCCCCGGACCGTCCACGCGCGAAGCCATCACCCACTACCGGGTCGTGCGCGAGGGATATGGCCGCAGCCTGCTGGACATAACTTTGGAAACCGGACGCCGGCATCAGATCCGCGTCCAACTCGCAGCCGCCGGGCACCCGATTGTCGGGGATGTGACTTATGGCGGCAAGCCCGCGTCGAGCACCCGCCGGCTCGCCCTGCATGCCACTGCCCTGCGTTTCCAGCATCCGGCCACAGGGCGGGAGATGAGTTTCCAGTCTCCGCTGCCGGAGGATCTCGCCAGACTGGTGCCTGGGCGTTGAGCATGGGCCCCGGTAGCCGGCCTTTTTGCGGAAGATAAAAATCCAGGCTGGAAATGCGCCGGAGGCTGACTTACCTCCCGCACCCTCGCAGCCCGGACGGAACCGGGCGGCAAGTATCTTTTCCAACCTCCCCATGCCAGCCCAAAAAAAACATGTCTGCGATCCCATGGAGTCCGTCATCGCGGACATCCGCGCCGGGCGCATGGTCATCATCACTGATGACGAGGACCGCGAAAACGAGGGCGACCTGATCTGCGCGGCGGAAAAGATCACACCGGAGATGGTGACATTCATGGTGCGCGAGGGCGGCGGCATGTTGTGCGTGCCGGTGTCGCTGGAGATCGCCCACCGCCTGGGGCTGGAGAGCATGGTGCCGGAGAATCGTGAGGCATTTCGCACGGATTTCACCGTCACCGTGGATGCAGCCAAGGGCATCAGCACCGGCATCAGCGCCGCCGACCGCGCGCGCACCATCCGCCTGCTGGCGGCCCCGGAGAGCAGCACGCAGGACTTCGTACAACCGGGCCACATCAATCCGCTTGTGGCCAAGCCCGGCGGCGTGCTGCGGCGCGCCGGCCACACCGAGGCGGCCACCGACCTGTGCCGCCTGGCCGGATTGCGGGAGGCTGGCGTGCTCATCGAGGTGATGAACCCTGACGGCACCATGGCGCGGCTGCCGGACCTGAAGAAATTCGCCCGCAAGCACAAGCTGAAGATGGGCAGCATCGCCGACCTCATCGGCCACCGCCGGCGTAGTGAGAAGCTGGTGGAAAAGATCGAGGATGTGGACATGCCCACGGACTTCGGCACCTTCCGCCTGCATTTGTACAAGAGCGCCCTGGATGGAGTGCATCATGTGGCGCTGGTGATGGGCAAAATAGACCCCGCCAAGCCCGCCCTGGTGCGCGTGCATAGCGAGTGCCTGACGGGCGACATCTTCACCTCACGCCGCTGTGACTGCGGCAGCCAGCTCCACTCCGCCATGCGCATGGTGGCGGAGGCGGGCGCGGGTGTCATCGTCTATATGCGCGGGCACGAGGGGCGCGGCATCGGCTTGCACGGCAAGATCCTCGCCTACAAACTCCAGGAGCAGGGCCTCGACACCGTGGAGGCGAATCTGAAGCTAGGCTTCCCCATGGACCTGCGTGACTACGGCATCGGCGCGCAAATCATCTCCGACCTGGGTGTTCGGAAAATTCGCCTCATGACCAACAACCCGCGCAAGGTGGTGGGTTTGGAGGGCCACAAGCTGGAGATCGTGGAGCAGGTGCCCGTCATTTCCGACCCAAATCCGCACAACAAGAAATACCTCGAAACCAAGAAGAAAAAACTCGGGCACAGGCTTTGAAGCTCGAAATTCGAGCTTCGAATTTTCCCCGCCCACTCACCCAGCCCCGCATCTCACCACCATGTCACAACACGGACCCAGCCGCCCGCGCACGATCCACGAGCCGGTCTCCATCGCCATCGTGGCGAGCCTTTACAACAACACCTACGTCCAGGGCCTGCTCGACGCCGGCTGCGAGGAGATCAACGAGATCGCCCCGAACGCCAGCATTACCGTGTATCGCGTGCCGGGCGCTTTTGAGATCCCCGTTTGCGCTGAGATGGTGCTGCGCCACAGCCTGCCGGATGTCTTGATCGCCTTCGGTGTCATCATCCGCGGCGCCACCGAACATGGCGACCTTGTGGGAGCATCCGTCACAGACGCGCTCCAGCGCATGGCCGTGGCGCATTGCACCCCCGTCGTTCACGAGGTGCTGCTCGTCTCCAGCGAGGAGCAGGCCCGCGAGCGCTGCCTGGGCGAAAGCATCAACCGCGGCACCGAAGCCGGCCGGGTGGCCGTGCAGATGATCAGCCTTTTCAACAAAATGCGCGCCAGCTTTGCCGGCGAAACGGGAATGGAGGACGCCTGAGCACCATGGGAAAACGACGTGAAGGCCGCGCCGCCGCCGTGCAATACCTCTTCGCCCGCGAACTCCAGGGCGAGGGTGAACCCGCCAATGCCGGGGAGTTTTGGAGCATCCACTCCGCCAAGGCATCCGTGCGCAGCCATGCCGAATCCCTCGCGCAGGGAGTGCTCAGCCACCTCGAGGAAATAGACGCGCACATCCGCCCCGTGCTGGACAACTTCCGGATCGAGCGCCTTGCCGCCGTGGACCGGAACATTCTCAGGCTCGCCGTGCATGAGCTGCTGCACCTGCCGGATGTGCCCGGCCCGGTGGTCATCAACGAGGCCATCGAGATCGCAAAAAGCCTCGGTGGTGGTGAGTCCGGTTCTTTCGTGAACGGCATTCTGCACAAGATCGCCCAAAAAGTGCGCAAGCCCGTGGCTGCGGAGGCGCCTGGAAGAGAAGGCGGGAAAACGGCGGACTGAAGGGCGGTTTTCCCAAGGCGAAACAAGCGCGCCAAAAAGATGCGCTCATGAAATAAGAGCCGCGGAAAAATTCATGCCCCACTCATGACGATCTGGCCAGGGGACTGCCAGCGAGTCCAAGGCTGCTGGTGGAGTGGCTGGATGAGAGGGGAAAGTCGTCTTGCGCTCACTTGAGAGTCACGGGAATCAGCTCACAGCCTGCGCTCCCGCACCTCGGCGGTGATTTCGGCGAGGAAGTCGGCGACGGGTTTGACGCCGAGGTCGCCTTTTTTGCTGTGGCGGACGGCGACGCTTTGGGCGGCGGCTTCCTTCTCGCCGAGGACGAGCATGTAGGGGACTTTGTCGAGCTGGGCGTTGCGGATCTTGGCGCCAATTTTGTCGGCCTCGTTGTTCAGCGTGACACGCAGGCCCGCGGCTTTGAGCTGGTCGAAGACCTCGCTGGCGAAGGCGTCCACCTTTTCGCTGATGGTGAGCACGCGCACCTGCTCGGGGGCGAGCCAGGCGGGGAAGTGGCCGGCGAAGTGCTCGATGAGCACGCCGCAGAAGCGCTCCATGCTGCCGAAGGGGGCGCGGTGGATCATGACGGGGCGGTGGGGCTTGTTGTCGGCGCCGTTGTAGCTGAGATCGAAGCGGATGGGGAGTTGGTAGTCCACCTGCACGGTGCCGAGCTGCCATTCTCGGCCGATGACGTCCTTCACCACGAAGTCAATCTTCGGCCCGTAAAAGGCGGCCTCTCCGGGCTCCTCGGTGAAGGGCACGCCGAGGGATTGCGCGGCCTCGCGGCAGGCGGTCTCGGCGCGGTCCCACTGCTCGGGGCGGCCGGCGTATTTGGCGCTGTCCGGGTCGCGCAGGCCGACGCGCACGCGGTAGTCCTCCATGCCGAGGGTGGTGAGCACGGTCTTGACGAGGGAGAGGCAGCCGAGCACTTCGGCGGCGACTTGCTCCTCGGTGCAGAAGAGGTGGGCGTCGTCCTGGGTGAAGCCGCGCACGCGGGTCATGCCGTTGAGTTCACCGCTCTGCTCCCAGCGATAGACGGTGCCAAACTCGGCGAGGCGCACGGGCAGGTCACGGTAGCTGCGGGGCTGGCTGGCGAAGATTTTGATGTGATGCGGGCAGTTCATCGGCTTGAGCAGGAAGCCGTCGAGCAGCTTCTCGGCGTCGAGCACGCGGTCCTGGCCGATGACTTCGGTGCCGGTACGTTCGTTGATCTGGGAGGCGAACTGGGCGGAGACGGCGTCGAGGCGCGCGGTCATCTCCGCGCAGGTGCAGCCTTCATGGGCGATCTGCTCGAGCTGGTCCTGCTCGACGATGGCGGGGAACTGCGACTCTTTGTAATAGGGGAAGTGGCCGCTGGTCTTGTAGAGGGCCAGTTTGCCGATGTGCGGGGTGAAGACCTGATGGTAGCCTTGCTTGCGCAATTCCTCGCTGATGAAGTTTTGCAGCTCCTGGCGGATGACGGCGCCGTTGGGCGTCCAGAGGATGAGGCCCTGGCCGACGTCCTCGTCTATGTGGAAGAGCTTCAATTCTTTGCCGAGGCGGCGGTGGTCGCGCTTTTTGGCTTCCTCAAGGCGGACGAAATAGGCTTCGAGCTCTTCCTTGGATTCAAAGGCGGTGCCGTAGAGGCGCTGGAGCTGGCCTTTGCTTTCGTCCCCCATGTAAAAGGAGGCGCTGACGGCGGTGAGCTTGACGTTTTTGCACTTGCTGGTGTAGCCGACGTGGGGGCCGGCGCAGAGGTCGAGGAAGTCGCCGTTTTGGTAGCAACTGATCTCCTCGCCCTCGGGAATTTTTTCGATGAGGTCGAGCTTGAAGCGGCTCTCGTTGCCGGGGCGCTCGATGAGGCCACCGAGGCGGCCGCTTTTGGCGAGGGCGATGGCTTCTTCCCGTGTGATCACCTTGCGTTCGAAGCGCTGGTTTTCCTTGGCGATCTTTTTCATCTCGGCCTCGATCTTTTCGAAATCGTCGGGCGTGATGCGGTGGGCCATCTGGAAGTCGTAATAGAAGCCGGTTTCGACGGGCGGGCCGTAGGCGAACTGGGCGTCGGGCCAGAGGCGCAGGATGGCGGTGGCCATCACATGGGCGCAGGAGTGGCGCAGGCGCTCGATGTCTGACATCAGGGCGCGTTCTTCGAGGGTCTTGCGTTCGTTGGCCATGGCAAAGGGGCGGCCAAGCTGGCGCATCCCGCTGATTTTGCGACAAGGGATTTCGAGGAAAATGGCCCGGTAGATTAGTGGCCGGGATTTCCGCCCACTGTCAACGGCGGCGGCGGCGCAGTTGCAGCACCATGCCCGCCACGGCGAGCAGGAGGAAACCGCCAGGCTCGGGCACCACGGTCACAAAGGAGCCGGATGCCTCGGTGCTGGAGCCGACGCCGATTTCCTGCACATGCAGCGCCAGTCTCAGGCCGGAGGACGCCTCCTCATGTGCCAGCGCCTGGAAGACATCCGACGCCGTGGCGCCTCCGAGCAGCCCAAACTGGAGAGTGAGGAACTGGCCGGGATCAAGCCCCATGCTGGGAGAGGGTGGCGTGGCTGAGACGCGGTAATCTGAAAAGAAACTGATGCCCACCCCGCCGGGCACATTCGGCGGACCGCCGCCGCCGAGGTTGAAGCCGGTCATGGGCGACTGGTCGAAAATGCTGGCCGAGCCGAAATTGAGCAGGCTGGCGTTGTCATCGAAGTAGATGCCCGTGATCGTCGGCGAGGTGGCGGAGATGTTCGGGTGGGAGAGATCACTGAGGTTGAGCAGGCTGAGATAGACCGAGTTGGGGTTGCCGAAGACCTCATGTACTTCCAGGGCGAACAAGCTGCCTTCCAGCGCGGGTGAGGAAAGCCCGCCGGCATAGGCGAATTCGAATGGCGTGAAATAAAAGGTGCCCAGATTGGCGCGGGAAGGTCCGGCGCAGACAATCAAAGCCAATAAAACCACCAGAGCTTTCGCATTTGCGAGAACTTGACTAACTATAAAATTCAGTTTTGCGAGCATTGAGAATGCTCGATTGAATTTCCAGAGTGATCAAGTCAGTCAAATTCGAATTTTGAAATTATTATCAAATATGATGGTTAAATATGATAATAGAGACTTTAATAATTTTGATAATAAGGCGTGTTAAAGCATTGGGCCGACTGTTTGGGCTACTTCACTTCCAACTCAGGCAGACCTATTCTGTAACAGGCATTAGTTCGTGACTTTTGCCTGTCCTCACCGCCCAGGCAGTAGAGATGCCCTTTGCAGACCACCAAGTTCACCATGCCAGAATACGGCAGGGGTTTGGCGGGCTTGTATTCGTCTTTGGCGATGTCGTAAAACCATGCCTCGGCGGTGAATCCCTCCATATCACTTTTGTAGCCGCCGGCCAGATAAAGGCTGCCATTTCCCAGATCCACCGCTGCCAGTCCGCGCACGGGGCAGGGCAGGTGTTTCAAGGGACGCCAGGCGCGCTTTGCCACATGCAGGGCGTGGGCCTCGACTGCGTTGCGCACGGTCTTGGCGGATGCATCCCAATTGGCTCCGCCAAAAATGAAAAGCTCTGCCGCCGCCACAGTGCAGGCGGCCGTGCCAAATGGCGCGCCGGGGTAGTCGGGCAAGATGTCAATCAAGCCGTCGCCGGGTTTGAGCAGCAACGCTGCACGCACCAGTCCAGCGAGATTGGCCGGGTCATTCGTGCCGCCAACCTGGACCAGCCATCCATTCACAATCCCGCCCGCGGCAAGGACGCGAGGGTGCGGCGCAATATCCATCACGGTTTGTGCGCCGCCATGATTCAAGGACCGCCATTCGGGCACTGTGCGCTCCCCCATTGTGCCGCCTTTGATGACGAGTTGCGGCCATCCATTTTCGTCCTCCACGACACCCGACACCGCATAAGCCTGGGGCGAGGGAAGCCTGCCCGCCTGCCGCCATGACTGTGTCTTGGGAGAAAAAATGTGGATGGCGTCGAGCCAGTTTTTCACGCCGCCCTCCCAGTTCGTGCCGCCGGCGACGACGATCCCTTCGCCG